>CAYYGV010000127.1:0-10300 GCA_964471615.1 uncultured Opitutaceae bacterium
GCGGAGATGCAGGCGGCCCTGACGGCGGAAGTGCTCGACTCTCCGGATGCGGAGGCTTGGACTGTGATCGAGGGCCCGCCGGAGTATCAGCCGCTTCTTCAACAGGAGGTTGTTTTTATCCCGGGACGCCGGGCTCGCACCATGGCCGACAAGAACGAAATCCCCGAGGCGCTGGGCCTCATTGAAACGCAGGGCTTTACCGCGGTGACCGCCGCGACCGACGCCGCCTGCAAGACCGCCGCGGTCCGCGTGATCGCGAAGGAAAAGCTCGGCGGCGGCTACATCACCGTGATCGTCGCCGGCGACGTCGCCGCCGTGACCGCCGCCGTGGCCGCCGGCCGCGAGGCCGCGGAGCGGGTGGGGAAAGTAATCTCGTCGAACGTCATTCCGCGCCCCAGCGAGGGCGTCGGTCAAATCCTGACGCGAATCTAGCCGCGCCGAGGCGCGGCTGATTCCGGATTTTGGATTCCGGATTTGTTTTGCCGCAAGAAGGCGCAGGAGGCGCAAGAAATCGCGGCTGGGCACTCGGTGGACTCTCGCCGGCAGGCGCGGATGGTCTGGCTGTGTCTTCGGGCCTGACTTCTCCGCCTGTCATTCTTCGCTGCGCTCAGAATGACAGACTTGGGCTAGAGCGGTGCGCTGTCCGGATCCTGACCAGCATCCGCCGGATCGATCTGCGCCTTATGCGCCTCTTCGCGGCCACCCAAGAGCGAAAGCGCGAAATCCGGAACTCGAATTTCGAATTCCAGATTTCGAATTTCCCCGCGCCCCGCGGGAGTTATTTCTTCAGAAACGGCGCGAACAGGTCGATCGGCACGGGCAGGAACGTGGTCGTGTTGTGCTCGCTCGAGATCTCGCGCATCGTCTGGAGGAAGCGGAGCTGCAACGCGATCGGCTGGGAGTTGATCATCGTCGCGGCCTGCACGAGCTTCTCGGCGGCCTGGAACTCGCCCTCAGCGTTGATGATCTTCGCGCGGCGCTCGCGCTCGCTCTCGGCCTGCTTCGCCATGGTGCGCTTCATGTCGTCGGGCAGCACCACGTCCTTCACCTCCACCGCCGTCACCTTCACGCCCCACGGGTCCGTGTGACGGTCGATGAACTCCTGCAGGGTCTGGTTGATCTTGTCCCGGCGCGCCAACAGGTCGTCCAGCTCGGCCTGGCCGATCACGCTGCGGAGCGTGGTCTGCGCGATCAGCGAGGACGCCTTCAGGTAGTCCTCGACCTTCACGACCGCGGCCTCGGGGTCGACCACCCGGAAGTAGACGACGGCGTCGACGGTCACGGGCACGTTGTCGCGGGTCATCATCTCCTGCTTCGGTACGTCGATCGTCACCACGCGCAGGTCCATCCGGACCATTCGGTCGACGACCGGGATGAGCAGGACGATGCCCGGGCCCTTCGCCCGGAGCAGCTTGCCGAGGCGGAACACGACGCCGCGCTCGTACTCGCGCAGGATGCGGATCGCGCTGGGCAGGACCAGGATCGACAGGACGACCAGCGGGATCAGCCACGACAGGAAATCCATCCACGTTTGCATGCTCATGGGGCCTCCGGAGTTTGGGGTTTCACCAGCAAAGTCAGGCCGCGCCGGCCGATCACGGTCACCGGCTCGCCCGCCGGCACCGGTGTCGGGCACCGCGCGCTCCACTGCTCGCCCTCGATACGCACCGTGCCGGCCTCGGGACCGATCGGCGTCAGCGCCAGCACCACCTGGCCGAGCATCGTCTCGTGCCCGGCCTTCACCGGCAGCCGCTGCGCGCGAAGGCCGGCCCCGGCCACGAACAGGAAGAACAGCGCCGTGATCACCGTGGCCGGCACGATTGCCAGCAGCGGCAGGCGGAACGCCGGCGGCGCCGGGTCGAACAGCATCAGCGAGCCGAGGAAGAACGCGATGATGCCCCCGACGGTCAGCACGCCGTGCGTGGCGGCGAACAGGTCGGCGACGAACAGGCCCACCGCGAGGAGGATGAGCGCGACGCCCGCGACGTTCACCGGCAGCACCGTGCCCATGTAAAGCGCGAGCACGAGGGCGATGGCGCCGGCGACGCCGGGGAAGATGGCGCCCGGGTTGCTGAGCTCGCTGATGATCCCGTAGATCGCGACGAGCATCAGGACGAACATCACCTCCGGCCGCCAGAGCACGTGGAAGACCCGCTCGCGGGTGAGCATCTCGAGCCGCTCGACCATCGCCTGGGCCGTGCGGAGGTGATGGCCGCCGGCACTGCGGCCGTCGAGCTGGCGGAGCAGGTCGGGGAGGTCGCGGGCCAGCAGGTCGATGACGCGAAGGTCGAGCGCCCGCTCGGCCGTGATGCTCGCGCTGTCGCGCACCGCGGCGCGCGCCCACTCGGCGTTGCGGCCGCGCTTGTTGGCGATCGCCTCGATGTAGCTCACGGCGAAGTTTTCCAGCTTCTTGGTCATGACCTCGTCGGGCCGCTCGTTGCCGCCGAGGCCCCCGAGCTCCACGGGATGCGCGGCGCCGATGCTGGTGTTCGGGGCCATCGCGGCGACCTCGGCCGCGAGGGTGAGGAAACACCCCGCGCTGCCGGCGTTGGCGCCGGAGGGCGTGACGTAGATCACGACCGGCACGGGCGACGCATAGAAGGCCTGGACGATCTGCTTGGTCGACTCGAGCAGGCCGCCGGGCGTGTCGAGCTCGATGACGAGGCACTCGGACTGCCGGGCGGCGGCGGTGGCGATCGCCCGCGAGACAAACTCGGCGGTGGCGGGCCCGATCGGGCCGTTGAGGGAGATGACCGTGACGCGGCCCGGCGGCGCGCTGAGGGTGACCTCCTGGGCGGGGAGCGTCAGGCCAAGGAGCACTCCGAACGAACAGGCTGTCAGCCAGCCTTTCATCCTGCGGACAGGATGCCGCCGGTCGCGCACGATGGCAAATCCCAAGGCCGCGCCGGGGCCAACTACGCTCCGGCCTAATGCGCCGCATCCCCGGGCCGAATGTCCGGCGGCGCATTTCGGCGTTGCCCGGCGGGTGGCGGGGAGGGGATGGTGCCGGCCGATGCCGTTGCCGTCGCCCAGCTCCGTCCCGTCCGCCGGATCCCGCCGGCTCGAGTGGGCCGCGGTGGCCGGCGCGACGCTGCTGGTCGTGGCGATGAAACCCTGGGCGCTGTCGCATCCGCAGCTCTGGGCGGAGGACGGCTCGGTGCACCTGCTCGACAACGAGGCGCACGGCCTCGGGGCGCTGCTGCTGCCGTACCGCGGCTACCTGCACACGCTGCCGCGGCTGCTGGCGTGGCTGGCGGGCGCGACCACCGACGTCGCGCAATGGCCTCGATTCTACACCGTCGCGGCGCTGGGCGTGGCGGTGGCGCTGTTCGCCCGGATGACCTCGCCGCGCCTCGTGCTCCCGGGCAAGCCGTGGCTCATCCTGGGCTTCGTGCTGGTGGCGAACGCCGGCGAGACCTTCCTCAACCTCACGAACCTGCATTGGCTCACGGCGTTCTTCCTTGTGCAGCAGACGCTGATCGCGCCGGCGCGCACGCCGGGCCAGTGGCTGCGGGACCTCGGGATACTCGTGGTGATCGGGCTGACGGGCCCGTTCGTCATCGTGTTCCTGCCGCTGTTCGTCCTGCGTTGGGCGCGGGAGCGCGACCGTTATTCCGGCGTCGTGCTGGCGGTGGCGGCGGCGCTGGCGCTGCTGCAGGCCACGCTCGTGGCGACGACCGGGCCGCGATTCGAGCCGCAGGATCACACGCTGAATCCCGGCTCGCTGATCCACGTCCTCGGTGTCCGCCTGATCGCGTGGCCGCTGCTCGGCCCGAAACTCGCGCTGCTGTTGCCGGCGCCCGTGCCCGCGCTGTTGCTGGCGGGTGGGTTGGCGGGAGTGGGCTGGTGGGTGATGCGTCCCGATCCGGCGCGGCCGCAGCGGATGACGCTCGCGCTGGCGTTCGTGCTGATCGCCGGGGCGTGCATCTATCGGTTGCGGCCGGACACGTGGACCTTCGTGGAACTCGAGAACGGTGACAGCTACTTCTACGTGCCGCGGCTGCTGCTGGCGTGGCTGGTGATCATGGCGGGCGCGACCGCGACTGGCGCGACGGCGTGGGTCCTGCGGGGCGCGGGCCTATTGGCCGTGCTGCTCAACGTGGGCGGCTTCGTGAAGGAGACACCGCCGGACTACCACTGGCTGGAACAGTGCGGTGCGATCCGGCGCGGCGAGCCGGCCGACCTGGCGATCCTGCCGCAAGGCTGGATCCTGCATTATCCGGGCCGGATGGTGTACGGCACGGTTGGACCCGGCTGGTACGACGAGGAAAGCAACGGCCGGCGGACCTGGCGGTGGGCCGCGGGCCCGGCGACGCTGCGGGTGGTGGTGCGCGAGTCGCATCCGGTGCCGGTGCGGATGCGGCTGACGCTGCACGCCCGGCAGAGCGAGACGGTCGCGGTGCGCCTCGCGGGAAAGACCGTGGGAACGCTGCCGCTCGACGAGCAGCCGCGGACCTTTGAGCTGGATTTAGGGCAGCATCCGATGGGCTTTCACGACCTGGAGCTGACGTCCGATCGTCCGCCAGTGAAGGAACCGACCGCGACGGCGCGCTCGCTCGGATTCGCGCTGGACCGCTGGCGGGTTAAGTAGGGCGGTTGGGTTTGCCCACGGAACACACGGAATACACGGATCGATCCTCGATCGAATGCTCGCGGACCGAGGCACTGCATTGCCGCAGCACCTCGGTCCGCTCGCCATTGGTGTCATCCTGAGCGTAGCGAAGGATCCAGTTGAGCGTGGCCGAAGCGTTCTGCCGAGTCGCACTGGATCCTTCGCTGCGCTCAGGATGACAGTGAGGCGGAGCTGGGTCGTTCCGCGGCGCGATTGTCGCATCACCGACTGGCACCCCGTCTAGCGGAAGCGCCGCGCGGGCGCCTTAGAAAAGGCTGTCGGCGGCCGTGCAAAGTCGCGCGGGATTTCCAGCATCGCCCGGGTCGCGTCGCCTTTCGTTCGCCGGCGCGGCGCAAACCCAAAGGTCAAACCCATGAAATCCCCATTAGGCAGAATCCTCGCGGCCACGATCCTGTGGCTGGCTCTCGCGGTGTCCTCCCGCGCGCAGATCTGGTACGTGTTCTCGCATGGCCAGGGCTATCAGCAGCAGACGGCCATGACGGAGTACGACGAAAGCTGGGACTTCGACTACCCGCGCGGTTTCACGCCGCCGATCGTGGACTGGAGCAGCACCACCTTCTCGTACGGCTACCTCCTCACGGTGGTCGTCGATACCGACTACGCGTCCGGCTACTACTACAACTGCGCCTATCAGACGGGCGGGCCGGCCATCAACGTCCTGATCGGTTGATCCTCTCCGGGAGTTCGGCGGCGCAGCGGTCAGGCTGCGCCGCCCTTTTTTTGGCCGACCGATGAAACGCGAATCCCTGCTGCTCGGGCTTTTTCTGGGCGTGGCCGTGTCTGTCACGGTCGTGTTGCTGAGCCGGCTGGAGCCCGACCACCCGGGTCGGCGTCTGCCGCCAACCACGCTGTCGCCTCCGACGGAGACGGAGCGCGCGGCCCGCGTGGCCTACCTGACGAGCTACGCCCGGCGGAAATTCGCGCCGTGGCTGGCGCGTTTGCAGGCAGAGCGTCCCGGCGATTTGGCGGAACGCGTCGCGACCATCGTGGCCGAGCGGGAAAACCAGCTCGCCGGCGCCCGCGAGGCGGCGCGGCAGGGCGGCGTCACGATGGACCAGTACTGCGACCAAGTCGCCGCGCAGGTCCGCGCGAAACTGGTCGCGGCCGGCGGTGAGTCGCTCGGCGCGGAGTTCGATGCCTACGTGGCCACGCTGCCGGAACGCCTCGTGGTCGGAAGCGTCAACCAAGTGCTGGCGTACCGGGGCGCCCCGCTTACGGTGGAACAGATGGACTTTCTCTGCGCAGCGCTCCACGCGCACCAGGCCGTTCCTCCGTCTGGCCGGCCTTCGGTGGCGACGTGGGACGCGTTCCTTGACCGCATCCCGTCCGCGCACCAAGCCGTGATCGACGCTGTCGCGCCGAAGCTGGCTCCAGACCAACTCGAGGCGCTGCGCGAGGAACTCGAACTGCAACGCCTCCGGCTGCGGGCGCAGCGCCGCGACGTCCGACTGGGCCAGGAGCTCGCGATGCCATGAAGCGCGCCGGAGCGATAACAGTCGCGGGGATCATGGCGACGCTCCTGGCGGTGGCCTTGGGCGGCTGTGCCTCCAGCCCGGCGTCGCGGGCCAGCGAGAAGGCGGAGATCTTTGGCCGGCTGACGGCCCGTCAGCAGGAAAACGTCCGCGACGGCCTGATCGAGGGCGGCTACACGGCGGACATGGTATACATCGCGCTGGGTCGCCCGTCGGAGACGGGGCCGGCCTACGATGGCCGGGGCGAGCTTTGGATCTACCGGAATTTCTATCCCTCGCGCCGCTGGGCTGGGCAGTCGCTGTACCGGCGGATCGGGACGTCGGAGGCCTTGGTCACCGGCAGCATCCGGGGCGCGATGGGGGCGGTCGGCGACGTGCGCGATCCCAACGCCGGCGGCGGGTATGGCGAGGGCGTGTCGCGGGCGGGCACGCCGGACAGCGATGTGACCAGCGCGACGCTGCGGGTGTGGTTCCAGAACGGACGGGTGGTCCGCTTCGAACTCCAACCCTGATTGCCCACGGAACCCACGGAACACGCGGAATCCGATCCAGAGCTTCAGTGTATTCCGTGTGTTCCGTGGGCACCCAAGGTTTTTGTTTTGATCGTTTCCGTGGGATCCTTCGGCCTTGCGGGCGTGTCTGTCTGGGGCTACACGGGAGACACTCCCGCTCCTCGCCATGAAGACGCTGCTCGCGCTCTTGCTCCTTGGACTGACTGCCTTGGCCCTGCCGTGCCAGGCGGGCAATGTGACGATCCTCACGATGAACCTGGATATCGCGAACGGTATCGTGGCCCCGGCCGGCCCGAGCCGCGTGCGGGTGCCACCGGGTGAATCCGTCCGCTTGGTGCTACCGCCGGAGTGGCCGGCGACGATCCAGTGGCGCAAGAACGGCCAGCCGATTTCGGGCGCGACGAATGCGACGCTGGTCCTGGGCAATGTGACCACGGCCGACAGCGGCCTCTACACGGTGACGGGCGCGCCGTTTCCGACGATCGCCTGTGGCATCCAGCTCGAGGTCGTAGCGGTGGGCACCACCGGGAATTTCTCGTCGCGCCTGCGCCTGCAGCCGGGCAGCGACACCCAGATCATCGGGTTCGTGGTCACGGGCACGGCCACCAAGACGCTGCTGATCCGGGCGGTCGGGCCGACGCTGGCCACATTTGGCGTGGCCGGGCCGGCGGCGCAGCCGCGCATCGCGTTCTTCGACTCGAAGGGCCAGCCCTACGGCTGGGCGCGCGCCGCCGTGGTGCTGCCGCCGGAGTATTGGACCGGCCTGTTCGCCTCGGTCGGGGCGTTTCCGCTCACGGGCGGCGAGGAAGCCTACCTGGCGTTTGATATCGGCCCGTTTCCGCCGGGAGCGTACACGATCCACGTCACCGACGCGTCGAAGGCCGGCGGCACCGTGTTGGTCGAGGCCTACGAGGTGCCGTAACCGCCGCCGCGAAAAAGGGCGCGCCTCAACTGGCCGACTCGCGCGAGCCGTCGGAACCAGGCTCGGACGCGATCGGCTCGGCCATGATGCGGCCGCGGGCCGCGAAAAACCGGCAGGGCGTGCGCCAGCTGCACAGGCGCTGGAAGGCGCCGGGACGGCGGCACCAGATCCACTCGCCGCCGCTCGTGGGCAGCGGTTCCGCGAATTCGCAGCCGATCCCGCATTCGGTGACGGGTCCGGGAAGTTCGTCGTACGTCGGCATGGCTAAACGGCTTTGGCCCGGAGTCTACGCCGCCGCCTGCGCTGAAACAGTCCGAATCCACCCGCCCGCTGGGATAGCAGGGGAACCACTAATCATCGCTAATTCGCGCTAATAGGTTCCGATCCGAATTAGTGCGGATTAGCGCGAATTAGCGGTTCCTCCTCCGTTCCCTCCGTTGCCTCCTGTGAAAGGTCTTACCCGCCCGCGTTGGATCTAAGACGTGGCTGGGTGGTCTGCGACGATTCGGACTTCGAGGCGAACAATGCCGCCGGGGGCGTGGGCGAGGGACAGTTGGTAGGTGCCTTCGTTGTACGGGTGGTTCGAGCGGGGACGCAGCTCGGCCGGAGCAAACGCCACGGTCTGCTGCAGCACCGCGTGCCCTGCTTGGTCGTAGCCGACGACCTCCACGGCCTGCCCGAGGTTCGTGGGCGCCGCGTAGGCGCGGCGCAGGCTGCCTTCGAGTATCGGCTCGCCGGCCACCAGGCGGATGCGAGGGGGCAGGATCTCGACGCTCGGCGATGAGACGGTCGAGACCAGGACGTTTTCCCAGGCGGGTGGAACCGAGCCGCCGATCAGCGCACAGCCGTTGAGCAGGAGGGCGAATCCGACCGCGAGCAACACTGCCGGACGGAGAGCGGGAGTCGTAACGATGGATTTCATGGGACGGAGGGGTTGGGGGTTAGAAGGTCCAGGACAGGCCGCCGTAGATGCTGCGGCGTTCGCCGTACTGAGGAGCTCCGACGCCGATGCCGGAGCCGTCGCGTAGCTCGTACGCGTCGTCGAACACGTTCAGCACCTCGAGGCGGGCGCGTAGCTGGCGGCGGCCGCCGAACTTGAACGTGTGCTCGACGCCGAGGTTGAGCGGGGCGTAGGCCGGGAGCTGCTCGGAGTTGGCGAAGCCGCGGCGCAGGCCGCTGCCGTAGAGCAGGTCGGCGAACGCGAGAGTGTTGGTCCAGCGGTACGAGAGGCCGGACGACGCCGTCAGGCGCTGGTCGTGGTCGAGGAAGACGTCGTGCGTCGCAATGTACGCGAGCTCGTCGGGTTCGAATTGGAACTCGCCGCTGGTGATCTCGCGCCCCGTGGCGCGGCTGAGCGCCAGGTTCACGTACGCCGTGAAGCGGTCGCGCGTGTAGTTGGCTGCCAGCTCGACGCCGTAGACCCGGCCCGACCGATAGTTGAACGGGGCGTAGATCAGCGCCTGGCCAAACTGGCCCTCGTCGAGCTGCTGGCGCGCGACCTTGTAGTAGCCGTCGAGCGTGACGGAGAGGTCGGAGGTCAGCTTGTGATTCAGGCCCGCGTCAAAGTAGTGCGAGCGCTCGGAGCGCACCGGCGAACTGGTGGTTAATTCGGGGGCGTTGGTCGTGTGGGCAAACTTCGCGATGTCGCCCGTCTGGAGGATCTCCAGTGGCGGCGGCGTGAAGTAGCGGGCGTAGCCGGCATGGAGACTTGTGGCTCCGTTGAGGGTGTAGACGGCATTGAGGCGCGGGCTGAGCTGGCTCTCCTTGGTGTAGGCGTCGACGGCGTCGGCGCGCGCGCCGTAGTTCACGGTGAGGTCGCCGAGCTTCCACTCGTCCTGGAGATACGCGCCGTAAAGCGTCCCGCGCTTGCGCTGGTGGTCCGCGAGCGTGAACGGCACGTTGGACACCACGTTGCCGTCGTCGTCGGTCGCGAAGACCGCGGTCGCGGTGTCGGTGGTGGCGCGGTCCCACGTTACGAGCAGCCCGCCGCGCAGCGTGTGCCGCTCGGCCACGGCCCATTTCCCGTCGAACTCGAGCCCCTGCGAGTCGAGATCCCGGCGCACCTCGCTCGCCACGCCGTTGAACATCAGGTCGCCCACCGGATCCGGCTGGAAGTGGAGGCGGCTGGCGCGCGTGAACGCCACGGCCTGCAGAGAGGTGTCGCCGAGCGTGCGCTGGTACGCGACCACCGCGTAGCGGCTGTCCTCGTGCTGGCGCTCGTCGAGCCGGGACGAGTCAAACGTCGTGATCCCGGGCAGCGTGAAGGCGACGTCCTGGCCGGGATTGTTCGGGATCTCGAACCGCGAGCTCGAGACACTGGCGATGAGATTCAACCGGTTGGTGGGCGAGAGCGTGGCGGACAGGTAGGCGAAACCCTTGGCCTGCTCGGTGCGATCGTGGATCGCCTCGCGGGACGGTGTGGGATTCTCGACGCCGAGCGTGTGCGTGTCGTAGCTCCCGGTCAGGTAGTAGTCGAACGCGCCTTGGCTGCCGCCGGTCTCGAAGGACGGATTCCAGCGCTCGTGGGCGCCACCGTAGACCGACAGCTCGCTGCTGGGGGCGGTGCGTCCGCTCTTGGTGTGGAGGTCGACGACGCCGGAGGTGCGGTAGCCGTACTGGGCGGGCAGGGAGCCGGTCAGGACCGCGACGGAGTCGACCAGCCGCGTGTCGAGCTCGGCGGCGAATCCGCCGACGCCCTCGGGCAGGAGGACATCGTTGATGCGGTACTGGAGATTGGCGTGCTCGCCGCGGAGGTGGACCT
>CAYYGV010000128.1:0-10149 GCA_964471615.1 uncultured Opitutaceae bacterium
ACGCTGCACCATGTCGTGCGCATGATGGCGGCGGCGGGGGAGCGGGTCATCCTGATCGACTCCGACGTGCGCCGTCCGACGCAGCATCACCTGGCGCAGCGCCCGCGCGTGCCGGGTCTTTCCGAGTACCTGCTCAACCAGCAACCGCTCGAGGGCGTGATCCAGTCCGCGGTGGCGCCGAACCTCGACTTCATCCCGGCGGGCGAGGTCAGCGGTTTCACCCTCGGCCTGCTGCACCTCAACAAGCTCAAGCTCATGATTGGCGAGCTGCGGGGCCGGTACGACAAGATCGTCTTCGACTCGCCCCCGATCATCGGGGTCAGCGACGCCAGCGTGCTGGCCAGCGCCGTCGACGGCGCGATCCTCCTTATCCAGCACCGGCGCAACCCGCAAAGCATGGTCGTGCGCGCGCAGCAGATCGTCGAGGGCCTCAAGATCCCGCTGCTCGGCGTGGTGCTCAACCAGGTCCCGGTGAACTCCGGCGACGACTACGGCTACTACACCAGCAACTATTCCTATTACCACGACTCGCACGGCCGGCGGAAAAAGAAGCGGTCGTCCAAGCCCGAGTCCGGCGACCGGGGCGGTGATCGGCTGGAGCTGAAATAGCGGGTGGAAAACACCAAACGCCAAAGCGCCAAACGCCAAACTGGGGTTTGCGCGCTGGCTGGATAGAGAAGGAGCGCCGCAATATTGGCCGCCTCACGCTTTGGTCTTGCGCCGTTTGTTTGGCGTTTGGCGCTTTGGCGCTTGGCATTTTCAGCCCCGCTCGAGAGGCCAAAAAATAGCTGTTGACGGCACCGGGGCGCACCCTAGTTCTGACACCCTGATTTTGCGGGCGTAGCTCAGTTGGTAGAGCACCACCTTGCCAAGGTGGACGTCGCGCGTTCGAGTCGCGTCGCCCGCTCCATTTTACGAACCCCCTCCACCAGAGGGGGTTTCGTATTTTCCGGGGACCGCACCCGCGCCCCGCCGCCGGCCAAGTCGGGTTTTGCCTTGGCGCGCCGCTGCCGGTATACTGCGTGCATGAACACGATCCTTGTCCCCGTTGACTTCTCCACCGTCACGAAGTCCGTCGTGGCGCAGGCCGCCCGGATGGCGCACGCGGAACAGTCCCGGATTGTCCTGCTGCATGTGACCCAGCCGCCGGCGGTCTCGAGCGAGTATGCGCCCTACCTGGAGAGCATCGGGGAGATCGTGGAACTGAGCCAGCGGTCCGCCCACCAGCACCTCCGTCGGCTCGCGGCCGAGCTGCGCTACGACGAGATTCCGACCGAGTTCATCAACCCGGTGGGGGTGCCCGCCCCGACGATCCTGGCCAAGGCCCGGACCTTGCACGCGGACTACATCGTGATGGGTTCGCATGGGCACACCGCTTTCTACGAGCTGCTGGTCGGGAGCACGACTCACGGGGTCCTGCACAAGGCGGCCTGCCCCGTCGTGGTCGTGCCGACGCCGCACAAGCACCGTCATCGCCATGCCCCCGCCACCGCAACGTCGGCCGAGGGCGGCTTGCGGCACCTGGCGCTGTTCTGAGCGGCTCCGGCTTCCTGTTACCTGGTGCTTGGCACCTGTTACTTTCCCCCCACTAGCGAAACGACGGCCTCATCCCTCCCGTCACGAGCGCCAACGTGATCAGGGAGTTCAGCGGCATCAGGATCGCGGCGACCAGGGGGTTCATGTGGCCGGCCACGGCCAGGCCGACCGCGAGCAGGTTGTAGCCGACCGAGAAGATCAGGATCGTGCGCTGCGCGCGGCGGCGAATGTCGTTCACGAGGAAAAGCGCGCGCAGTCCAGCGATGCCGCGACCCAGGTAGTAGAAATCAGCCTTCTGCCCGAGGTGGCCACGGTGAATCACCGGCGTGCCGCGGCAGAGGGCCTGGTCGAAGGCGAGGCTGTCGTTGGCGCCGTCGCCCAGCATCATCGTCTCGTTAGCGCCGTTCTGCTCCAGCCACTCCGCCTTCTGCTGCGGGGTGCGCTCACCGAGGGCCTGGTCCGCCGGCAGGCCGAGCTCGGCCGCCAAATGCGCTACCTTCGGCTGGTGGTCGCCGCTCAGGATGTACGTGGCGAAGCCGAGCCCGGAAAGGGCGCGCAGCTCCTCCCGCGCATCCGGCCGCGCTGCGTCGGAGAAGTGGAAGGTCGCGAGCAGGGCGCCGTCGCACGTGAACTGGGTGCCGATCTCCGAGTCGTCAGCTGAGCCGGCCACCTCGGCGTCGCGCGCCGGAGCGGCCCAGCCCGGACGGCCCAGCCGCCAGGTCCGGCCGTCGGCGGTCAGGGTCACGCCCTGCCCGATGGTCTCTGTCACGTCACCCGCCAGCGGCTCCGCGGGGCCGGCGGCGAGGAGGTTCTCCAGCAGGCACTGGCTGACGGGGTGAGGATTGTCGCGCACGAGCGCGACCAGCGCGCGCCGTGCCTCGGGCGCCAATTGCGCCAGCGCCGCCGGCTCGCGGAGCACTGGGTTCTCGAGCGTGAGCGTGCCGGTCTTGTCGAATACGAGGCGCCGGACCGCGTGCAGCCGCATCCAGATGTCACCGCTCCGGACGAACACCCCGCGACGGCGCAGCGCGATCGTGGCCATCTCGTCGGCCAGCGGGAACGCCAGGCCGATCGCGCAGGGGCACGACACGACCAGGATCGCGGTCACAACCGACCCGGTGCGCAGGGCGTCGTGGCTCCAGAACCACCAGCCCAGGCCGGCGAGCGCCGCGACCGCCAGGATGCCGATCAGGTAGCCGCGCACGATGCGCTCGAGAAACAGGGATCGCGGGCCGGCCCGCTCCGCGGGCGCGAGCAGCTGCGCGAGGAGGGACTCGTTCCAGCCCTGGAGGGCGGCAAGCCGGACCTCGGCCCGGCCGAGGTTGACGGCCCCGGCGGGAACGCGCTGGCCGGCGCGGAAGGACCGCGGGGTGGATTCACCGTTGATTGAGGCGAGCGAGAAGGCGGCCTCCTCGGACTCGAGGCGGGACTCGACCGGCACGGTGTGACCCGAGGCGGTGTGGTAGACCTGCCCGGCGATTAGCTTCTCCGGGGGGATGGTGCCGCCGGTGGCAAGGCGCACCTGCGGCGGCTTCGGCTGCTGGCCGAGCAGGCGGCGCTGGTTGCGCTCGACGGCGGCGACCTGCGCCCAGCGGCCGATCAGCATCAGGAGGATGAACGTGCAGACGAAGTCGAAGTAGATGTAGTCCGTCTGGTCGGTGAACCAACCGTAGAGCGAACCGAGGTAGGCGCCGACGATGCCCAGCGCGATCGGCAGGTCGATGTGTAGGAGCCCGGCGCGGATCGACTGCACCGCGCGGCCCAGGAAGTAGGTGCCGCCCACCAGGACGCTCAGCGTGCCGAACAGGAGGGAGAGCGTCTCGAACAGGTTCGCGTAGGCGAACGTCTTCTCCATGCCGAAGAACCGCGGCAGGGTGAAGAGCATGGCGTTCATGGCGAACGCCGCGCACAGGCCGATCCGGCGGACCAGCCCGCGGGTCTCCGGCACCGCCGGCCGCTCGCCGGCCGGGCCCGCCAGGTACCCGAACGCCTGGAGCTTCCGCGCGAAGTCCGCCGCCGAGAACTCGCCGGGGATCCAGCGGAGCCGCATCTGGCCGAGCTGCGCGCTGGCCTCGATGTCGCGGGCGCCCGGCTGCTGCTGAAAGACCCGCTCGATCAGCCAAATGCAGCCCGCACAAGAGATTCCCTGCACGTCGAGGGTCAGCGCCGGCGGCCGGCCCGCCGCATCCGCCTCGGCCTGCTGCTGGGCGTTCTCGAGCCAGGTGAGGTCCCGCGACTGGAACACTGCCGCGTCGGCGGGGGCCGTCACGGTGTCCTTGATGTCGTAGTAGTTCCCCAGTCCCTGCTCTTGGATCAGGCGGAACACGTAGGCGCAGCCCGCGCAGCAGAAACCGCTCTCGGTCTGCGCGCCGGGGAGCAGCGGCGTGCCGCAATGCCGGCAGGAGGGCCGGCCGCGGGTGGCGGTTGGGGAGGCGGGGACGGCCTGAGCCATGTCAGTGGCAGACGAAGGTCGAGGGATCCGGCCCCGGGAAGCCCAGCGTGGCGCGCAGGCGCCAGCTGATGATCAGCGCCGTGGCGAGGGCCAGCACGAGCCGGACCCGGGCGAGCCACGCGGGCGAGAACCGGGCGCTGATCCAGCGCACCTGCGACTGGGCCAGCCACAGCAGCGGCACGGTGCCGAGGCCAAACGCAAGCATGAACTCGACGCCCTTGACGGCCGAGCCGGAGAGCAGGGCGAGCGCGATCAGGAAATAAAGCGGGCCGCACGGCAGCAGGGGCGTCGCGAGGCCGAGCGCGCCGGCGGCCGCCACGCGGGAACGCCCGCGGAACCACGCGCTGACCCGGAGGGCCGCCCGGCCCAGGATCGGCGGCTTGGGCAGGAAACGGTCCCAACGCAGGGCCATCGCCACGAAGAAGAGGACCAGTATCCACGGGAACCACCGCAGCGCGGAGCCCGTGACCCACGACAGCGGGAGTGCGCCGAGCCCGCCGGCCAGCGCGCCCAGCGCGCAATAGCTGGCGAGGCGGCTCACGTGATAGACGGTGCTCACCACCTGCGGGTCGTTGCCGTCGTCGCGCACCGGCATCAGGGCGCACGCGAGCGGCCCGCACATGCCGGCGCAGTGGAGGCTGGTCACGAGGCCGGCGACAAAGGCCGTGGCGGGGGAGTTGATGGCGGCAAATTCCATGTCACCGCGAGGGGCGGGTGGTGAGCGGCACCTCGGCGACCGGGTGCCGCGAGGCGAGGATGAACCAGGCGATCCAGACCGCGAGCTGGGCCACGAACACGGCCACGAAGATGAGCCAGAGTCGGCTCTTGCGCGGAGGCGTTGGGGCGGTCTCGGTCATGGGCTGGGGCGATACTGTGGGCCTCGGGGAGGACGGCGCAAATTCGAACGTCGGGGCCGGCGGGAGGCGCCGGAGGCCCGGGTTTTTCCGGGCCTCCGCTGCGATCGGGGCGACGGCCAGCGACCGCGACCCGGGGATGGCGCGGGCTAGTGGCCCTGGCGCTTCTCCTTCTCCTTTTCCTCGTCCTCCTCGCGCAGGAGACGCACGTCGGGACCCTGGAAGTCGACCTGCCGCTTGAGTTGGAAGGTGCCGGCCTCGTCCTGGACCTTCACGTCGAAGAAAAAGTTGCCGTTGTAGTCCGAGCGGCGCTGCTGGAGGACGAGCGGCTGGACGATCTCGCCGAGGGCGGGGACCTCAACCGGCTCGCGGAAGCCGGCCTGGGTGAGGCCGGGGCGGGCGTCGGACACGGACACGACGAAGCGCACCGCGTGGTTCCGCTTGTTGACGAGCCGCACGAGGAACTGGTTGCGGATGGTCTGGTCGGAGACGACGTAGGGTGCGCCGACGATGCGGGTGACGCCGAAGTTGGCGGGCTTGACGGTGCTGAGGGCCCAGGTGGCGACGCTGGCGCCGACGAGGAGGAGCACGCCGTAGAGGGCGGTGCGCGGGCGGAGCCAGCGGGTGGCTCGGCCGGCGAACTTGTTCTGCGAGTCGTAGCGGATGAGGCCGCGCGGGCGGTGGAGGCGGGTCATCACGTCGTCGCAGGCGTCAATGCACTGCGTGCAGCCCACGCACTCCATCTGGAGGCCCTGGCGGATGTCGATGCCGGTGGGGCAGACATGGACGCAGCGGTTGCAGCCGACGCAGTCGCCGGAACCCGGGGTGCCGGCCTTGCCGCGGGGCTCGCCGCGGCGCGTGTCGTAGCCGATGACCATCGAGTGGTCGTCGATCAGCGCGGACTGCAGTCGGCCGTACGGGCAGATCACGATGCAGAGCTGCTCGCGGAACCAGGCGAAGTTGAAGTACAGGGTGCCCGTGAAGATCATCATGAACGCGAATGCGCTCCAGTGTTCGACAGGGGCGGCGCCCATCATGGCCCAGACCTCGGGCAAAGACACAAAGTAGGCGAGGAACAGGTGGGCAATGGCACCCGAGACCAGGATGAAGAGCGTGTGCTTCGCCACCCGCCGCAGCACCTTGCCGCCCGAGAGCGGGGCCTCGTCCAGCTGGCGCCGCTGCACCGCGTCGCCGTCAATCAGCCGCTCGATCCGCCGGTACACGTGGTCGAGGAAGACCGTGTGCGGGCAGGCCCAGCCGCACCAGATGCGGCCGAGCAGGGCGGTGATGAGGAACAGCGAGAACCCGAGCCCCGTGATGACGAAGAACAGCAGCCACATGTCCTGGGCCGCGAGGGTCAGCCCGAACAGGTGGAAGCGCCGCTCCGCGACGTCGAGGAACACCGCCGGGTATCCGCCAATGCGGATCCACGGCAGCGACAGGTAGAACGCGATCAGCAGGAACGCCGAGACCCGCCGGGCGAGGGTGAACCGCCCGTGGGTGTCAGCCGGGAACAGGAAAGGACGCGAGCCATCGGGCCGGATGGTGGTGACGGATTCGCGGGTCGGGAGCGGAGCGGGTGCGGCCATGCCTTACTTGGGAGTGATGGGAACCCACACGTCCTGGACCTCAATGGGTTCGCCTTCCTGATGGTAGCTTAGCACATAAGCCACCACTTCGGAAATCTTCTTGGGACCCAGCACGGGGCCCCACGGTGGCATGCCCTTGGCGAGCACGCCGTTGGTGACGGTGTGGAGGACTTCGGTGGGCTTGCCGCCGTGGATCCACAGGTGGTCGACGAGATTCGGTCCGATGGCGCCGGTGAGCTTCTCGGTGTGGCAGCTGGCGCACGTCGTGTTGAACGTCGCGCGGCCGGCCTCCACGAACACCGGGTTCTGGCTCATCTTCCACAGGCTCGCATCGTCCAGGTTGGGGGTGGACGCGAGGCGCTTGGCCTCGATCACCGCCAGCTGCTGCTCGACGGCGGCGGCGTTGGTGGGCCCGAGGTGGGCGCGCTCGTAGTAGAACCAGTAGCCGACCCAGAAGACCATGGTGGCATAGAGGGTCACCAGCCACCAGTTGGGCAGGCGCTTGTCGTACTCCTGGATGTCGCCGTCGAAGACGTGCGGACGGACTTGATCCTGGTCGTGCGGGGTGGGATTAGGCGTGGGTGTCATGGCGGCCGTCGGTGTCGGTGGTGAACGGGAGGTGGGAGAAGCGGTCGATCTGGGCGCGCGGCATGCGCAGCGCGCGCCAGGTGATGAACAGGAAGATCGTCGCGGCCACGAGGAACGCGGTCAGGACGTATACGGTGGAGGAATCCTCCAGGATCAGGCGTTTGAACATGGCGGGATCAGTGGGTGGCGGCGGTGGCGGGCTTGGGCGGGACCGGCACGGACTTGCCGAGCGTCTGGAGGTACGCCACCAGCGCGATGATCTCCTTCTCCGGGGCGACATAGGCGCCGGCGAGGCGCAGGTCGCGGGAGATGGTCCGGGACTGGGCGCCGACGGAGTCGTAGATGTCCTGCGCGCTCCAGGCCGGGTACGGCACGCCGAGCAGGCGCTGCACGCGGATCTTCGACGGCAGGGTGGACGCATCGAGGTTGTTGCTCAGCAGCCACGGGTAGTTGGGCATGTTCGAGCCGACCGAGATCGAGCGCGGGTTCTCCATGTGGCGGATGTGCCACACGTCGGGATACTTGCCGCCGACGCGCGCCAGGTCGGGACCCGTGCGCTTGGAGCCCCACTGGTACGGATGGTCGTAGATCGATTCGCCCAGCCGGGAGTACGGGCCGTAGCGGAGCACGTCCGGCACCAGCGTGCGGATCATCTGCGAGTGACAGTTGTAGCAGCCCTCGCGGACGTAGATGTCGCGGCCCGCCAGCTCGAGCGGCGTGTACGGGACCTGGATGCGGTCCTCGACGTTCTGGGCCTTCTGGACCAGCACGGTCGGGACGATCTGGATCAGGCCGCCGGCGGCGACCGCGACGAACGTCAGGAGGGTGAAGGGGAGGGCGTTGAGCAGCAGCTTCTCGTACCAGCCGTTCCAGAGCTGGTGCCGCGACGGGATGAGCGCGTAGAGCGCGATCATCGAGAGGATCATGCCGACGAGGCCGGCGGTGCTGACGAGGTCGGCGCCGACCATCCACATCGTGCCGAACACGACGGTGAGCACGCAGAAGACGGTCGGGGCGTTGAAGAAGGTCTCGGCGAGGCCCATCTTGGTCTCGGGGGCCGGGGCCTCCTCGACGACCTCGATCGTGCCGTTGACGGCCTGCGCGCCCGAGAGCGTGCGGGTGACGTTGTAGGCGAGGACGATCCAGCCCGTGAGGTAGAGGCCGCCGCCGACCACGCGCATGAGCATCAGCGGGCGGATGGTGTTGAGCGTGTCGAGGAAGTTGGGATAGGCGAGGACCGTGCCGCCCTCGGTGGTGGCGTTGAGCATCAGGCCCTGGGTGATGCCGCTGGTCCACATCGCGGCGACGTAGAGGAGGATGCCGACCGTCCCGATCCAGAAGTGCAGGTTGGCGAGGCTGGTCGAGTGCAGCGGCTTGTTCCAGAGGCGGGGCAGCAGCCAGTAGATCATGCCGGCGGCCATGAAGCCGTTCCAGCCGAGGGCGCCGGCGTGCACGTGGCCGATGATCCAGTCGGTGTAGTGGCCGAGGGCGTTGACGGACTTGATGGACAGGAGCGGCCCCTCGAAGGTGGCCATGCCGTAGAACGTCACGCCGGCGGCGAAGAACTTCAGCACCGGGTCGGTGCGGAGCTTGTCCCACGCGCCGCGGAGGGTGAGGAGGCCGTTGAGCATGCCGCCCCAGGACGGCGCCCAGAGCATCAGCGAGAAGGTCATGCCGAGGTTCTGCAGCCAGCCCGGGAGGGCGGTGTTGAGCAGGTGGTGGGGACCCGCCCAGATGTACACGAACACCAGCGACCAGAAGTGCACCACCGAGAGGCGGTAGCTGTACACCGGCCGTCCCGCCGCCTTCGGCAGGAAATAATACATGATGCCGAGGATCGGGGTGGTGAGGAAGAACGCGACCGCGTTGTGGCCGTACCACCACTGCACCAGGCCGTCCTGGACGCCGCCGAACACGCCGTAGCTGTGGAGCAGGCTGGTCGGGATCGAGAGGTGGTTGACGATGTAGAGCATCGCCACCGTGACGATGGTCGCGATGTAGAACCAGATCGCGACGTACAGCGCGGGCTCGCGGCGGCGGGCCAGCGTCCAGAAGAAATTCACCGCGAAGACGACCCAGACGAGGACGACGGCGAGGTTGATGGGCCAGATGAGCTCGGCGTACTCCTTGCCGCGGGTCAGGCCCAGCGGGAGGGTGATCGCCGCGGCGACGATGATCAGCTGCCAGCCCCAGAAGTGCACCTGCGAGAGGAAGTCGCTCGCGAGGCGGGCCTTCACCAGGCGCTGGGTCGAGTAGTACACGCCGGCGAACATCATGTTGCCCACGAAGGCAAAGATGACGGCGTTGGTGTGCAGCGGGCGCAGGCGACCGAAGGTCAGCCACGCGGTGCTGAAGTTCAGCTGGAAGAAGTTCAGCTGCGAGGCGATGAGGACGCCGACCAGCATGCCCACGGCGCCCCAGAGGACGGTGGCGAGCAGGAACTGGCGGACGACCTTGTCGTTGTATTCAATCGTGATTTTTTGGGCTGGCATGGTCGGAGGGGAGAGTTGGGGCGGTCAGGAGGAAGGGGCGACCGGCCGGTCGGCGGGCGCCGCGGGCCGCTCGGCCAGGCGCGGCGTCTCCTCGGCGAGCGGCAGGAGCGACTCGCGCTCGGCATTGCTGAAGCGCCGCGTGTGCTCGCGCAGGAAGAACACGATGAACGTGAACGCAAGGCACAGGCTGACCGCGACGGCCAGCGGGATCACCGGCAGGGAAAAATGATTCACGTCTTGGCCGTGGTCCGGATGGTGGCGGTGGTATGCGTCCCCCGGACGGCGTGTCCATGGACGTGCCCGTGACGATGACGGAGCAGTTCCTTTGCGGCGAGCCAGTTGTCCAGCTCGACTCCCTCAAGGCAGCCGCCTTCCACCCAGAGGTGGTAGGCGAGTTTCTGGATCTCAGCCTCGGTCGGATCGAGGACGGTGAGCGGAGCGGGGGCGGTCGACAGCATGGGTTTCATGATGGTGCTCCTAGGTTGAGGTTCACCCAAACTATAGCCCGCGAGCGGAGGGACCGGCTCCGCGCCGTTTGTCCAGCGCTGCGCATATCTTGTTGTTGGGAGGCGTGAAAGAGTCAAAAGATGCGCCGGGCCTGACAACGCACGCGTAGCGTCTGCGGGGGAAATTTGCGA
>CAYYGV010000129.1:0-10113 GCA_964471615.1 uncultured Opitutaceae bacterium
CCAGCCTCGTGCTGGCGGATCCGACCCAGATGCACCAGGTCCTGATGAACCTCGGGACGAACGCGGCGCACGCGATGCGCCAGCGGGGCGGGGTGCTGACGGTGGCCCTGACGCCGGCCGACCCCGAGCCGGCGTTTGCCGCGGCGCACCCGACGCTCAAGCCCGGGCAGACGCTCTGTCTGACCGTGGCGGACAACGGCACGGGCATGGCGCCCGAGATCGTCGAGCGCATCTTCGACCCGTTCTTCACCACCAAGCCGGTGGGCGAGGGGACCGGCCTGGGCCTGGCGATCGTGCACAGCATCCTCCAGGACCACGAGGCGGCCATCACGGTCGAGAGCCGACTCGGCGTGGGCACGACCTTCCGGCTCTATTTCCCGCTGGTGGCCAGCGCGCCGGTGCCCGCGCCGGCGGCGCGGCCCGAGGCGCCCCGCGGCGGCGGGCAGCATGTCATGCTCGTCGACGACGAGCTGCTCGTGCTGTCGGTGGCGAAGCCGATGCTCCGGCGGCTGGGCTACCGCACGACGGTGTTCGACCGCTCGCGGGCGGCGCTGGAGGCGTACGAGAAGGCGCCTCAGGATTTCGACCTGGTGGTGTCGGACCTGACGATGCCCGAGCTCACGGGCATCGAGCTGGTGCAGCGGATGCGGGCGCTGCGGCCCGAGCAGCCGGTGCTGATCATGACCGGCTACATGCGCACGGCGGACATCGAGTCCGTCCGCACGAGCGGCGTGGCCAATTTCCTCAGCAAGCCCTTCACGCTCGTGTCGCTCGGCGAGGGCATCCGGCTGGCGCTGCAGGGCCAGCCGTCGCCGCCGGCGACCTGAACGCGGCTCAGGTGGTCTGGGTCAGGGCCTGGACCGTCTCCGGGGCGACGACGCGGTCGATGTCGAGCAGCGTCTTCACCTGGCCCTTCACCTTGGCCATGCCGAGGATGTAGGCGGTGTCGATCCGCGCGCCGAAGTCCGGCGTCGGCTCGATCTCGTTGGAGCTGAGCGTGACGACCTCCTCGACGCAGTCGACGATGAGGCCCATCGCCACGACCTGCTCGTTCGGGAGCTTGACCTGCACCACGACGATGCAGGTGCGCTCGGCAAACTCGGCCTTGAGGCCGAACTTGGCGCGCAGGTCGACGACCGGGATCACGCGGCCGCGGAGGTTGATGACGCCTTTGACGTAGGAGGGCACCTGCGGTACCGGCGTGATTTTCTGCAGGCGGATGATCTCGCGCACCTTGAGGACGGCGATGCCATAGGCCTCGTTCTCAAGGACGACGGTGAGATACTTCGCGGTCTGGATGGGGGCGGAAGTGGTGGCAGTGGACATGGTGGGAGATGGGGCCGGAAATTATCCCGGGGCGACCAGGTACACAGGCCCCGGGGTTAAATCGGCTGTGTCGTCCGATTCTTGATGAAAATCCTCCGGCTCAGGCGAAGTGGTCGCCGTGGCGGTGGAAACCGTTGGTCCCGGCGGTCTGGGGCGCCGGCGTCCGGGGCGCGGCCCGCCGGGTGACCGGGCGGCTCCGCGGGGCCGGGGCGGGGGAGGAAGCCGGCACCGGGGCGGCGGCCGCCGCGGCCGGGGCCGCCGGGGTGCGGGCGGTGTCGGTGACCAAGGCGAGGAGGGCGGCGACGGACTCGCGCTGGCCCACGGTCTGCGCGGTGAGCTCCTGGGCGGCGGCGGCCGACTCCTCGGCGTTGGCGGCGTTCGACTGGGTGACCTTGTCCATCTGGCTGATGGCGTTGTTCACCTGGCCGATGCCCTGGGTCTGCTCGGCCGAGGCCGTGGCGATCTCGGCCACCAGTGTGTCCACCTCACGGGCCTTGGTCACGATCTCGGTGAGCGACGTGGCGACCTTGCCGCAGATCTCGACGCCGTGGGCGCTCTTCTGGACGGAGTCCTCGATCTTGACTGCGGTCTCCTTGGCGGACTGGGCGGAGCGCTGCGCGAGGTTGCGGACCTCCTCGGCCACGACGGCGAAGCCCATGCCGGCCTCGCCGGCGCGGGCGGCCTCGACCGCGGCGTTGAGCGCGAGGATGTTCGTCTGGAAGGCGATCTCGTCGATCGTCTTGATGATCTTGGAAATCCCGTCGGAGGAGGCCTTGATGGCGTCCATCGCGCGCTTCATCTCGTCCATCTCGGTCGAGCCGGCGTCGGCGGCGGCGCGGGTCTGCGCGGCCAGCTCCTTGGCCTGGTTGGCGTTCTCGGCGTTGCGCTTGGTCATGCTCGAGATCTCCTCGAGCGAGGCGCTGGTCTCCTCGAGGGAGGCCGCCTGCTCGCTCGCGCCCTCGGCCAGGCTCTGGCTCGAGGCCGAAACTTGGGCGGCGGCGGAGGAATTCTGCTCGGCGCCGCGGGCCAAATCCTGGGCGATGCGGTTCAGCTCGCGGTTCAGGGCCCGCGACTGGTACGTCGAAACGAGGAAGCAGATCACCAGGAGGCTGCCGATGCCGCCGTACACCAGCTTGGTCTGGAGGGTGAGGCGCGCGAGGCGCGCGGCGTTGACGGCGTCCGCCTTCTCGTGGAAGGCCTCGACGAGCTGGTCGAGCTCGTGGCGCGTCGGCAGGTACACCGTGTTGTAGAACTGGATGGCGGCCTTCGGGTCGGTGCCAATCAGCTCGATGACCTTGTTCTCCTTCACGTTGAGGTTCTTGCTGTCGAACTCACCCACCGCGCCGATCGCGGCGGCAACCTCCGGGTCGTCCTGGAGGATCGCCTGCAGCGACTCGACGGTTTTCTCGATGTCCTCATCGGCGTCGAATTTCCGCTTGCGCTCGGTCTGGCTGTCGGGGGCGAGCAGCATGCCGCGCATGCCGTCGCTCATCTGGAGCATGTCGTAGCGGATCCGCTCGGTGGCCGCCGTCAGGGCGGCGTTGTGCTCGCGGATGCGGGTATCCTGGAGGTTGAGCCAGAGCGTGAGCGCCAGGCTCAGGACCACGAGGACAACGATGAGGCCGGTGAAGAAGCGGCGGACGCGGTGGTTGGTACGGGTGGATTGCATGGACGGATTAACCGCCGGTCCGGCCGCGGGGCCGACAGGCGGGCAAGGTTCAGGGGAAGGTTCGGTTGATCGGGCCCGGCACGGAAAGTAACCAGGCATGGGTATTTTTCGGCCGCCTAGGCAGGCTCCCTAAGTTCTTTGTTTAAGGAGTTTCCTTAGGCGGGTGGTGGTTTTCCCGGTCCACGCCCGGGGAAAAATCCGTTCAAGCCGGGTGGGGAGTGGGCCGAAGGTAAGGGGACCGAATCCGGAACGTTCCATGCCCATTTCATCCGATCAGTTCGCCCCCATCGAGGAGATCATCAATCGCCTCGCCACCGAATCGATTCTGGCACAACCCGGCCGCGACGATGGCATGGTTCCGGCCTACAGCCTCCTGGGCGACCTCCGCGAGCTGTGCGGCCTGGAGCCCGGGTTGCGCGAGGCCGTGGCCGAGCTGCACGCCGACTTCGAGCGCCAGCTGGACGCCGCCAAGCCCTACGATTCCGAGCTGCTCGGCCGCCTCCGCCGACTGGTCGAATGGCTGCCGAACGCCGTGGCCCAGGTGAAGGCGGGCCAGCCGATCAACCCCTATTTCACGCGCCAGCCCGTCGCGACCGTCGCCGCTGCGGCCCCGGCCCCGGCGGCCGCCGCCCCCGCCGCCGAGCCCGCGGCCGCAGGTGACGTCCTCCTCTCGCTGAACCTCGACGAGAACCGCGAGCTGCTCGGCGAGTTCTACGGCGAGGCCGTCGAGCACCTCCAGCAGATCGAGGCCGCGCTGCTCGCCCTCGAGCAGGAGCCGGATCATCCCGAGGCGCTCAACTCGATCTTCCGTTCCTTCCACACGTTCAAGGGCAACGCCGGCTTCCTCGGCCTGGTGCCGATGCAGTCCCTCGCCCACGAGGTCGAGTCGCTGCTCGATCTCGCCCGCAACCAGAAGCTGCGGCTCAATTCCGCGATCATCACCGAGATCCTCCGCAGCCGCGACGCCCTGCAGGCGCTCACCCAGCAGCTGGCCCGCGCGCTCGAGTCCGGCCATCTCCCGGACCAGATCATCCCGGTCAGCCACCTGATCCGCGCCGTGAAGCGGCTCGCGACCGGCGTCGACGAGGCTCCGGCCCCCGCGCCCGCCCCGGCGGTGCCCGTGGCCGCTCCCGCGGCCAGCGTGGAGGTGGCCCTGCCGACCGCCGAGTCCCCGGCGGCCGCCACGACGGCCCCGGCCGCGGCGAAGCCCGGTGCGGCGCCCGCTGCCGCCGCCGCCAGCGGAGCCGGCCGCGGCCCGAGCAACGCCACCGTGCGGGTCAACACCGAGAAGCTCGACTCGCTGATGGATGTCGTCGGCGAACTCGTGATCGTCCAGAGCCAGCTGCTCGAGACCGCCCGCGCCCACGCTGACACCGGCTCGCCGCTGCAGCGCAACGTCGCCCAGCTCAATCGCATCACGAAGGACCTGCAGCACACCGCGATGTCGCTGCGCATGATTCCCGTGAAGCCGACGTTCCAGAAGATGGAGCGCCTCGCGCGTGACCTGGCTCGCGACTTCGGCAAGAAGGTCCATTTCGTCACCAGCGGCGAGGAGACCGAGCTCGACCGCACCGTCGTCGAGGAGATCGGCGACCCGCTCGTGCACATGGTCCGGAACGCGCTCGACCACGGCCTCGAGGCCCCGGCCGACCGCATCCAGCGTGGCAAGGAAGAGACCGGCTCGCTCCGCCTTAAGGCCTACCACCAGGGCAGCAACATCGTGATCGAGCTCCAGGACGACGGCCGCGGCATCGATCCGGACAAGGTCTACCGCAAGGCCCTCGAGAAGGGCGTGGTCGCCCCGGGCACCGTGCTCACCCGCGAGGAGTGCTACGCGCTGCTCTTCGCCCCGGGCTTCTCCACCGCCGAGAAGGTCACCGCCGTCTCGGGCCGCGGCGTCGGCATGGACGTCGTGAAGCGGAACATCGAGAAGCTCCGCGGCAAGATTGAGATCACCTCCGCTGTCGGCCAGGGCTCCACCTTCAAGATCAAGCTCCCGCTCACCATGGCCATCATCGACGGCCTCGTCGTGCGCGTCGGCGCCGACCGCTTCATCCTCCCGAGCACCTCGGTGCAGATGGCGCTGCGGCCCGGCCGCGACGCGATCTCCACCGTGCAGGGCAAGGGCGAGGTCCTCGACCTCCGCGGCCGCCTCGTGCCGGTGCACCGCCTGCACCGCCGCTTCGGCATCCCGGCCGACGCGCAGCAGCCGTGGGACGGCATCGTCGTCATCGTCGAGCATTCCGGCAAGGTCTCGGCCCTGCTGGTCGACGAGATGGTCAGCAAGCAGGAGGTCGTCATCAAGAACCTCGGCGCCTTCATGCAGAACCTGCCCGGCGTGGCGGGCGGCGCCATCCTGGGTGACGGCAACATTGCACTCATCCTCGATCCGGGTACGCTGCTGCTCGCCGCCTGAGACTCCCCGCCACCCCGCCCGTGACGCCCACTCCCCCCACCCTTGAGCAGGTCTGCGCGCAGGCCCTGCGCCTGCCCAGCGCTCCGGCCCTCATGCCGCGCCTGATCGCGGTCCTGGAGGACGCCAACAGCGGGGCGGACGACATCGAGGGCATCATCCAGCTCGACCCGGCGCTCGCGGCCGCGACGTTGCGCCTCGCCAATTCCGCCTACTTCGGCGCGGGCCGGACGATCGAGACCGTGTCCCACGCCGTGGTCCGCCTCGGCCAGCGCGAGATCTACCGCCTGGCTGCGCTCGCGCTTGTCAACCGCTGGGACGAGGGGGTCGGCAAGTCCGGCGTCGGCGGCGACCCGGGCGACTTCTGCCGCCACGCCCTCTGCACCGCCCTCGCCGCCGAGGTGCTGGCGGAGCACAGCCAGCGCATCGACCCGCAGTCCGGGTACACTGCGGGCCTGGTGTGCGACCTTGGCCGCCTGGCCGTGGTCCATTCCTGCGGCGAGTTCCTCGCCGCGATCCGCGCCCGCCAGCAGGCGCGGGCCTGCCCGTGGCGCCAGGCCGAACGCGATGTCCTCGGCTACGACGACGCCCGCGTCGGGGCGCAGCTGCTGCGCAGCTGGCGCTTCCCGTCCATCTACGCCTACGGCGCCGAGTACTGCCTCGAGCCCTCCCGGGCTCCGTCCAACACGCATGATTTTCTCGCCCACCTGCACGCCGCGAAGTACCTCGCGGCCTCGCTCGGGCCCGGCGTCCCGGAGGAAGGTTTCCTGTTCGTCCTCGACGAGCCCTTCATCTCGGGCCACGGCTTCACGCCGGAGGTGCTGGAGCGCTCGCTGGTCACCGTGATGGAGCGCGCCGCGGCGCGCCTGCACGACCGGCTGACGCACGGCAACGTGAACCTCTGAGCGGCGTTTCCCGCCGGCGGTTCCACGCGCGCCGAGGCCCTCGCCGGGTCCGTGGTGCGTCCGGCCGTGGGCTTTGCCCTAAAGTCGGGCGGGGGTTGTCCGATTGGGAAGACAACCCGTGCGGTGTGCGCCGCCGCGGATTCATTCGTCAGTTACGTTGTGTGGGGAACCGGCCGTGCGCCTCGGCGCCGGCCGGTTTTTTTTGACCCGGCGCGGGCGACGCCGGCGGGTTTCCGCCGGTGACGGAGAGGCGAATGCCCCTTCTGCCGGACAGGCATGCCGGCAGCGGCAGACCGACCCGGCCTAGTCGGCGAGCGACCAGGAGTCGTTGGCCGTGGGGGTCTTCAGCGCGAGCGTGCCGCTGCCCACCTCGAGGTGGAGCGTGCGGTTCACGGTGCCGCCCACGTCCGACCGCCGGACCGCGAGGCCCTGGCGGGCGAGATAGTCCATCGTCGCGCGCACGTTGCGCTCGCCGATCTTGAAGGAGTCGGGTCCCGTGAGCACGCTGGCTCCGCCGGCGACGAACAGCCGCAGTCGGGAGCGCTCCGCGCGCAGGCCGACCATCGAGCGGAAGAGCAGGGGCAGGCCGGTGTCGGCGAACATCGCGGGCTGCGCCTGCGCCTTTTCGGGCGAGATCTGCGACTCGGGCAGCATCAGGTGCAGCAGGCCGCCGGCGCGGGCGCCGGGATCATAGACGACGACGCCGACGCACGAGCCGAGCGCGTACGTGCTGAGCGTGACCTGCGCGTTGTTCGAGACCGCGACATCGCCGACGCCGATCACGACGCGCTGGGCGAACAGGGAGGCAATGGTGGGGGCGCCGGCCATGGGGGCTCAGGTCGCCCCGCCGGACGGGAAAGGGCGGGTCGGGATGAGAAGGAAAGGCGAGGACATGCACGCCGCGGTCGCACCGACGGCATTATTCGTTCGGTACCGGCCGGGGCAACTTGAGCCCAAATGCACCCTCAGGAAATTCCCTAGCGGGTACAGATTTTACCCTAAGGGTCGATCTCTCCCCCCGATGAAACTACTCACGTTCTCCCCCCGCCACCCCGGCCTGCGCCTGGCGATCATCGCCCTCGGCGCCGCTCTGGCGGCCCGCCTCCCCGCCGCGATCCCGGTCGGTAACTCCGACGTCCAGATCGGCGGCTTTTTCAGCCAGGGTTACCTCTACGGCTCGAACAACAACTACCCGACCGCCGACAAGGGCGGCACGTGGGACTTCCGCGAGATGGCGTTCAACGCCTCGACCACGCTCGGCGCGCACTTCCGCCTCGGCGCCCAGGTCTTCGCCCAGCGGCTCGGCTCCCTCGGCGCCGACAAGGTGATCCTCGACTGGGCGGTCGCCGACTACAATTTCAACCCGGCGTTCGGCCTCCGCGTCGGCCGCGTCAAGTACCCGAAGGGCCTCTACGGCGAGGCGCTCGACCTCGACGTCGTCCGCCCGTTCGTGTTCCTGCCTGCCGCGGTCTACAACCCGATCCTCCGCGACTTCAGCGCCTCGTTCGACGGCGCGATGGCCTACGGCACGATCGACGCCGGCAAGTCGTCCTTCGACTACAAGCTGTTCCGCGGCGACATCCCGATGTCCCCCGAGAAGGGCGTGGCCGAGTTCTACAACAACTCGGGCCTCTACGCGCTCCCCGGCGGCACCAGCGGGCTGAAGATGGATTCCGTCACCGGCGGCCAGCTCACCTGGAACACGCCCGTGAGCGGCCTCAAGTTCGCCTACTCCTACTCGTACTACACCAACCTCAGCACCGACGGCCCGTTCTTCGCCTACTCGCCGGTTAACCTCCACTCGAACTTCGAGAAGTTCTCGTGGAACACCTACTCGGGTGAGTACAGCTGGAACAACTGGGTCTTCGCGGCCGAGTGGCAGCGCTGCGGCGGCGCCCTCGCGTATGCCGCGCTCCCGCTCCTGCCCACGGTCAATGACCACTCGGGCTGGGACGGCTGGTACACCGCGGTCTCGCGCCGCCTGAGCGACAAGTTCGAGCTCGGCGCCTACTACGGCGACCTCCAGCAGCGCTACACCTCGCGGCCGAAGAGCGACCCGGGCGTCCACCAGTACGACACCGCGGTCAGCCTCCGCTACGACTACAACGAGCACGTCCTCTTCAAGGTCGAGGTCCACCACATCGACGGCGTCTACCAGACGTTCAACACCCCGCGCATCCCGAATCCGTCGGCCACGCGCCAGGACAGCACGAACGTCCTCGCCGTCAAGACCACGCTCAGCTTCTGAGCCCACTCGAACCGCAATCCGGAGCATCCGTCACATGAAAACCTCATTTTTGCGCCGCCTCGCGTGGGTGGCCCTCCTGGCCCTCGCCGGCACGCCGGCGTTTGCCGCCCCCGCCCTGATCGTCCACAAGGACCTCGCCGGGGAAAAGCTCAGCGCCGCCACCGTGAAGGCGATCTTTCTCGGCAAGAAGGTGTCCTGGGACAGCGGCGCGCGCGTCGTGCTCGCCGTCCTCAAGGGCGGCCCCGTCGCCGAGGACTTCCTCAAGGCCAACGTCGACCAGTCGGCCAGCAGCTTCAACAACCACTGGCGCCGCCTCGCCATGACCGGCGGCGGCACCGCCCCGAAGGTCTTCGAGAAGGAGGAGGACCTCCGCAAGTTCGTCGCCGAGACCGCGGGCGCCGTCGGCTTCGTCGACAGCGCCAGCGTTGATGGTTCCGTCGCCGTCCTCACCCCGGGCGCCTGAGCGCCCGGATCCTTCCCCCCATGGATTCCGCCCCCGCCCTCCGCTCCGCCCTCAACCTGAAGCGCGCGTTCCTCGGCATCACGCTGGGGTTCGCGTTCCTCGCGGCACTCATCGTGGTGCTCGGGACGGCGACGTTCCAGCTGTCCCGCACCGGGACGGCCCGGAGCGCGGAGCTCAGCGAGCGGCTCCTGCCCGCCCTGGAGTCGCTCGCGCGGCTCCAGGAGGCGACGCTCAAGTACCACCTCACGAACCTCGAGTTCGTGGTGGCGCGCGACGAGGAGACGATGGCGCGCAAGACCGCGGCCGCGGCGGGGTACCGGAAGGACATCGACCACCAGGCCGACGAGCTCGGCTCGCGGCTGGACTCCGCCGACGGCCGCGCGCTCGAGCGCCGGCTCGCCGACGCGCTGCAGGCGTATGACGCCGCGGCCGGGCGCCTCCAGAAGGCGCTCAAGGCGAGCGAATTTGACGAGGCGATGAAGATCCTCGACGGCGACGTGGCGAAGCACAACGCGGCGGTCGAGGCCGCGCTCAGCGACCTGAACCGCTTTGTGTTCACGCTCTCCACCGCCAACGGCACCGCGACGCAGGGCATCCTCTCGCGCAATCTCCGCCTGACCCTGGGCTTCAGCACTGCGATCGCGGTGCTCGCGCTCCTCTCGGTCGGCGCGGTCCAGATGCTCTCGCGCCGCATCAGCCGGCGCCTGCAGGCCCTCTCCGACGGCCTCTCTAGCCTCTCCGACGACATCTTCGGCCGGGCCGAGGGTTTCTCGGCCGCCAGCACGCAGCTGTCCGAGGGCGCGAGCCGCCAGGCCGCCTCGCTCGAGGAGACCAGCGCGTCGCTCGAGGAAATCGCCAAGGTAACCGGCCAGAACGCCGCCGACGCCGACCGCACCAAGACGCTCGCCGCGCAGACCCGCGGCGCGGCCGACACCGGCGCGGCCGACATGGAGCAGATGACCCGCGCGATGGACGAGATCAAGGCGTCGTCCGACGACATCTCCAAAATCATCAAGACGATCGACGAGATCGCCTTCCAGACGAACATCCTCGCGCTCAACGCCGCGGTCGAGGCCGCCCGCGCCGGCG
>CAYYGV010000130.1:0-10096 GCA_964471615.1 uncultured Opitutaceae bacterium
GCAACCTCGTCTTCCTGATCGTTGGCGTCTTCGTCGTTGTCGTCGTCGCGATCTTTCTCTCCTTCTTCAGCGTCTGGCTACGCGCGTGGCTCGCCGGCGCGCCGGTCAGTCCCCTCAACCTGCTCGCGATGAAACTGCGGCAGGTGCCCTACAGCGTCATGGTCGACGCCCGCATCCGGGCGACCAAGGCCGGCATCCAGCTGTCCATGGACGAGATCGAGGCGCAGTACCTTGCGGGCGGCAATGTCATCGCCTGCGTTCACGCTCTCATCGCCGCGCAGAAGGCCGGCATTGCGCTCGACTGGCAGCGCGCCTGCGCGATCGATCTCGCGACCAAGGGCTCCGGCAAGTCCGTCGAGGAAGCCGTGCGCACGTCGGTCGACCCGCGCGTCATCGACTGCCCGAATCCCGAGAGCGGCCGTTCCACCATTGATGGCGTCGCGAAAGACGGCATCCAGGTGAAGGTGAAGGCCCGCGTCACGGTCCGCACCCACCTCGACCGCTTCGTCGGCGGCGCCAAGGAGGAGACGATCATCGCCCGTGTCGGCGAGGGCATCGTGTCCACCATTGGCTCCTCGGAGAGCTACAAGAGCGTGCTCGAGTCACCCGACAGCATTTCCAAGACGGTGCTGGCCCGCGGCCTCGACGTGGGCACGGCGTTCGAGATTCTCTCGATCGACATTGCGGACGTCGACATCGGCGAAAACGTCGGTGCCAAGCTGCAGGAGGCGCAGGCGGAGGCCAACAAGAGCATCGCCCAGGCGCAGGCGGAAATCCGCCGCGCGGCCGCGGTCGCGATGGAGCAGGAAATGAAGGCCCGCGTGCAGGAAATGCAGGCGAAGGTCGTCGAGGCGCAGGCCCAGGTGCCGCTCGCGATGGCCGAGGCCTTCCGTTCCGGCCGGCTTGGCGTCATGGATTACTACCGCATGGAGAACGTGCAGGCGGACACCGCCATGCGCTCCAGCATCGCCCATCCCGAGGGCAAGAAGTAAGCCCGACGAGCCGTGCGCGGGTTCTTCGATCTTCTCCCGGTCTTCATCATCCTGTTCGTGGTGATTTCGATCATCCGCGGGGTGGTGAAGACGCTCGGACGGATCACTCCCGCGTCTCAGCCGGGCCGGCGCGAGGCGGAATTCGATCCCGCCGAGGCCGAGCGCACGCGCCGGATCCAGGAGGAGATCCGGCGCAAGATCGCCGAGCGCCGAGCCCAAGGGGCCGGCGCCCCGATGTCCGCCGAGCCACCGGTGATGCCGGCGCCGGCGACCGAGTCCGCGGTGGAAGCGCCCGAAAGGTTCGGGGCGAACGACACCTCCGAGCTCGAACGGCAGAACAAGCTCGTGGAGGAGCTACGTGAGGTGACGATGGGCAAGCTGCTGCGGCAGCGGAAGGCCGAGGCGAAGGCCGCAGCCACCGCGGAAGCCGACGCCCTGCAGCTGGCGGCACAGGCAAACCGCCGTGCCGTGCTGGAGAGCCTGCAGCAGCCCGCCACGGTGCGACAGGCGTTCCTGCTCCGCGAGATTCTCGACCGTCCTGTCGGCCTACGCTGAGAGCGAAGCCGAGGCGCGGGGCCGGTCCGTCAACGACGGTGACGCTGCAGCAAGTGGCCCCGCGGCCACCCGCCAAGGCTTTCAGGCTAGCCTCGCGCAAGAGAGCTTACCGCTGACAGCTGAACGCTGCTTGCTCGCGACCAAGCGTTGGCCGCGCGACGCGCCTCACATCTGGGCGCGTCCGTTGCCGGTGAACTGGGAACCGAAGCGCTTGCCGCGAAATTCGATCTGCAGGTTTTCGCCGGCGCTCGCAGAAATGTAGATCGGACCGGGCCACGGCACGACCTGGGTCTGGCCGCGGGACATCGTGCCCTGGTAGAGGATGTCGCCCTCGCTGCCATCGGCATTCTTGTGGCGCACGGTGACGCGCACGACATCGGTGGCCACCAGAGTGATGGTGCGCTCGACGGGCGCCGGGTTCGCCGGTGCCGCGGTCTGGGTGGGCGCGGGAGCGGCGGTGGTGCGCGGCGGAGTGGCCGGGGTGCTGCTGCCACCGAAGATTGCCTTCAGGGCCAGCACGACGAGCAGGAGGATGATCACGAGGCCGGCCCACTTGCCGACCTTGAAGAGCAATGCCGGGTCAATGGCGGGGCCCATGGACTCGCTGCTGCCGCGCGAGACGCTGGGCTGGCGCCGGGCCGGCTGCGGGGCGGGGGCTTCTTCACCGGCGGCCTCACCGCGGTCGTCGGCGGAAGCGATCGAGACATCCATGCGACCGTAAATCTCGCGGCTCGGCTGGCGCACGCGCGGCTCACCGCGCCCCAGCGTCGCGTAATCCGCGAGGATCTTGTCCACCGGCAGCTTCAGGAAGGCGGCATACGAGCGCAGGAAGCCCCGGACGTAGATTTCGGTGAGATTGATGTCGAACCGGTTGTTCTCGAACTGCTGCAGGTAATCGCCGCGAATCTTCGTCGCTTCCGCCGCCTCGCGGATCGAAATGCCTTTCTTCTTCCGGGCTTCTTCAAGGCGCTCGCCGATGGATTGCATGGGGTGTGACTAAGGGAGTTGGCCGGTCAGGGAAAGGTGATTCTCCGGGGCAGGGAAGCCGGGCGCGCTACAACGTGTCGAGGTCCACGAGAATCTCGCGCGGGCTGGAACCGTTTTCCGGTCCCACGACGCCCTTCTGCTCCATGAGGTCCATGATGCGCGCGGCGCGGTTGTAGCCGATGCGAAGGCGACGCTGGAGCATCGAGGTGGAGGCGCGCTTGGTGGACTTGAGCACGTCGATCGCCTGGGCGTACAGCGCCTCGTCGTCGCCGGCATCGCCTTCCTCGCCGCCGCCCTCGTCGCCCTCCTCGTCCTCGCGCGAGGCGCGGTCGATGTGCTGCTGCACGGCCTGGGCGTACTGCGGCGGGCCGTTGCGCTTGAGGAATTCCACGAGACCCGAAATCTCCTCGTCGGCCACGAACGCGCCCTGCGCGCGCACGAGGCGGGAGGTGCCGGGCGGCGAGAACAGCATATCGCCGCGGCCGATCAGGGTGTCGGCACCCTTGGTGTCGAGGATGGTGCGGGAGTCCACCTGCGACGCGACCTGGAACGCGATGCGGGAGGGCAGGTTCGCCTTGATGACGCCGGTGATGACGTTCACGGACGGGCGCTGCGTGGCGATGATGAGGTGGATGCCGGCGGCGCGGGCGAGCTGGGCGAGGCGGGCGATGCTCGTCTCGATCTCGGCCGGCGCGATCATCATGAGGTCGGCCAGCTCGTCGATGATGGCGACGATGTAGGGGAGGCGATCCGGGATCTCGATGTCCTGGTCGGCGTTCGGGTCGAGGCCCGAGAGCGCGGCCTGCGCCTCGTCGGCGGGCTTGTTGTCGTCGGAGCGCTTCCGCGAGTTGAACCCGACGATGTTGCGGACGTTGACCTTCGCGAAAATCTGGTAGCGCTGCTCCATCTCGCCGAGCAGCCACTTGAGTGCGGCCGGCACCTTCTTGGGCTCGGTGACGACCGGGATGAGCATGTGCGGGAGCGAATTGAAGATCTTCAGCTCGACGACCTTCGGGTCGACCATCAGCAGGCGCACGTTCCGCGGCGAGGCGCTGTAGAGGATCGAGGCGACGATGGAATTGATGCAGACGGACTTGCCGGAGCCGGTGGCGCCCGCGATCAGCAGGTGCGGCATCTTGGTGAGGTCGGAGATGAGCGGCTTGCCGGAGACATCCTTGCCGAGCGCGATGGGCAGCTCCGCCTTCGCGCTGCTCCAGTCCTCGCTCTCGAGAATCTCGCGCATGCCGACCGGCGTGGGCTTCTGGTTCGGCACCTCGACGCCGACCGCGGCCTTGCCCGGGATCGGGGCGAGGATGCGGACCGACTGGGCGCGCATGCCAAGCGCGATGTTCTTGTCGAGGCCGGCGATCTTCTCAACGCGGACACCCGGGGCCGGGACGACCTCGTATCGCGTGATGACCGGGCCGACGTGGATTTCACCGAGGGAGACCTCGACGCCGAACTCGCCGAGGATGCGCAGCAGGTTCTCGGCGTTCTGGCGGTGCTCCTCCTCGCTGCTCGCGGCGGTGGGCTTGATCTGGTCCTTGAGGAGCGACAGCGGCGGGAACTGGTAGTCCTTGTCGTCGCCGCGCACGGGCAGGGTGGCAGTCTTGGACTTCTTGGTCTCCTCGGGCTTGACGATGTTGAGTTCGATCTTCTTCGCCGGGCCGGCCGGTTTGGTCTCGGCCACTGGCTCGGGCGCTTTGGCCGTCGGCTTCGCTTCAGGGGCGGCAGCCGCGGGCTCGGGCCGCGGTGCCGGGGCGGCGGGCTTCGGTGCCGGCGTCGGGCGCTCGGGCGTTGCCGGCTTGGGCAATTCTTCCGTGGCCTTGGGCACAAACACCTTCTTGCCCGAAGGACCGACGAGCGGGGCCGCCTGCGCCGGGGTGGCGGGCGCGGCCGGGGTGGCGGCGACCACGGGAGTTGGCTTGGCCTTAAACGCGGCCTCCTTTTCCTTCTTCAGCTGCTCCAGCGCGAGCGCGCGTTTGGCGGCCCGCGCGGCCCGCCACGCCTGGAACATCGTGAGGTACCGCTCCAGCTCGAGGCCAATGTCTTTCGTGAAGATGAACATCAACGCGAAGACATAGGCGGTGCAAAGCAGCAGGGCCGAACCGAACGCGCCGAGGGCGTCGGCGAGGAGGCCGTGATAGATCGACAGGCCGGCGAGGCCGCCCGGACCCTTGGGGAAATAGTCGTTGGCCCACTTGCCCTCCTTGAACATCGCGGCGATGCAGGCGAGGGTCACGGCCGCGACCAGCATCGCGATGACGCGCGTGATCACCAGGTGCCGGGCGTTCCGGACGGCGACGTAGAGCATCCAGAAAAGGAAGATGGGCAGCAGCCAGGTGGAGACGCCGATGGAGAACAGCAAAATCCACACGGTGTTCGCGCCTATCCAACCCATGAGGTTTGTGGCAGTTGCGGCAGTGGAGCGGAGCGAACCCACCTGCGCCGGATCGTAGTCCACGAGCGCCACCGTGATGAAAACGCCCAGAATGAAGCACGTCACCGCTTCGATCCAGTTGGGACGGTAACGCTGAGCCTGAAACGACGGGCCGTCGTTTGGGTTTGAAGTCTCCGACTTGGGCATTTGTGTAAGCCGACTACTGAGCGCGGATTCCATGCTAACCCTTTAGGCGGTCAAATGTAAACTCCCTCGACGGGGGCTTTGCGAAACCTTCATCCTCCTACCATGCGAGATCTTCTGCGTTTCGAGCCGTTGTACCAGGAACGTGTCTGGGGTGGCCGCGCCTTGGAATCCGCGTTGGGCCGGTCGCTGCCGGCCGGTCGCCCGATCGGGGAGAGCTGGGAGATTGTCGACCGCCCGGAGGCCCAGTCGATCGTCCGGGCCGGTCATCACGCCGGCAAGTCGCTCAGGGCGGTGATCGAGAAGCATGCCGGCGACGTCATGGGCCCGAAGTGGCCCGCGAACCGTCCGTTCCCGATTCTGGTCAAGTGGCTCGACTGCCGCGAGCGGCTCAGCCTGCAGGTTCATCCGCCCGCGGAGGTCGCCGAGGAGCTGAAGGGCGAGCCGAAGACCGAGAACTGGTACATCGCCCACACCAGCCACGATGCGCACCTGCTGGTGGGACTGAAACGGGGCGTGACGCGCGAGCAGTTCGAAAAGGCGATCAAGGAGAACACGCTTGAGAGCTGCATCCATCATTTCCGGGTCGCCGCGGGCGACTCCATCCTCGTGACCAGCGGGCAGGTCCACGCGATCGACGCCGGCAACCTGATCCTCGAGATCCAGCAAAACTCGGACACCACCTATCGGGTTTATGACTGGGGACGCGTCGGGCTCGACGGCAAGCCGCGCCAGCTCCACATCGAACAGTCGTTGCGGTCGATCCACTGGAACGACTTTGAGCCGGCGCCCGTGCGGGCCGCCCCGACGTCGGGAGTCATTGCCGACTCGGCCGAGTTCCGCATTCGCCGGGTCGTGCTCGGGTCCGGAGAGCGGCTCTCCATCGCGTCCGGCGAGCAGCCGCGGCTCCTAAGCGTGGTGAGCGGCTCGGTCCGCTGCGGCGCCGACGGCAGCACCGGCTCCCGGGCACCGTTCGGGCAGGCGCTCGAGCGCGGGGAGAATGTCCTGCTGCCGTTTGCCGGAGCCTTCACCTTCGTGGCGGAGAGCACGGCGATCCTGCTCGTGACGGAGAATTTCGCCTGAGGACGGAACGAGTTGAACGTTGAGGGTTGAACGTTGAAAGCCGGACGCCCGAGCCCGCGGAACCCGGCGTGCAGATTGCCAAGCCGCTCGGACAGGTCCGGTCCCTCAACTTTCAACCCTCAGCCTTCAACCCATCGCGCCGCGGGCGGTGCGATGTTCCAGTTGCTGGTCGTCGTTGCGGTCCTGTTCGCGTTTGCCGCGCTGGCGTGGATGCTGTTTCTGCCCGCGCTTGTCGCGAATCGCGTCCGGCAGCGGACGGGCTTTGACCTGACAGTTGAGCGGCTGGTGGTGAACCCGTTCACGGGGGAGATCGACGCCCGCGGGATCGTGGTCACGAATCCTCCGACCTATCCGGTGAAGGAGTTCCTGGTGGTGCGGCGGCTCACGGCCGACGTGGAGATGCTCTCCCTGCTCAACCCGCGCCCGGCGGTGACCACGGCGACCATCGAGCTGACGAAGGTGACCTTCGTGCGCCGCGAGGCGGGGCACAACAATACGACGGCGTTCCAGAACCGGCTGCTGACCGGCGAGGAGAACCCGGTGCCGTTGCCCGGTCGTCCGCCGCGGGGGATCCTGGTCAAGGACCTGACTGTGGCATTGGACGAACTGGTGGTGGCGGACCACTCGGGAAAGGTGCCGTCGGTGCAGGACTTCAAGATCGGCTTCCGCCACACCTACCGTGACGTCAAGGAACTCAAGCAGCTGCTGGCACCTTCGGCCTTGCTGGCCTTGCTCCCGGCGGCGCCGGCGCTGCAGGAGCTGCTGCCCGGGCGCCTGGGCGCTGCCGTGGGGGAGGCTGCCCGGGAGGCGGTGCAGGCGGCCAAATATCAGGAGGCGACGGGGTCCGGCGAAAAGTCGAAAGGCTATTTCGACGCACTTGAAGAAAGCAAAAAGCCGTAGTTTAGTCTCCGGCTTCCTATGGCTGGACCTGAATCCACTGACACTCCCAACACCTCTTCCACGCCCTCCGCGGGCGCGGCGCCGGAGGCGGCTGCAACCACCGCCGCATCGGCTTCGGCTGGCGCCACGACTGCACCGGCGCCCGAGGCTGCCGGCGCGGATGCGTTGGCCGCGGCCAAGAAGGAGGCTGCCGAGAACTATGACCGCTATCTGCGGGCGGTGGCCGATCTCGAGAATTTCCGCCGTCGCGCGGTGCGCGAAAAGGACGAGTTGCGCCAGTTCGGCGTGGCACGGGTCCTCGAGGACCTCCTCCCCGTCATGGACAACCTCGGCCTGGGCATCGCCGCAGCCCAGCAACCGGGCGCCGACCTCAAGGCGCTGACCGGCGGCGTCGAGCTGGTGTTGAATCAGTTCAAGACGTCGCTGGCGAATCATGGCCTGAAGGAGATCCAGCCGGCCGGCCAGCCGTTTGACGCGAATCTTCACGAGTCGATCTCGGCGCAGCCGAGCGACACCGTGCCCGAGGGCAGCGTGGTGACCGTGGTGCGCGTGGGCTACACGCTCAACGGCCGCCTGCTGCGGCCCGCGTCCGTGATCCTCTCCAGCGGCGCCGCAAAACCCGCCGAGACCAAGGCCTGACCGGACTTGGAGGCACCGTCTCATCTTCCAACCGAAAGAAGGATTCCGAACCAAATTTGCGCCGACTAGCGGAGATTAGCGGTTCCAAACAACCACCATGGCGAAGGACGACTATTACGAGCTGCTCGGCGTCAGCAAAGGTGCGACCGACGACGAACTGAAGAAGGCCTACCGCAAGAAGGCCGTGCAATTCCATCCGGACAAGAACCCCGGCAACAAGGAGGCCGAGGAGATGTTCAAGAAGGTCTCGCATGCCTACGAGGTCCTGAAGGACCCCGAGAAGCGCGCCGCGTACGACCGCTACGGCCCGGCCGCCTTCGAAGGTGGCGGGGCTGGCGGCATGCCGCGGGGTCAGGGTGGCATGGGCGGCGGGTTCCACGATCCGTTCGACATTTTCCGCGAGGTGTTCGGCCAGCAGGGCGGCGGCATCTTTGACGAGATGTTTGGCGGCGGGGGCGGACGCGACGCGGGCCGCGACGGGTCCGACCTGCGCTACGATCTCGAGATCACGCTCGAGGAGGCGGCGCGTGGCGCGGAGAAGGAGATTTCGTTTCGCAAGCATGTGAGCTGCGAGCGCTGCGACGGCTCCGGCGCGGAGCCGGGCTCGAAGCGGATCACCTGTCCCACCTGCCGCGGTGCCGGCCAGATCCGCCGCTCGGGCGGCATCATCACATTCACGCAACCCTGTCCCGCCTGCGGCGGCATGGGCACCAAGGTCGAGAAGGCCTGCACCGCCTGCCGCGGCGACGGACGCGTGGTGCGCTCCACCAAGCTCAACGTCCGGATTCCCCCGGGCGTCGACACCGGTTCGCGCCTGCGCTCGACCGGCAATGGCGAGGCGGGCATCGCCGGCGGGCACCCGGGCGACCTCTACATCGTGCTGTCCGTGAAGGAGCACGAGCTGTTCGAGCGCCAGGACGACAATCTCTTCTGCGAGATCCCGATCAAGTTCACGCTCGCGACGCTTGGCGGCACGATCGAAGTGCCGACGCTGTTCGGCAAGGCCTCCCTCAAGATCCCGGCCGGAACCCAGAGCGGCACCACTTTCCGCCTGCGCGAAAAGGGCATGCCGTCTCTGCGGGGCGGGCATCAAGGCGACCAACTCGTTCGGGTGCAGGTCGAGGTTCCGCACTCGCTCACGTCGGAACAGCGCCGGCTCCTCGAGGAATTCGCCCGGGTCAGCGGTGACGCCAACGAGCCGACGTCCAAGAGCTTTTTCGAAAAGGCGAAGAAGTTCTTCTGAGGAGCCGGACTGCGCTTCGAACCCTTGCACAGGAGGGATCGGAGGAGGGGACTGAGAATCTGCGCGCTCAATCCGGTTGCCCACGGAAGACACGGAACACGCGGAAGTGTGTTCCTGCTCCGGTTTCGCATCTCCAGGCACCGAATCTCTTCGGTGTGTTCCGTGGGCCAACCCACTTGCTATTGTGCGCCGGTTCGTGAGCGTGTTGCTCCAATCCCGACCCCATGGACCTTGCCATCAACACATCGATCGAGCTCGTTGACCTCAGCCATACCGTCGAAGCGGGGATGATCACCTACAAGGGGCTTCCCGCTCCGGTCATCTGCGACTTCCTCTCCCGGGAGAACTCGCGGAAAAACTACGACTGCGGTCACGAATTCCATATCGGGCGGATCGACATGGTGGCGAACACCGGGACCTATCTCGATAGTCCCTTCCATCGCTACGCGGACGGCAAGGACCTGTCCGAGCTGCCGCTCTCGTCCCTGAGCGAACTGGACGGCGTGGTGGTGCACCAGGACCACACCGCGGGTCTGGCGGTGGGCATCGAGCGGTTCCGGGGGCTCGACCTGCGGGGCAAGGCGGTGCTGGTCCGGACCGGCTGGGATGCGTTCTGGCGCACGGACCGGTATTTCGAAAACCACCCGTTCGTCACCGAGGAAGCGGCGCGGTACCTGGTGCAACAGCAGGTGCGCCTCGTCGGAATCGACTCGCACAATATCGATGACACCCGCACGAGGGTTCGCCCGGTTCACACCGTGCTGCTCGCGGCGGAAATCCCGATCTGCGAGCATCTCTGCAATCTCTCCGCCCTTCCGGGGAGCGGCTTCGCGTTCTCGGCCGTGCCGCCGAAGGTGAAGGCGTTTGGGACCTTTCCCGTGCGGGCCTATGCGAAGGTGTCGCGTCCGGCCCGCTAGCGTTTCGCGAGCTTCACGTCCATCCACACCGCGAGCGTCAGCACCACGCCGCGGGCGATGAACTTCAGCTCGGGCGAAACCGCGAGCAGGGTCATGCCATTGAGCAGGCTCGCCATGATCAGGGCGCCAAAGATCACGCCCAGCACCGTGCCGCGGCCGCCGCGGAGGCTGGTGCCGCCGATCACGCACGCGGCGA
>CAYYGV010000131.1:0-10023 GCA_964471615.1 uncultured Opitutaceae bacterium
GCTTGCGGAAGAGGCGGTAGGCCTGGCGCAGGGCGTCGTGGTCGATGATGAACAGCGGGGTACCGTGTTTCTTGGCGAGTTTCTGCAACCGCGGGAGCGAGATCATGGGGCGATTTTCGACTTACGAATTACGAGCGGGCGCTAGCCAACTCCAGGCTGGCAGTGAAAGGGCCGGCGGGCGCCGGTCAGGGTTCGGTGCAACATGGGTATTCGATTTTCCATCTCCCAACTTCGATCTTCGGCGCGCAACGCCCGGCCTTAGCCGGCGTCGGTGACGAGGAAGTTCTTGAACTGCCACGGATCCTTCAGGTCGAGGTCGGGCTTATTGTACTTGGCAAAGGTCGTGTCGCGGCCCTTGAGCGGGGTCCAGTCGGACGGCTTGGAGATCCAGCGGCCGAGGTACGGCTTGGCGGTCTTCAGGATGAACTCGTGCGGGAGGTCGTCCGGCACGCGCACGCCCTCGAGCGGATGCTGGATCATCCACATCGACGCGGCGACGACGGAGATCGCGACCTGCATGGTCGTCGCGTTCTGGTGCGGCACCAGCCGGCGCGACTCCTCGATGGAGAGGTCGGAGCCGATCCACCACGAGTTGTACGAGTGGCCCATCAGCAGCGCGCCGAGGATGTCGGAGCCCGCCGTGATCTCGTCGTTCATGATGCGCTGGTTCTCGTTCAGCTTGTAATTGTAGCCGCGCATCTCGTTGAGCGAGGCGATGGCCTCGTCGCACGGGCAGTACGCGTAGTGCATCGTCGGGCGGTAGACGGCCTTCTTGCCGTTCCACACCGTGAGCTTGTCGGAAATCGTGAACGCCTCGCCGTGACGGACAACCATGCCGAGGATATTGTAGTCCGGCACCCAGGAGCGCACCCAGGTGTTGATGCCCATCTGGGCGAGACAGATCTGGTTCCGCGGACCGTCGCGGTGCTGGAACGCGTGCTTCGGGAGCGTCTTCTCGTGCGTGCCCCACCCCATCTCGGCGGTGGTGGTGCCCTCCTCGCGGAAGCCCTCGATGCTCCAGGTGTTGACGAACTCGTCGACCTGCTTCGGGACGTTCGTGATCTGGGTATCGCGCTCCGAGCAGTGGATGACCTTCACGCCGAGGGCGCGGGCCAGATGGTTGAACTGCTGCGTCCGGATGAACTCCTGCAGACGCTCGGCGGCGGCACCCTTGGCGCGGCGGTCGGCCAGCGTCCGGCGGCCGATGTCGATCAGGCCCTGCTTCACGAAATGGGAGATCAGGCCAGGATTCGCGCCGTGCTCAATGACGGCCGTCGCGCCCGGGCCCTTCCACTTCGCCGTCATGCGGCGGAGATTCATGTGGCGCCAGTACAGCGTTTTCTCCGTCGGGTGCCCGCCCGTCTTGTACGGGTCCCACAGCTCGGTGGACGTATTGATGTACATCACGCCGTGATCGCGGCACCACTGCAGGATCTCGAGCGCGTCGATGTTCCACGCGAGGTCGATCAGCAGGTCGCCCGGCCCGACGTGCTTCGCGAGCAGGCGGCTCATGTTGTCCTCGGTCACCCGGTCGCGCACGAAGCGGACGCCCTTGGCCGTCCACGACTTCAGCTTGGCGGCACGGTTCTCGAAATCCATCACCGTGACGTTCTTCGCCGGCACCTTCAGGTGCTTGAACAGGATTGGCAGCGTGCACTCGGCGACGGCGCCATAGCCGACGAACAGGACTTTGTTTTTGAATTCGATCATGATGTCAGGACGGTTTGCCGCGCGCGGGAGGCGGGACGAACGCCCGACAACTGCCGTCGCGCGCGACGCTGGTTGATTCACTCTGCGCGGAGCGTGCGCGCAGTGACAAGAGTTTTTGGACGCCCGCGCCCAGTCGTCACGCGGGCGATTCCGGTCGCACTCGTCCCTAGTCCCTCGTCACTCTCACACGAGTCCTGCGGTTTCCGGAAAGCCGCACCAGAGATTCATAATCTGCACGGCCTGACCGCTGGCGCCCTTCATGAGATTGTCCTCGGCGGAAGTGATCACGAAGTTGCCGGTGCGCGGGTCGTGCACGGCGGAGAAATCGATGCGGTTCGTGCCGACGACATGCGCGGTGTCCGGGGTCTCGCCGCTGGCGAGGAGCTGCACGAACGCCGCGCCCGCGTAGGCGGAGCGCCAGGCGGCGTACAGCTGCTCGATCGTCGCGCCCGGGGCGGCCGGCACGGTGATCGTAGTGGCGATGCCGCGGCGCATCGGCGCGAGGTGCGGGTTGAACTGGATGACGACGGGGGCGCCGGTGTGCAGCGCGAGCTGCTCCTCCACCTCGGCGATGTGCCGGTGCTTCACGAGGCCGTAGGCCTTGGTGCTCTCGGCGCGCTCGCAGAACAGGTAGGTCTCCTCGACCTTCCGGCCCGCGCCGCTGACGCCGCTGTAGGAATTGACCACGATGTGCTCGCGCGTGACGACGCCGGCCTTCAGGAGCGGGGTGAGCGGCACGAGGATGCTGGTCGGGTAGCAGCCCGGGGCGGCCACCAGCTTCGCCTCCTGCTTCCAGGCGGGGGCGGTGAGCTCCGGGAGCACGAAGCGGGCGGACGGCAGCAGCTCGGGCGCATGGTGCTCGCCGTAGTACTTCCGGTAGGTGGCGACGTCGGCGATCCGGAAGTCGGCGCTGAGGTCGATGACCCGCTTGCCGGCGGCCACGAGGGCCTTGGCGTAGGTCGCGGCGGCGCCGTGCGGCAGCGCGAGGAAGTACAGCGCGATGTCGGAGGCGCACAGCGCTGCCGGGTCGGAGTCGACAAACTTCAGGCCGCGATCGATCCCACGCACGGCCGGCATGACGGACGCGAGCGGCTTCCCCGCGAGGGAACGCGAGGTGACCGCCGCGAGCGTGACGTGCGGATGGCCGAGGAGGAGTTTGACGAGGACTTCGCCGGAGTAACCCGACGCACCAACAATGCCGACTTTCATGCCTCCACCTTCGGGCACGAAACCGCGATTATCCAGAATGATTTTCGGCCGCCGGCCCCGGCTGCCGCCCCAGCAAAAAGCCCGCGCCGGAAACCGGCGCGGGCGGGGAAACTACAAACCAAGACAGGTCAGAACGTGATGGCGTAGCTGACCGTGAAGACGCCGCGGCCGACGGCCGAGGTGTTCTCGTATTTCGGGAAACTGCCCTGCTTGATGAAATTGTCGGAGCCCTTGGTGTAGGCCAGACCGACCGTGAGCTTGCCGTTCTTGGTCACCTGGAACGGCAGGGCGACGCCGAGCAGCCAGTAGTTGCCGTAGTTCTTGTACGACGGATCGGAGCTCTCGAACGCGTCGGTCCACTTGAACGTGCCGACCGTCGCGGTGAAATCGAGCTCCGTGCCGGCGTCCTTGAGCGGCACGGCGGCGGTGGCGGTGAGCTCGTACGTGGGGCCCTTCAGCACCATGTCGTAGTAGAGCTTCGGCGTGAGCTTGATACCCGAGACGGTGTAGTTGAACGCGAGGCTGGGCTCGAAGGTCGACTTGTAGAAGCCGGCGGACTTGTCGGCGTTCGGGTAGTTGTACCACGTGAAGGCCGGCACGATCGACAGGGAGTCATTCACCGTGGCGGTGTAGGAGCCGTAGATATCATACTCCGGATCCGACTGGCCGGGGACCTTGTCCTTCATCGGATAGTTGGCCCAGACGCCGACGGCCAGATTGCCCGAGTCGAGCTCGAGGGTCGGCTGGAAGGACGGGCCGCCCAGCCGGGCGCCGCGGAACATGTACTGCGACGCGAAGGCGGGGGTGAACACCCAGGAATAGCTGGGGGCGGCCTCCGGGGCCGGAGCGGGCGCGGTCTGACTGCGGGCAGGGATCGTACCGAGGCAAAGCGCGGCGCTGAGGACGACTAGCGTTGTTTTCTTATTCATGGTTTGGTTGGTCGGCGGCGCCCCTGGCGGGAGGCCACCACCCCCGGTTTTAGCAAGCGGCGGGCCAACTAACCGGTATGACAAGAGATTTTTGCCGCCCAGAAAAAAGCCGCCGGGCCCAGGGGGCCGCGGCGGCTGAAAGGGAACCGGGCAACCGGCTCAGCGCTTCGAGAACTGGAAGCGCTTGCGGGCACCGGGCTGGCCGGGCTTCTTGCGTTCCTTCTCGCGCGGGTCGCGGGTGATGTGGCCCGCTTTCTTCAGCGCCGCGCGCAGCTCCGGGTTGAACTTCTGGAGGGCGCGGGCAATGCCGTGCGCCACCGCGCCGGCCTGGCCGGCCACGCCGCCGCCGGCGACATTGACCGTCACGTCGATCTTTTCGCGCAGGTCCACCGTCAGGAGCGGGGCGTACGCCTGCTTCGAGAAGTTCTCGTGCGAGAAATAGCTGTCGAACTCGCGACCGTTGACGGTCAGCTTGCCCGTGCCTTCGCTGAGGCGGACGCGGGCGGTCGAGGTCTTGCGGCGGCCGGTGCCGAGGAAAACGTTGGTGGCGGTGCTCATGGACAGGGATTAGACGGAAATCTTGACGGGGTTCTGCGCCTCGTGCGTGTGCTTCGCGCCGGCGAAGACGTGCAGCTTGGTGAGCATCTTGGCCGCGATGCGGTTCTTCGGGAGCATGCCCTTGACCGCGTGCTCGATGATGAACTCCGGGTGACGCTCGCGCATGAGGGACAGCTTGCGGTAGCTCTCGCCGCCGACGAAGCCCGAGAAGAACATGTACTCGTTCTTTTCCTCCTTCTTGCCGGTGAGGACGACCTTCTCGGCATTAATGATCACGACGTGGTCGCCGGTGTCGACGGTCGGCGTGTAGGTGGGCTGGTGACGGCCACGGATGATGTTGGCGCATTTCACCGCGAGACGGCCGAGCACGACGCCCTCGGCATCAATCAGATGCCACTTGGGCTGCACCGTCTCCTTTTTGGCGAGGAAGGTTTTCATGGGAAAAGAGGCCAAGAGCTAGGGTTTAACCGAGATGTGTCAACCTTCGTTTTCGATCCACGTTTCTCCCCGTAGCATCAAGGAGATGCGTGGCTCGCCCAGCCGGCCTACAAAACCCCCGCCCGACGGTTGAAAGTTGAAAGCCGGACGCCACCGGAGGAGGCTGAACCGGAACCCGTCCGGGATCAGGGCTTTCAACTTTCATCCTTCAACCCTCAACTCCTGCAATGACCCACCGCTCCACCCTCCTCGCCGCCGCCGCCCTTGGCGCCACCGGTGTCGCCCTCGGCGCCTTTGGCGCCCACGGCTTGAAGGCCTTCCTGCTCGAACGCGGGATGCTCAGCGCTTGGGAGAGCGCCGCGCGCTACCAGCTCGTGCACGCCGTCGCCCTTCTGGGTGCCGCCGCCTGGCTGCGCTCGGCCGGCGCACCGGCGGCCAAGTGGATCGGCCGCGCGGCCACCTGCTGGACCGCCGGGGTCATCCTGTTCTCCGGCTCCCTCTACGCGCTCGCCGTCGGCGGCCCGAGCTGGCTCGGACCCGTTACCCCGCTGGGCGGCCTCGCCTTCATGCTCGGCTGGATCCTCGTCGGCGTCGCCGCCCTCGCCCAGGAATCCACCTCCCGGCCAGCCAGCTAGGCGCACCCCATGACCCCGGCCCAACCGCTGCCCATTCCCGCGGACCTCCGCGCGCTGCTCGACGCGGTCCGCCGCGTCGGCCGACCGCGGCTGGTGGGTGGCGGCGTGCGCGACTGGCTCCTCGGCCTCACCGCGAAGGACTTCGACGTCGAGGTGGCCGGGGTCGATTTCGAGACCCTCCACCGGGCGCTGGCCCCCTTTGGCGCGACCGATGTCGTCGGCCGGAGCTTCGGAGTGATCAAGGTGCGCAACGCCGCCGGGGCCGAGTACGACTTCAGCCTGCCGCGGCGCGAATCGAAGACCGGCGCCGGCCATCGCGGCTTCGCCGTGGCGCCCGACCCCACCCTGAGCGACGCCGAGGCGGCCGCCCGCCGCGATTTCACCGTCAACGCCATCGCCTACGATCCCTTCTCCGGCGACCTGATCGACCCGCACGGCGGTCGCGCCGACCTGCGGGCACGCGTGCTGCGTCACACCAGCGCCGCCTTCAGCGAGGATCCGCTGCGGGTGCTGCGGGCGTTCCAGCTGGCGGCACGCTTCGATTTCACCCTCGCTCCGGAGACCGCCGCCCTGGCCCGATCGATGACGGGCACCTTTGCCGAACTGCCCGTGGAGCGGGTGTGGGGCGAGTGGGACAAATGGGCGGTCAAAGCCATCAAGCCGTCGCGCGGTCTCACTGTGCTCGAGGAAACGGGCTGGCTGGTGCATTTTCCCGAACTCGCCGTATTGCGCGGCACCCCGCAGGAGCCCGAGTGGCATCCGGAGGGCGACGTCTTCACCCACACTCAGCTGTGCCTCGACGCTCTGGTGCCGCAGGCGGGCTGGCGACAGGCGGCGCCCGCCGCGCGGCGCATCCTGACGCTGGCTGTGCTGGCCCATGACTTCGGCAAGCCCGCCACGACCGTACAGGCAGAGCGTCGCGGAAAGCTGCGCTGGATCAGCCCGGGCCACGAATCCGCAGGCGGACCGGTGGCCGAGACGTTCCTGCGCCGCATCGGCTCGCCGCTCGACGTGATCCCGCCGGTGCGTGCGCTCGTGGTGAACCACCTCGCGCACCACCACGGCCAGACCGAGTTCACCGATTCCGCCGTGCGGCGGCTGGCGCGCCGCCTGGAACCCGCGACGATCGACGAGCTGGCGATCGTGATGCTCGCCGATCACGCCGGACGTCCTCCTCTGGCTCCACCCGAAACGCTGGAGCGGATCAGCCAGCTGCGCGCCAAGGCCCATGCGCTGGAGCTCGAGAGCGCGGGCCCCCGCCCCATCCTGCTCGGCCGCCATCTCGTCGCCCTCGGCCAGCGACCCGGCCCGAAGTTCACCCCCGTCCTGGAGGAGGCGTTCGAGGCCCAGCTCGACGGCGCGTTCCACGACGAGGCCGGGGCAGTCGCCTGGCTGAAACGCCGTCTGGGCTGAGGCCCGGGCGGGGCCGGGGCAAGTAACAGGGGACAGGAATCAGGTATCAGGTATTTCAGCGCGGTTGGCCGGACGCGTCTGGCTGTCTCCGGCCATGCCTCGTCACCTAGGCCGCAAAGCCTGGTCCGGATCCTTCGCGACCCTGGCGGACTTGGCGGTGAAAAGAAAAACCTAGCTCGCCGGTGCGGGCACGGCTTCGCCCACGACGAGCTCGTGCACGCCGGCGGTCAGGATGCCGTCGCGCCGGATCTTCGCCCGCAAGCCGCCGTTGCCGCGGAGCCACTCTTCGGTTCCCGGAGCCACCGCCTGATCCATCCAATAGCATGGCTTGGACTCGACCGTGCCCTCGAACTCGACCTCCCCGATCGTGAAGCGCCAGCCGATTAAGGTGTTGATGTCGACCCCCTCGATCACCGCGTTGCGGCGGAAGGCGGCCGGCAACAGGTGCGGCACGCCAAAGCGGGCCTTCGCCTGCTGGTAGATGTCCCAGGAGAAAAACGTGATCTGACCCTTGTAGTCGGGTTTGTAGTCGAAGAACCGGTCGCCCTCGATCCCGCGGCCGGCGCGGCAAACCACCTGGGGCACCTCGACCGTCGGATTCTTCTCCGCGCCGAGGCCGTGACGGCCGAAGAAATTGTGGCCGGGGGAAACGTAGAGGTGGTGGATCCGGACCTGCATCGCCGCGGAATGTAGGCGGCGACCGCGGCGGTTCAAGCGCGGGACGGAGATCGGCCGCGACGCACTTTCGACCTTCAACTTTGCGCCGCCGCCTGCATCGTTCCGCCATGGCCGCGCCCTTCTCGCCCGTCCGTTCCTTTCAATGGGACCTCGCCCGCCAGGTCGAACGCCTCGACTGGCTGCTCGCGCAGCTCCCGCGCTATGCGGACTGGGGTTACCAGCAGCTGCATCTCCACCTCGAGGACTGTGTCGAGTTTCCCAGCCTGCCGGGCGTGGCGCGCCGGGACGCCTACACCTACCGCCAATTCACGCGGCTGGTGGACGAGGCGACGCGGGTCGGCATCAAGATCGTGCCGATCGTAAATCTCCTTGGTCACACGCAGTACCTCGTCAAGGTGCCGGAGCTCCGCGACCTGAACGAGCTGCGGGCCGACGACGGCTCACCGTTTCCCGGCGGGCAGATCTGCCCGCTGCATCCGCGCACGATGGAGATCGCCGAGAAGCTCCTGCGCGACATGGCGCCGTTCTGCACCGCGGGCCGCGTGCACGTCGGGCTCGACGAGTCGTTCCATCTCGGCCGGCACCCGCTGAGCCGGGCCGAGATCGCGCGCATCGGCCTCGCCGGACATTTCGCGCGTCATGTCAACCGGCTCCACGCGCTCACGCGCTCGCTCGGGCTCCGCATGGGCATGTGGGCCGACATGCTCTACTTCCTGCCGGCAGCCATCCCGCAGCTTCCGTCCGACCTGATCGCGTACGAGTGGTACTACTATGGCTTCCCGCGCCGGCCGCGGGTGGAGCTGTTCAATTTTGCCGACAGCACCGTGGGCGAGCGGCTGCGCGCCCGCGGCCTGACGGTCTGGGGCTGCCCGATGAACGGCTCGGCCCGCTACGAGCCGCTGCCGCACTTCGCCGACCGGCTGGACAACATCCTCTCGTGGTGGCGCCATGGCCAGCGGCTCGGCATCGAGGGGCTGCTGGTGACCTCATGGGAGCCGTTCCGGCTCGCGATGGAGATGACCACCGTGGTGGATGCCGCCGCGGCCACGCTCTGGCTGAATCCTGGCGTGGAGGATCCGCGCGAAATGCTCGAGCGCGGCTTCGCCCGCGTCTTCGGCGGCCGCACGGCCCGGCGCTCGGCGCAGCTCGCCCTGGCCAACGATCACCATCCCTTCGGCGGCTATCCCCGCTGGGAGATCAACGACCGCTGGGACACCGTCTCGCGGCGCGAGCCGCTGGCTCCCTTCCTCGCGGAGCGGCGCCTCTGCCGGCAGGCCGCGGCGCCCCGCGGTTCGGCCCTGCCCGCGCCCCTGCGCGCAAGCCTCGAGTTCCGACGCTACCTGGCGGAGCGCGACGTCTTCGTGCGCCGCGCCGCGCGCGGACTCGCGACCGCGGCCGAGGCCCGGGCCTTTACGCGGGCGCTGGCGGCCGGCCGCCGGGCGGCCCGGGCCATGTGGTGCTTCACGCGCGATGCGCGGCGGCGCGGGACGAACGAGCAGATCCTGGAGCGCGACGCCGCCCGCCTGCGCGCCTGGCGGCGCGGTGAGCCAGTGTTCGGGGCGACGTGGCAGCTGTGCTACGCCGTGCACAATTTCCGGCCCGCCCTGCAGCTCGTGCGGGTCGAGCAGCGGCAGGCCGACGGCAGCTGGGCCAGCCGGCAGGAGTGCCTCACCATCGAGTTCCAGACCCGCGGCGCGCAGCCACGCGGCGACGTCGTGCGCGAGCATGCGGCGCCGGTGGAATGGGACGGAGACCGCTCGCGGCCGCCGCAGCTGCGGTTTGCTCTGCTCGGCGTGGGCGAAGTCCGGATCGTGGACGTGGTGCTCACCGATGGACGCCGGCGAATCCCGGTGAAGCTCCCGCGCGCAGTCCTAGGCAAGAAAGCCCCCACGCGCGGCCTGCCGGACCTCGATTGGTCAAAGCGTCGGGACGTCCTGCCGGTCTCGATCTAGGTGAGGAACCACGAAGCGCACGAAGGGCACGAAGAACTCGGAAGCAAAGCTGCGGTTCCTTAGCGGCCTTAGCGGTCTTAGCGGTGACCAGGATCGAGATCGTGGTCTAGTCCGGTTTACCGCAAAGCACGCGAAGAACGCCAAGACCTGACGAACGCTCGGGCTTGGTGTACTTCGTGCGCTTCGTGGTGAGCCTCGGCTCTCGCAGAAAAACAAAAGGGCGGCCGGGGATACCGGCCGCCCTCGTGATCAGGCGCGTCGATGACGCGTCAGGTTAGAACGTCTTGCGGATCGACGCGTAGAGGAACCGGCCGACAGGGCGGCCGATCTGGCTCTGGTCGTAACCGACACCGTTGTAGTACAGCGGCGGCTGCGTGTCGGTGATGTTATCCATACCCACCGTCAAGCGGGTGTTGTCGAGCAGGCTGTTGATGCCGGCCGGGATATCATAACCAACATAGGCGCCGAAGGTCAGGTACTGGCTGATGTCGTAGCCGTCCC
>CAYYGV010000132.1:0-9894 GCA_964471615.1 uncultured Opitutaceae bacterium
AGGGCATCGTCGAGGCGGTCAAGGAGGTCGGGCTCAAGCTCCCGCTCGTCGTCCGTCTTGAGGGCAACAACGTCATCGCCGGCAAGGCCACCCTCGCCGCCAGCGGTCTCAAGCTCGTCTCGGCCGACTCCATGGCCGACGCCGCGCAGAAGATCGTGAAGCTCGTGGCCTGATTATTGGAGTAGCGTGTAGCGTGTAGCGAGTAGCGAGCATCCGCCCCTCTCCTCCCGCCACCGCTGCCAACCTCTCAACTTTCAACGTTCAACTTTCACCACCGCCTCCCATGGCCATCTTGATCACCCCCGAAACGAAGATCCTCATCCAAGGCATCACCGGCGAATTCGGTGCGCGCCACACGCGGCTCTCCCTCGACTACGGCACCCAGGTCGTCGCCGGCGTCACGCCCGGCAAGGGCGGCCAGTTCTTCGAGCACGGCAGCCACAAGGTGCCGATCTTCAACTCCGTCGCCGACGCCGCCAAGGCCACCGGCGCCTCCGTGTCGGCCATCTTCGTCCCGCCCCCGTTCGCCGCTGACGCGATCCTCGAGTGCGCCGACGCCGGCCTAGATCTCGCCGTCGCCATCACCGAGGGCATCCCGATCAAGGACATGGTCCGCGTGAAGCGCGCCATGGCCGGCAAGCACACGCGCTTGGTCGGCCCGAACTGCCCCGGTCTCGTGACCCCCGGGCCCGGCAAGGACTCGCAGGGCGGCTGCCGCATCGGCATCGCCCCCGGCTACATTCACAAGCAGGGCCACGTCGGCGTCGTGTCGCGCTCCGGCACGCTCACCTACGAGGCCGTCTGGCAGCTCACGGTGAAGAACATCGGCCAGACCACCTGCGTCGGCATCGGCGGCGACCCGGTCAACGGCACGTCGCATCTCGACGTGATCAAGATGTTCAACGACGACCCCGCGACGCATGGCATCATCATGATCGGCGAGATCGGCGGCAACGCCGAGGTCGAGGCCGCCCGCTGGATCAAGGCCCACTGCAAGAAGCCCGTCGCGGGCTTCATCGCCGGCGCCACCGCCCCCGCGGGCCGCCGCATGGGCCACGCCGGAGCCGTCATCGGCGGCAAGGAAGACACCGCCGCCGCCAAGATCGCCATCTTCAAGGAGTGCGGCATCGAGGTCGCCGTCACCCCGTCCGACATGGCCGACGCCCTCCTGCGCGCCGCCAACGCCCGCGGAGTGAAGCTCTCCTGATTGCGGATTTCGAATTGCGGATCGCGGGTTGGAAGACGGAGCAGCCGGTCTTCTACCACCGCGCCGCCCGGACTTGACCCATCTGCAATTCGCGATTCGCAATCCGCAATGGCATGAACGTCCTCGACCGACCCACCCGCACGATCTGGCCGGCGGCGGATGGCTCGGCGGTCGAGATCATTGACCAGACGCGCCTGCCGCACGTCTTCGTCACGGCCCGTCTGGGTTCGCTCGACGAGGCCGCACACGCGATCCGCGCCATGCTCGTGCGCGGCGCCCCTCTCATCGGCGCCACCGCCGCGTGGGGAATGTGGCTCGCCCTCCGAGTCGACGCTTCCGACGCCGCACTCGAGCGCGCCCACGCCACCTTGCTCGCCACCCGACCCACGGCGGTGAACCTGCGCTGGGCCCTCGACCGGGTTCGCGCCCGCGTGTCACCTCTGCCCGTCGCCCAGCGCGCCGCCGCAGCCCGCGCCCTCGCGGTCGAGATCTGCGACGAGGATGTCGCCCTCAACCGCGCGATCGGCGCCGCCGGCCTGCCCCTGCTCCAGGCCATCGCGGCCCGCCGCCCCGGCGGCCGCGTCAATGTCCTCACCCATTGCAACGCCGGCTGGCTCGCGACCGTGGATATCGGCACCGCCACCGCGCCTATCTACGCCGCGCACGACGCCGGCCTGCCCATTCATGTCTGGGTCGACGAAACCCGGCCCCGCAACCAGGGCGCCAGTCTCACCGCCTGGGAACTGCTTAACCACGGCGTGCCGCACACCGTGATCGCCGACAACGCGGGCGGTCACCTGATGCAGCACGGCCAGGTGGACCTCGTGATCGTCGGCACCGACCGCACCACCGCCACCGGCGACGTGTGCAACAAGATCGGGACCTACCTCAAGGCGCTCGCCGCGCGGGACAATGGCGTGCCGTTCTACGCCGCCGCGCCCTCGCCGAGCATCGACTGGACGATCCGCGACGGCGTCCGCGAGATCCCCATCGAGGAGCGCTCCGCGCGCGAGGTCACCCATCTCAGTGGGCGCCTGGCGGACGGCTCGGTCGCGACCGTGGCCGTGGTCCCCGAGGGCAGCCCGGCCGGCAATCCCGCCTTTGACGTCACACCGGCGCGGCTGGTCACCGGGCTCATCACCGAGCGCGGCGTGGCCGAGGCCTCCGAGGCCGGACTGCGGCGTCTCTTTCCTGCTTCCAGGTAACGGCCAAGCCGGGCCGGACCGTCAATCGGCCCCAGCCCGGCGGCGCAACGTCACATGGCGATCGGCAGCGACACCGGCTCGGTGTCGGCCTTGGCGCCATTCAGCGTGCCCAGATGGTAGAGCACGACCTGCCATTCGAGGTCCTGGCGGGACTCGGTGCTCGTGAGGCCGGAGGACCGGCCGTCAGCGAGAACGTAGACCCACGACGATCCGCGTTCGACGATCTGGCCGACCGGGATCGGCTGCTCGTCGAGGAGCACGTTGGCGACGGGCCGGGACTCCGCCGGGGCGGAGTCCGGGCTGGCGCTGGTGCGGGCGAACCGGATTGAGCGATTGCCGGGAATCATGCGGCGGCTTCCTTGCGCGCACCAGTCGTCACGGTGGCCTTTGAGGCCTCCGAGGCGAGGTGGGCGAAGAAAGCGTCGCGGCGCTCCCGGGCGACCTTGACGTCCTTGGTGCCGAGCGAACGGCGGATCCGCTCCTTGGTGAAGGGAGTCGGGTGCACGGTGTAGTGCAGGAACCAGGTCCCGTGGTTGTCCCACAGGTGATGGTTGGGATTGGCCGCGTCGACGCGGATTCCGGGGAGTTTCGTGAGGTTGGACATGATGCGTGATCTGTGGTTGGCAGTTTCGCGCATCAGGCTGTGAAAACAAAAAACCGACCTGGGCATCAGGTCGGTCTCGTCTTCGGGAGCGTTCTTGGTTCGGCACCCTCGCGGGTCCCGCACATCCGGATCCCCGACTGGCGGGACCCGATCCACCGTGGCCGCTCCCGGCCCGGTTGGCAGAACTGGCTTGTGGAGGGCCAATTCGTTCCTGATGCGAGGCGAACGATGAAAGGCCCACGCGTGCCGTCGAGACTTTTTTTCGTCCCCACCCAGAAAATTCACGGCGCGCACGCGTAATTGGCGTGATTGCAGCCGTTTGATTGGACCGGGCCGCCGCAGGATTTTCTTGTCCGGCAAAAACCGGAGCCCTGCTCCGCCCTTACGGAATCTTCAGGCGCTGGCCGGGCCGCAGCGCGTTCTCGCCGCGCAGCAGGTCGCGGTTGGCGTCGTAGATCTCGTTCCAGCGCTGGGCGGTGCCGTAGTACCGCACGCTGATGCGGGTCAGCGAGTCGCCTTCCTGCACGACGTGGTAACGGTTCTCCGGCGCAGCAGAGACCGGCGAGGCCGAAGCCGGCCGGATCGGCACCTGGCCGGACGACGCAACCTGGGGCAGCGCGCCGCCGTTCAGCACGCGCGCCGCGTTGGCGATCGAGTCCAGCGTGCCCTGCGCCTGGCGCAGGCGGGCGGAAATCGCGGCATTCTCCTGCTGCAGCTGCGCAATCCGCGCCGAGCGGTCGCGGTCGACCGTCTGCAGCGTCTCGGTCAGCCGGGCATTGTCCGCCCGCAGGCTGGCGTTGTCGCGCTGGGCCGCGGTGAGCTGGCTCGTGATGGTGGCCAGCGCGGCGGCCCGCTGCTCGGCCGTGATGCGCGCCTGCTCGGATTGGGCAAGCTTGTCGCTGTCCGCCTTCAGCGCAGCCAGCTGGGTTGCCTGGTCGTCGAGCTGCTTCCTGAGCGCCTCGCGCTCGCTCGTCAGGTGCTGATTGGCCTCCGTGAGCTCGGCCACGGTCGCACCTTGCTGATCGACCGCCTTGTCGGACTCGGTCAGCTTGGCCTGCGCGGCCGCGAGCTGCGTGCGCAGGTTCGCCAGTTCGGTCGCGTTCTGCGCCGCCTGAGTCTTGTCCGCCTGGGCCGCGGCCACCTTGTCGGTGAGATCCTTGACCTGCGCCTGGAGCTGGTCGTTCGCGCTGGTGAGCTGGGCGACGGTATCCGCCTTGGCGGAGCTGTCGCGACCGGCGGCCTCGAGCGCCTGCCGGGCCTGCGCCAGCTGCGTCTGCAGCGCAGTGCGCTCGGCGGTCAGCTTCGTGTTCAGGTCGGTCAGCTCGGCCACGCTGCCGTTGTGCTGCTCGACGGCCTTGTCGGACTCGGTGAGCCGGGCCTGCAGCGCGGCGGTCTCGGCATGCGCCTTGTCGAGTTCCGCCTGGAGATTCTGGAGAGCCTTGCGGTTGTCGGTTTCCGACTGCTTGCCCAGCGCGAGCCGGCGGTCGGCCTCGGCGACCTTGGCCATCAGGTCGTCCAGCTGCCGTCCCAGACCCTCGCGCTCCTGCGCCCACGCCGCGGCGGGGGCGGTGGCCGCCTTCTTGGCCTCCGCGGCCAGGCGCTCGGCCGTCTGCTTCTCGTCCGCCAGCCGGTCGTTCTCGGTCGTGAGCCGCTGCGTCTCGCCGCGCAGGCGCTCGAGTTCGCCCGTGAGGTTGCGCACCTTGGCGTTCAGGGAATTCAGCTCGGCGCTCGGGACGGCCTCGTCCGAGCTCTTCGCCTCGAGCAGGACGCGGTTGGCCTCGGCGAGCGACTTGTTGGCCTCGCGGGAACGCTGCAACTGCCCCGCCAGCGTGGAGATTTCCTGCGCCGAGTGCTTCCGCTCGTCGTCGAGCTGCGCCTCGAGCGCGCGCACCTGGTCCTGCACGGTCTGCAGCTCGAGTTTGAGCGCATCGCCGGTCGTGTTCTTCGCCGCGGCCGCCTGGGCCGCGAGGGCGGCGGCGGCGCTCTGCTTGGCCACCTCGAGATCCTTCTGCAGCGAGTCGTTCGCCGTCGTCAGGCTGGCGATCGACGCGTTTCTCTCCTCCAGCGCCCGGTTCGCGGCATCGAGCTGCGTCGCCAACTTCGTCGCCGTCTCGCGGTCGGCGGTCCCGTCGGGCCGCGCCGCGAGGCGCTGGTTCTCGGTCGTGAGTTTCTGGTTCGCAACCTTCAGCCCGGCGGCGTCGGACTGCGCCGCGGCGAGCCGCGACTCGAGATCCGAGCGGGCCGCGGCGGCGGTCAACGCCGTCTGCTTCGTCGCCTCCAACTCGGCCTGAGTCCGGCCCAGCTGGTCCTGGGCGGCGGCCAGCGCGGTCTTCAACTGCGCCAGCTCGGTCGCCGAGCGCCCGGCGCCGGCCTGCTGCGCCTGCAAGGTCTGCGCCTGGGCGGTCAGCTGGTCGACCTTCGTCGCCAGGTCCTGGTTCTGCTGGGTGAGACGGGTGACGTTGTCGCGGGCGGTGGCCTGAGCCTGCTGCGCAGCCGCCAGCGCGGTCTTCAGCTGCTCGACCTCGGCGGTGGCGCGGCCGGCGACGGCCTGCTGGGCCCGGAGGCGCTGCGCCTCGGCAGTGAGTTCGTCGATTTTCGTGCCCAGCTCGCGATTGGCCCGGGTGAGATTGGTGACGTCGGTCTGCGCGGCGGACGCGGCCTGCTGGGCGGCGCCCAGCGCGGTCTTCAGGAGCCCGGTGTCGGTCCCGGCCTTGCCAGCCGTGTCCAGTTCGCCCTGGAGTTTCTTCACCTGCGTCGTGAGGGCGTCGTTCTTGCCGGCGAGCTCCTCGTTGGCGGCGGTCACGGACGCGCCCCACTTCTGGGCCTCGTTGAACTGGGTGGTGAGCTTCGCGAGGTCGTCCTTCGCCGCGGCTTGGGCCCGCTCGGCGGCGGCGAGCGCGGCCTTGAGCTGGTCGATCTCGGCGGACGAGCGGCCGGCCGCCTGACGCTGCGCCTGCAGCTTCTGGGTCTGGGCGGTGAGCTCGTCGTTGCGCGTGACCAGATCCTGGTTCGCGCGGGCCAGCTCCGCCTGCTGCTGCGTCAGCTGCTTCACCTGAGCCGCCAACCGCTCGGCCTCAGCCGTGGCCGCGGTGGCGGCCTTGGTCGCGGAAGCCAGGTCGGACTTGAGCTTGGCGGCCTCGGCGGAATCACCCTTCGTCGCGGCGGGCGCGGCGGCCAGGGCCGCGGCCTTCGCCTGCAGGTCGGCATTCGCCTTCATCAGCGCGGCTATCTGCGCCTGGGCGTCGGCCAGCTTCGCCTTGAGGGCCTGCTCGGCGGTCTGTGTGGCGGCCGAAGCGGCGGTCATCCGCGCCTCCTTGAGCTGGTCCTGGAAGCGGGCCGCCTGCACGCGGAGATTGGCCTCGGCCCCGTCGGCGCGGGCGCGGAGTTCCTCGGTCTCGCGACGCGACGCGACAAGATCCTGCTGGGCGCGGGCCAGCGCCTCCTCGGCGCGCGCCCGCCGGTCGGCCTCTGCCGGGTCGGCGGCGGGACGGTTCCGGAGCGCGGCGACCTGTTGCTCGAGTTTCTGGCTCCGCTCGTTCAGCGCGGCCCGGGCCTGGTCGGCGGCGGCCAACTGGCCCCGGAGGTCCTGCAGCGTGCTCGTGCCGTCGACGAGGTCCTGTTTCAGCTTCGCGTTCTCGGCCTGGAGGGCGGCAAGGGCGGCGTCCGTGGCGCCCGGGGTCGGCGCCGGCTTCGCGGACTCCTCGGCCTTCGACAGCTTGGACTGGGCGCTGCGGAGCTGGCGGTAAAGATTTCCGAGTTCGGCGGTCGACCGCTTGATCTCGTCGTTGAGCCGGGCGTTGTCCGCGGCCAGCATGGCCACCCGGGCGGCGTCGCCGCCGGATTCGGAGGAGCCCTTCACGAGCCGGGCGTTGTCGGCCGAGAGGCGGGTCGCGGTGTCGTTCGCGTCCTTCACGCGGGCCAGCAGCGCCTCGTTGTCCTGCTGGAGGCGATCAATGCGGCCACGCAATTCGGCCACCGCCGCGGGATCCTCGCCGGCGGGTTTGGCGGCGGTCCGCGCCGCGGCCACGGCCGACTGGAGCTCTGTCACCCGGCGATTCGTGGCCTGCACCTGCTCGCGCAGCGCGGCGTTCTCCTTCTCAAGCTGGCTGGCCCGGTCCGTGGTCGACGCGCCGCCCGCCAGGCGACGCTCGAGCCCGGCCTTGTCGTCCTGCAGCGCGCGGACCGAAGCCGCGAGCGCGGCGTTCTCGGTGCGCAGCCGCGCAACCTCGGCCAGTGCCGTGCTGAGCTGACCCTCGCCGGCCTCGACCACTGCGGGCTTCGCCGAGCCCGGCACCTTGCCGCCGGCCGCGGCGGCCACCTCGGCGCGCAACCGCGCCTGGCGGTCCTTGCCTTCGGTCAGTTGGGTCGGGTCGAGCTTGGCGGCCAGCAGATCGCGCCCGGTTGGCTTGGCGCCGTTCTCCGCGGCCAGCGCGAGCCAGGCATAAGCCTCGGGCAGTGAAACCGGGAGCCCGCCCCGTCCCTCGGCGATCATGATGCCGAGATTGTTCTGGGCCGGTGCGTAGCCCTGGAGGGCGGCCGCGCGGTAGTACTTGGCGGCCGCCTTCTCATCGGGCGCTGAGCCGCGTCCGTCCTCGAGCATCAGCGCGAGGTTGTAGCGGGCGCGGACATAGCCCTTTTCGGCCGAATCGCGGTAGAACTTCTGGGCCTGGGCCTCGTCCTTCGTAACGCCGCGGCCGAGTTCGTAGGCGAGGCCGAGGTTGTAGAGCGCCTCCGGGATGCCCTGCTGGGCGGCCTGGCGGAACCAGAGCGCGGCCTCGAAATAGTCGCGGGCGACGCCGACCCCGTTGGCGTACATGTTGCCGACGTTGTACTGGGCCGGGCCGAACCCCTGCTGCGCCGCCTTGAGGTAAAGCTGGAAGGCCTCCGCCTTGTTCTCGGCCACGCCGCGGCCGAGCTCGGTCAGCATCGCCAGGTTGAACTGGGCCGGGGCGAAGCCGACCTTGGCCGCCTGGGCGTAGCAGCGGATCGCGTCCGGGTAACTCTGGGAGACCCCCTGCCCGTTCGCGTAGGCGTTGCCGAGGGTGTTCAGGGCCTCGGGATCGCCCTGGTCGGCCTGGGCCCGGATCGTCGTCAGGTCGGTGGCCGCCCGGCTCACCCCGACCGCCGGTCCGAGGGCCAAGAGTGCCGCCGCGATCAGGGCGAGTTGACGCTTGGTCAGGATGGTGGCGGACGTCGGGACGGCGAAGCTACGCACGGGGTCCGTTTAAGGCGAAAACCCTAGCTGGGAGCAAGGCCGCATCCTGCATGCCGTGGATGATCTTCTTGTCCGGCGGGCAGAACGTCGCGAGCGCACCGGCGACCTTGGCCTGACCGCCCTGGACAAAGTAGTACGGGCAAAGCCGGAGCCGGCCGTCGACCTCGTGCGCCTGGTGCGGGGAGTGCTTGGCGTACACCCGGTGACGGACCCGCCGGGGTTTCCGGTAAGCCTGCAGGACGTGGAGGTTGGTCGGGGCGAGGCTCACGGCGCGCTCGACGCCCTCCTGCCACTCCTCGCGCGAGCAATCGCTGCCGAGCACCACGCTGCGCGCGCCCCAGGCGGTCTCGTGGTAACCCGAGATCTTGATGATCAGGTCGCGCTCCTTCTGCGTCGCCCCCACCAGCTCGCGCCAGTCGTGCAACATGCGCCCGCCGGCGCGCGGGGCATCGAGCACGGCGCCCGGGGGCAGCGGCGCGGGGTCCATGATCCACGACGGCGGGATCAGCGCCCGCAAGAGCTTGAGCGCCCGGCCGCTCAGGGACTCCGCCCAGAACTCCTGCAGCAGGTGATGGTGGAACAGCGCCAGCGCGAGTTTCTCCTCCTGGAACGGGCGCATGGGCGGCGTGATCGTCACCTCGCCGGCGGTCCACGCCTCGAAGATGAACTTCGCGGTCCGCACGTTCGCGAGGTCGAACAGCTCGAAGAAGCGGTAGATGACGTCGATCTTCTCGGGATTGCCCTCGACGTCGACGCACAGCTGCGAGCCCAGGGGAAACAGATCCTCCGGCGCGACGCAGAACACCCGGCGCCCGCGGAGCTGCAGCTCGCGCGCGAGCCACTGCATCTCGGGCCGGTAGGTCGCGGCCTCGTCGCTCACGACCAGCGCGATAAACGGGTTGTGCGCCTCGGGCCGCAGTGCCGCGAGCGCCGCATAGATATGCTCGATCATCGCGTCGTCGGCGCCGAGCACGCCGCCGGCGGCATACAGCCGGTTCAGGAAGGCCGTCAGGCCGATGCCGCCGGGAACCGAGTCGAGCTCCGTGAGCGCGAACCCGTCGTCCGTCAGGAGGAGGTCCGGCCGCAGGACGACCGGCAGGGCGCCGCGGTTGCGGGCGTCGCGCGCGTGCGTCACGAGCGCCGCGGGCTTGCCGCGGTCAAGGTAGTCGGCCACCCACGGCGCCTGCAGCGGCTTGTTGCGGAGGAGGTTCTTGCCCGCCACCGAACGCAGGTAGAGCGTCTCGAGCGCCTGGTGAAACTCCACGCAGGCGGCGCCGATCGCCTCCAGCTGGGCCAGCTGGTCCGGTGGCAGCGGCCACGCATCCGGCGACAGCTGCCACGTCTTCGCCTCGAACAGCGGCTGGCCGTCCAGCGCGGAGCGGATCTGTTCAAAAGGCAGGTTAGGCATTGCGGAAGTGACGAGGGACGAGTGGCGAGTGACGAGCGGAACGCGACGGAGGGCCAGAATTCAGATGCCGGTTGGCCGAAAGGGCAAACGGAGATTCGAATTATCGGCGGCTCGCCGTCTCGTCACTTGTCACTCGTCCCTCGTCACTTCCCCTTCACTCTTCCATCTGGATGTCCTTGTTCCGGTGGCGCGGGCAGCCGGCGCGGAGCCAGGCGTTGACGAAGCGGTCGAGGTCGCCGTCGAGCACGCCCTGCG
>CAYYGV010000133.1:0-9866 GCA_964471615.1 uncultured Opitutaceae bacterium
CGGCCCAGACGCCGAGGTTCACCTGGTCCAGCGTCGCGACGAGCACCAGGATGATCGAGAGGACAAGCAGGACCACGGTCAGCTTGAGCGAGACCAGGAGGTCGCGGAGATCCTTGAGGATGGTAAGCATGGCGGTCAGGGGGCCGAGAGGGTTTGGACGAAGGCCTCGAAGGCCGGTTTTTCCTTCGCGACCAGGTCAACGGGACCGGTGAGCTTGAAGAACCACGTGGCGCCGCCGTACGGCACGATCGCGCCGAGCATCCGGACCGGCTTGTCGGCGGAACCGCCGGTGAAGTCGGCGACGGTGATGTTCAGGCCGTGGACGGTGAGGCGGGTCACGGAGCTTTCCACCTCGGTCGCCGCGAGCGGCGGCAGCTGGAGCTGGTTGCGCCAGCGGTTGAGGTTGGCGAGCTCGCCGCCGACGTCGCCGGGGAAGGCGGTGACGGACAGGTCGCCGGCCGCGCCAGCGGCGTTGGGCACCGCGTAGGTCGCCTTGCGCATCGCGGCGGCCGGGCGGCTTTCCCAGTGGGCCGGGGCGGTCCAGCGCAGGCCCGGACCCTCGGCCTTGATGACCTCGGTGTTGGCCATGTCAGCCGGGGCGGCCGGAGCCGTCGCGGGCGGCGGGGTGCCGGCGCTGCCGTGCGCCGAACCGATCGCCGCGGTTGAGGCGTCCGCCTTCAGCGTTTGGAGGAATGCCAGGAAGTTCGCCTTTTCCTTGGCCACCACTGCATCGGGTCCGATCAGCTTGAAGAACCAGGTGGCGCCGCCGACCGGGACAAAGGCTCCCAGCATGCGGGCGGGCTTATCGGTCGTGCCGCCGACGATGTCGACCACGCCGACCTTAAGGCCGTCGACTTCGAGGCGGGTGACCGATCCAGCGAGCTCATTCTCCCCGATCGGGGCGACCTGCAGCTGTCCGCGCCAGCGGTTGATGTTCGCCAGTTCGCCGCCGACGTCGCCGGGGAAGGCCGTGACCGCCAGCTCCGCATCCGGGCCGACCACCAGGGTCTCCTTGCGGACGCCGGACGGGCCCTTGCTTTGCCAGCCGGACGGAGCCGTCCAGCTCAGGCCGGGGCCGTCCGCCCGCGCCACCGTGCCACCGCCCATGTTCATGTCGCCGCCGCCGGTCATTCCGGCATGGGGCGAGGCCACGGGCGCCGGGGCGTCGATCTCCTTGGGGATCCGGTAAACGGAGACCTTGGAATCCCGGCAGGCGCCGAGGAGGAGCGGAAGGGTCAAAAGCAGGCTGAACCGTGGGAGACGCATGGAGGAAAGTGTTGGAAGAAAGGCGGCTGAGGCAACCCGCCAAACCGGAGGCCGAGCGGGCTTATCTGTAATGTCCTGAAGATGATGCCTGAAGCGTCACTCCGAGGGCTGCGCATTTTTTGCGCACCCTTCGCCACTCCTTGTGAGAACGCCCCAAACGGCTCGCGCAAACTTCGCCCTTGCGCCACTTTTTCCGCCATGGCGACGCCCACCCCATCCTCGTCCGGACTCAGCTGTCCCATCCCTCTTCCCCACAAGACCGAGATCACGGTCGGGCACGGCGGCGGCGGCCGACTGACCCAGGATTTGATCGACCGGGTGTTCCGGCCGGCGTTCGCCAACGCCTCCCTCGACGCCCAGCACGACGGCGCGCTGCTCCGCCTGCCCGACGGCTCCCGGCTCGCGTTCACCACCGACTCGCACGTCGTCAGTCCGCTCTTCTTCCCCGGCAGCGACATCGGCAAGATCGCCGTCAACGGAACCGTCAACGACCTCTGCATGTGCGGCGCCCGCCCGCTCTGGCTGAGCGCGGGCTTCGTGCTCGAGGAGGGATTTCCCATCGCGACCCTGGAGAAGATCGTCGACTCCATGCGCGCCGCGGCCGCCGCCGCCGGCGTGAGCATCGTCACGGGCGACACCAAGGTCGTGGAGCGCGGCAAGGGCGACGGCGTGTACATCACCACGGCTGGCGTCGGGCTGATCGAAACCCCGCTGACCGTCGCACCCGTGAGCATCCGCCCGGGCGACGCCATCATCCTGAGCGGCGATGTCGGCCGTCATGGCATGGCCATCATGGCCACCCGCGCCGGGCTGGAGTTTGAGAGCGCCATCGAAAGCGACTGCGCCCCGCTGGTCGCGCCGGTGCAGGCGCTGCTGCAGGCCGGGCTGGAGATGCACTGCCTCCGCGACCTGACCCGAGGCGGGCTCGCCACGGCGCTGGTCGAGCTCGCGGAGTCGGCCAAGGTGGCGATCGCGATCGAGGCAACCAAGGTGCCCGTGACCGAGCAGGTGCGCGGCGCCTGCGAGATCCTCGGGCTGGATCCGATCTACGTGGCCAACGAGGGCCGTTTCGTGTGCATCGTGCCCGCGGCGCAGGCAACTTCAGCGCTCGAGATCATCGCCCGGACCGCCCCAGGTGGACCGCCGGCGATCATCGGCCGGGTGAACGCCGCCCCTGTCGGTCAAGTCACGCAGCGCAGCATCATCGGCGCCGACCGCATCGTCGACCGCCTGAGCGGCGAACAGCTGCCGAGGATCTGCTGATCCCATTGCGGATTCGCCGGCGTCCCAATCCGCAATTCGCGATCCGCAATCCGCAATGGAAGCGTCGCCTCAGTGCGGGTGCCGGTGTTGGAGGATGTGCGGGCGCTCCAGACCGTGAGTCAGCATCAGTTGCTCGTCGTCGAGCAGCTGGTGCGTCGGGCCGTCGGCCACCACGCGGCCGGCGTCGAGGACGATCGACCGGGGGCAGAGTTCCACCACCAGCTCAAGATCGTGGGTGGCGATCAGCTTCGTCGCCCGCACCTGACGCAGCAGTGTGATCAGCTCGCGCCGGCCGCGAGGGTCGAGGCCACTGGTCGGTTCGTCGAGCACAAGGATCGACGGCTCGCAGGCCAGCACGCCGGCCAGGCACGCCCGCCGTTTTTCGCCCGAGCTCAGGTGATGGGGCGGCCGGTGGCCCAGCTCCACCAGGCCCACTTCCTCCAGCGCCCGCTGCACGCGGACCGCCACCTCGTCGGGGGCGAGCCCGAGCTGCTGCGGCCCGAAGGCCACGTCCTCGCGCACCGTCGCGCAGAACAGCTGGTCGTCCGCATCCTGGAACATCAGCCCGAGCTGCCGGCGGACCTGGCCGACGTTGTCGCGGGTGAGCGTCTCGCCCATCACCGCCACCCCGCCGCCCACCGCTGTGAGGCGCTCGGGCAGGATGCCGTTGAGGTGCCGGATCAGCGTCGACTTGCCCGAGCCGTTCGGGCCCAGCAGTCCGACGCACTCGCCGGCTTCCACTTTAAGGGAAACGTCGTGCAGCGCCACCGTGCCGTCCGGGTAGGCGTAGCGCAGGTCTTGGATCTCCAGGGCCGGTCTCATCGCCACCCCCTCGCGCACATGGCGTCGTACACCCGCTCGGCGCGCTCCGACGCGCGCACGAACAGCTGGCCGACCACCGTGGCGGCCGTCCACCAGGCCAGCCGCCGGTCGGCGGTAAACGTGCGGCTCGCCCGCGCCCGGCGCATGCGCTCGGACTCGTCGCCCAGCACAAACAGATAGCGGTGCATCAGCGCCAGCGTCGTCACCAACAGCGCCGGCACCCGCACCCGGCGCAGCACCGCGAGCATCGCGGTGAACGGCGTGGTCTGCGCCAGCACCAGCACTGTCGCGAGGCACAGCCCGCTCCGCAGCGCGAGCACGCGCCAGTCGGCCGCGCCGCCGGGATTCAGCGCCGCAGCCAGCGCCACGCCGGCCACAAAGGGCGACAGCGCGAGCAGGCGCAGCAGCAGCGACTTCACCGGCAGGCGGCCCAGGACCACCACCAACAGCAGCACGATCGCCACCCCGGCAAACCACGCCCGCCACGCGAGCGGCGCCAGCGCCGTGCCGACCACCAGGACCAGCGCTCCGGCCAGCTTCACGCCCGCCGGCCAGCGGTAGACCGGACGGTCAGTCGGATAGACGGTGGGAATCAGCTCGGTCATGACGACACGGCACCGAGGGCGCTCAGGTTTCCGCCCTCCCGGGACGACTGGGCTTCGGCACCAGCAGGCGGCTGAAGCCAAGCGAGAGAACAAACACGATTACCACGCCGACTGCGCCCGCCACGGCCAGCGCCAGGCCGGACGAGTCCAGGCCGGGCCAACGGTAGTCGGCCGCCAGCGCCGGCAGCAGCGGGGCCGCGGCCTGGTGGGCGAAGCCGAGGCGGGCGGCCACGGACTCGAGCCCGTCGGGCCACGGGCACGCGAAGGGTGCCACAAAGAGGGCGAGACCCAGCCCGGCCAGCAGGCCTAGGCCGACGAAACGGCCGACGGGCGGCGCGCCGCGGCCCGGCTCCTCCTCGAGGAGATCCGGCCGCGTCCGCGCAATGGCCAGCAGGACCAGCGCGCTGACCGCGCCTTCGCCGAGGCCGATGAGCGCGTGCACGCCGGTCATCGCGGCAAAGCCCACGCGCCAGGGCACCGCTCCGGACCAGGCGAGCTGGCCCGCGCAGGTGGCCGCCGCCAGCATGGTCGAGCACCAACCGGCGAACGCGAGGGCTGCAACCCGGCCGCGCAGTCCCGGCAGCAGCCGGGCCACGCCGCGGTAGAGGACGTAGCCGGACAGGGTCGTGACGATCCCCATGTTCAGGATGTTCGCCCCGAGGGCGGTCACACCGCCGTCGGCGAACAGGAAGCACTGCACCACCAGCACGGTGGTCACCACCACGATGGCGGCCGCCGGCCCCAGCAGCGCCGCGACGAGCGCGCCACCGACCAGGTGGCCCGAGGTGCCTCCGACCACGGGAAAGTTCACCATCTGCGCCGCGAACAGGAACGCAGCCGCGAGCCCGAGCAGCGGGACCCGCCGCGGCGGCAGTTCCAGGCGCACCTGACGGAGCGCCAGCCCGACGCCGCCTGCCGCCAACACGCCCGTGCTGAGGGCGGTCTTGGCATCGAGGAAGCCGTCGGGGAGGTGCATGGCGAAAAAGGGCCAGGAGACAGGGATCAGGTAACAGGATTAGGCGGCGCTGCGGGCACGGTAGCGGTAGTAGGCGGCGCAGGCGCCTTCGCTGGAAACCATCGGGGCGCCGAGCGGATGCTCGGGCGTGCAGCGCGTGCCGAAGGCGGGGCAATGGTGGGGCTTCTTCACGCCGCGCATGATCTCGCCGCTGATGCACTCGCTCGCCGTCTTGGCGGCGCACGTGGCGCTGGGGAAGCGGCGCTGGGCGTCGTAGAGGGCGTATTCGGGCCGGACGGCGAGGCCGCTGGCCGGAATCACGCCCAGCCCGCGCCAGTCGCGGTCGGACACCTCGAAGACGCGCTCGACGATCCCGCGGGCGTGCACGTTGCCCCCGTTGCGGACGGCGCGCGAGTAGGCGTTCTCCACCTCCGCGCGCCCCGCCTCGAGCTGCTTCACGCAGAGCAGGATGCCCTCGAGAATGTCGACCGGCTCAAAGCCGGTGATGATGATCGGCGCCCGGTGGTCGTGGGCAATCGGCCCGTACTCCTCGATGCCCATGATCGTGCAGACGTGGCCCGCGGCGAGGAAGCCCTGCACGCGGTTGTCCGGCGCGCCGAGGATCGCGCGCATCGCGGGCGGCACGAGCACGTGCGAGGTCAGGAGCGAGAAGTTGCGGATCCCGTCGCGCGCGGCGCGCAGCACCGCCATCGCGTTGGCCGGCGCCGTGGTCTCGAAGCCGACGGCGAAGAACACCACCTCCCGGTCCGGGTGCTCCCGCGCGACCGCGACCGCATCGAGCGGCGAGTAGACGATCCGGACGTCGCCGCCGCGGGCCTTCGCGGTCAGCAGGTCGATGCCGTTGCCCGGCACGCGGAGCATGTCGCCGAACGAGCAGAGGATCACACGGTGCTTCAGCGCGAGGTCGACCGCGGTGTCGATGAGGTCCGCGCTTGTCACGCACACCGGGCAGCCCGGCCCGTGCACGAGCGTGAGGCTCGGCGGCAGCAGGTCATCCAAGCCGAACTTCACGATGGCGTGCGTCTGCCCGCCGCAGATCTCCATGATCGTCCACGGTCGCGTCACCGTGTGGGCGATCGCGTCGGCCAGGCCCCGAACGAGGCCGGCGTCGCGGTATTCGTCGACGTATTTCATGGCGGCGACGCCTCCATCTGCGCGGGATCGAGCCCGTCGAGCTCGCCCATCGCCCGGAGGTACTTGAACGTCTCGGCTGCCTCCTGGGCGTCGATCGTGCTGATCGCCACGCCCACGTGCACGAGCACGTAGTCGCCGAGCTTGGCTTCCGGCGTGCAGGTCAGGCTGACCAGCTTCACGACGCCGGCGAAGCTGACCTTGGCCGAGCGGAGCAGCGGGTCACCTTCGGTTACTTCGACAATTTTTCCTGGGACAGCGAGGCACATGGGATTCTGAGGTAAGGGTTGAGGGGCGGGGTGCAGAGACTAAGTGGGCAGCGTGACGGTGGTGAGGTTCCAGAGCGCGCCGAGCGCCTGGCCGGCGGCGATGTTGCCGTCGTTCGGCGGCAGGTCGCGGTGCAGCAGCACGCGGAAACCCGCCTCGCGCAGCGCGGCGCTGGTGAGGTCGAGGAGCAGGGTGTTCTGGAAGCAGCCGCCGGTGAGCGCCACCGTGCCGGCGCCGGCGCGGCGAGCCATCTCGGTGATGCCGTGGGCCAGAGCGCGATGGAACGCGAGCGCGAGCGGGCCGGGTTCCTGACCCGCCGCGCGCCGCGCGAGCAGCTGCTCGAGGAGCGGCGCCCAGTCGAGCTCGTGGTCGGCACCCGCGGCGGCGGGCCGCACGGCGAGCGAAAGCGGCGTGAAGAGCCCGCGGCCGGACCGCGCGGCGGCCTCGACCGCCAGCGGCGTCTGGCCCTCGAAGTGGTTGTGCGTGCCCAGACCGAGCAGCGCGCCGACGCCGTCGAAGAGCCGGCCCGCGCTCGACGTCACGGGCGAATTCAACCCGCGCGCCAGCATCGTGTGCAGTGTCGCGGACTCGCTCGCCCCGAGGCCGAACGCGTGGGCGGCCGGGCCGAAGTGGCCTTCCATCGTCTCGTGGATCAGTCCGAGCGCGACCCGGCGCGCGTCGCGCACCGCCGCCTCGCCTCCCGCCAGCCGGAACGGGCGGAGTCGCCCGAACCGCCGCGCGGTGCCGTCGCGAAGGAGAATGAACTCGCCGCCCCACACGGTCCCGTCCTCGCCATAGCCGGTGCCGTCCCACGAGACGCCCAGCACCCCATCGGCGGGATGCTGGTGCTCGAGCAGACAGGCGAGCACGTGGGCAAGGTGGTGCTGCACCGCGACGACCGGCAGGCCGAGCCGTTGCGCATAGTGGGTCGAGGCGTAGTCGGGATGTTTGTCGCAGGCGACGCCGGTGAAGTCGGCCTCGTGGAGCTGGGCCAGGACATCGACGGTGCGGCGGAACGCGGCGAGCGTCGCGGCCCCGGCGAGGTCGCCGAGGTGCGGGCTGAGCACGACCTGCTCGCCGGCGGCGACGCCCACGGTGTTCTTCATCTGCGCGCCAACGCACAGGAGATGGCCCGGCAGGACCGACGGCAGCGCCAGGGGCGCCGGCGCCCAGCCGCGGGCGCGGCGCAGGAGCACGGGGCCGGAGGCGGACAGGCGCACCACGGAGTCGTCCACGGGATGGGCGATCGGCCGGTCGTGGTCGAGGAACGCGTCGGCGATGCCGGCCAGCCGGTCGTGCGCCTCGGCGACATCGGTGCACAGCGGCTCCTCGGAGAGATTGGCGCTGGTGGCGACGAGCGGGCCGCCATGGGCGCGGAGCAGCAGGACATGCAGCGGCGTGTACGGCAGCAGCGCGCCAAGCCACGGATTGTGCGGGGCAAGCGACGGGGCGAGCGGGGCCTCCGCCCGGCGCGCCAGCAGCACGATGGGCGCGGCGGGGCTGGTCAGCGCCCGCGCGGCCTCGTCGGGCACCTCGGCGACGGCGCGCACGGCGGCGAGGTCGCGGAACATCACCGCGAGCGGCTTCTCCTCCCGGTGCTTGCGCCGGCGCAGTTCCACGACCGCGGCCTCGGCGGTGGCATCCACCATCAGGTGGTAGCCGCCCACGCCCTTCACGGCGAGGATGCGGCCCTCGCGCAGCAGCGCGACGGCCGCGGCGAGGGCCGCGGCGCGCTCGGCGCGGACCGCGCCGTCGGCGCCGGTGAGCGCGAGCCGCGGACCGCACCGCGGGCAGGCGTTGGGCTGCGCGTGAAAGCGGCGGTCGAACGGGTCGTCGTACTCCGCCTGGCAGTCGGGGCACATCCGGAACGCCCGCATCGTCGTGCGCGGGCGGTCGTACGGCAGCGCCTCGATCAGCGAATAGCGCGGGCCGCACTGCGTGCAGTTGATGAACGGGTAGCCGTGGCGCCGGTCCCGGGGATCGAGCAGCTCATCGCGACAGGCCGGACAGAGCGCGAGGTCGGGCGGGACGGACGGCGTGACGGCGAGGCCGCGCGGCGGGCTGGCCAGGATCACGAACCCGTCCCCGGCGGCGGGCGCGGCGGCATCGGGCCGGCGGGACTCGACGGCGGTCACCCGGGCGGCGGCGGGCGCCTCGTCCCGGAGCGCGGCCGCGAAGGACCGCACGGCGGCGGCGGGGCCGACGGCGCGGATCAGGACGCCCTGGGCGTCGTTGCGCACCCAGCCGCGGACGCCGAGGCGGGTGGCGGTGCGCTGCACGAACGGCCGATAGCCGACTCCCTGCACGATCCCGCGGACGCGCAACAGCAGGTCGGTCTGGTCGGCGACGGCGGGCATGGCACGGGGGCGGGGCGGGCGGTTCAGGCCTTGGCGGCCGGGGCGAGGCCGCGGAGGAAGTCGTACCACTCCGGGAGACCCTCGCCGGAGCGGCTGGAGAGCTGGATGATCCGGGCCTGCGGGGCGATGCGGCGGATGTTGGCGACGGCGACGTCGCGCTTGAACCCGAGAGCGTCGGCCACGTCGACCTTGGTGAGGAGCACAAGGTGCGCGGACTTGAAGATCGGCGGGTACTTGAGGGGCTTGTCCTCGCCCTCGGTGGTGGAGAGGAGCACGACGCGCACCTGCTCGCCGAGGTCGAAGGACGCGGGGCAGACGAGATTGCCGACGTTCTCGATGAAGAGGACGCGCACGCCGGCGAGGTCGAGCGACTCGACGCCGCGGGCGATCATGGCGGCGTCGAGGTGGCAGGTGCCGCCGGTGGTGATCTGGGCGACCGGGGCGTGGGGCCGGTGGAGGCGGAGACCGTCGTTGTCGGTCTCGAGGTCGCCGACGACGACGGCGCAGCGGGTCTGGCGGCCGAACTCGTCGAGCGTGCGCTCGAGGAGCGTGGTCTTGCCGGCGCCGGGGGACGACACGAGGTTGAGGGCGGCGAGGCCGCGGCCGAGGAAGAAGCCGCGGTTCCGCTCGGCGAGGAGGTCGTTCTTCTCGAGCAGCGGCACGCGGAGGTCGACGGCCCGGACCTGGGCGTCGAGGGTGGCGGCGGCCTCGGGGGCGAGCGGGCCGGAGAGCTGGCGGGCGGGCCGGGCGGCGGCGCCGCTGAGCGGGTGGACCTCAAAGTCGTCGGCGGGGATCGGGGCAACAGGGGTGGAGTTCATGGCGGTCAGGTCATTTCGATGCGGGAAAGCTCGAGCTCGCGGCCGGACCGGAGGTCGCCGGAGAGCGCGGCGCAGGTCGGGCAGCGGGCGATGAAGCCGCCCTCGACGGTGAAGTCGGCGGCGCAGGCGGCGCAGTGGGCGCGGGCGGGGACGGCCTCGATCTCGAGGGTGGCGCCGGCGGCGAGGGTGCCACTGGTCACGACGTCGAAGGCGAAGCGGAGCCCGTCGGGCTCGACGCCGGCGAGGGCGCCGATGCGGAGCACGATCCGGTGGACGCGAACGGCCGAGTGCGCGCGCGCGTGGCGCAGCACTGCGTCAATGGCGGATTCCATGATGCCGACCTCGTGCATGGGGCGGAGTG
>CAYYGV010000134.1:0-9735 GCA_964471615.1 uncultured Opitutaceae bacterium
GGGCGATCGTCGCGGGCCTCGCGGGCGAGCGGGAGCGCGCGATCATGCTGCGCCGGTTTCCGACCGACCCGAAGCTCGCCCCCGGTTCGTTCTTCTGGTGGCACACCGGCTTCGCCGCGCTCGCGCGCTGCGGCCGCGCCGACGACGTCCCGCAGCACCTCGGGCCTTGGCACGAGTCGATCGGCTACGGGCTTTCCACCTTCGTCGAGGAAAACAGCTACTGGCGCTCGCTCTGCCACGCGTGGAGCGCGCATCCGGTGCTGGAGTTCCAGCAGCGGATCCTCGGCGTCACGCCGACGGAGCCCGGGTTCGCGAAGATCCGGATCGAGCCCCACCGCTTCGGGCTCACCCACGCCGCCGGCAGCGTCTGCACGCCGCGCGGCCTGATCGAGGTCGCGTGGAAGATCGCCGACGGAAAATTCCACCTCGCGGCCAGCGTGCCGGCGGGGATCGCGGCCGAGGTCACCTTCCCGGGCGGCGCCCGGCGCGCCTTTGCCGGCGGACGGTTCGAGGAGGCCGTGCCCCTGTCATGAGCACGCTCCGCCTTGACCACGAGACCGGCCGCGCCGTCCGCCTGTGCTGGGGCGACGCCCTCCTCGCGTGCTATGTCTACGCGCCGGAAGTTGAGCTGAAGGAGTCGCCGAAACCGTACTTCCATCCGCTCAACTCTCTGGCTGGCGACACGCTCACGAACTTCCGCCCGAACGACCACCCCTGGCACCACGGGCTTTGCTTCACTCTGAACCAGGTGTCCGGCGCGAATTTCTGGGGCGGCCCGACCTGCCTGCGGCCCGATGGCTACAAGTGGCGCGACGACCATGGCGTGCAGCAGCACGTCGCCTGGACGCGCCTCGAGGCGTCGGGCGCAACCGCGACGCTCGCGCACACGCTCGAGTGGCGCCGGCTCGCGGAGACCCTGCTGCGCGAGACCCGCACGCTCGGCGTGACGGTCGACGCCGCCGCCCGGACCTGGGCGCTGCACTGGCAGGGCCGGATCACGAATGTCAGCGGACGCACGCTTAAGCTGGGCAATCCCCACTCGGGCGGCGGCCTGGCCGGCTCGCACTACACCGGCCTCGAGTTCCGCGGCGCGCGCGAGTTGCTCGACGATCACCTCGACCCGACGATCAAGGTCGTCGCCGAGGGCGGACTCGAGGGCATCCCCGCGGTGCACGGCGCGGCGGCGCGCTGGATGGAATGGCACGGGCAGCTTGATGGCACGCTGCGCCGGGTTATCATCCGCTTTGAGAATCATCCCGGCCCGCTGCACTGGTTCGTGCGCCGCAACTACCCGCTGGCGGCGCTGCCCGTGCAGTTCGACCAGGATCTCCCGCTGGCTCCCGGCGCCGAGCTCGTGATCGACCACACGCTGACCTTCCGCTCCCTATGAACGTCGACCGGAAAACCTTCCTCCGCGGGATCGGCGCCGGCGCCTTCGGCCTGCTGGCGAGCCGGGGGCTGGGCGCGATGGAGGCCGACGCCTACCAGTCCGCTGCGACGCCGGTCTGGACGGGGGACAATCCCGAGGACTTTTGGCGGCAGGTGCGGGTGCAGTTCCCGATGACGCCGGAGCGGACATACTTCAACACCGGCGGCCTCGGCCCGGCGCCGCGCCGCGTGCTCGACATGCTGACGCTCGCGAGCCGCCAGCTGCAGGAGCGTGTGGAGACGGGTCATGACTTTTTCGCCCAGGCCCGCGTCCTGGTTGCGGCGTACCTCGGGGCCAAGCCCGCGGAGATCTGCTTCACGCGCAACACCACTGAGGGCACCTGCATCGTGGCCGGCGGCCTCGAGCTGCAGGCGGCGGACGAGGTGATCTTCGAGTCGCACGCCCACCCGGGCGGCTCGTTCCCGTGGCTCAACCGCCAGCGCGCCGACGGCATCGTCGTGAAGACCTTCGAGCCCGACCCGGCGAGCGCCGCGGTGAACGTCGAGCGCATCGCCGCGCTCATCACGCCCCGCACCCGCGTCGTCCAGGTCTCGCACATCACCTCGCCGACCGGCATCATCCTGCCGGTGCCCGCGATCGCCGAGCTGGCGCGCAAGCACGGGCTTTGGTTCCACGTCGACGGCGCGCAGTCCGCGGGCATGATCCCGGTGGACCTGCGGGCGCTGGGCTGCGACTCGTTCGCCACCAGCGGCCACAAGTGGATCGGCGGCCCGCACGAGACCGGCATCCTGTGGATCCGCGAGGAGCGGATCGCGGAGGTCACGCCGCGGCACGTCGGCGCCTACTCGAGCGACGACGTGAACCTGAAGAACCCGGGGCCGTTCATCTACACGCCGGGCGCACACCGGTTCGAGTACGGCACGCGCAACGCGGCCTCGGTGCTCGCGCTGGCGGAGGCCACGCGCTTCCAGACCGAGATCGGCCGCGACCGCATCGCCGCGCGCGGCCGCGCGCTGGCCCAGCGCGTGCGCGCCGGGCTCGAGCGGATCGACAGCGTCGAGATCCTCACGCCGGCCGACCCCGCCCTGAGCGGCTCGATCCTCACCTTCCGCACCCCGCGGCTGTCCTACGAGCAGATCTTCAGCCGCCTCCTCGGCGACCACCAGCTGCGCACCCGGCCGGTGTCCGAGGTCGACCTCAACGCCATCCGCATCTCGACCCACCTGTTCAACTCGCCCGAGGAGTGCGACCGTCTGGTCGGCGCCCTCGGCGAGGTGCTCCGCAAGGCGTAACGTCCCGCCCCGCGGGCCGCCGCCCTCCGTCTCCTCCTTCATGCCGCTCGACCGTCGCACCTTTGTCCAAAGCGTGGGCCTCGGCGCGCTCGGCGCCCTCGCCGCGGGTCCGCTGGCGGCCGCGCCCGCCCCGGCCCTGCCGGCGTACGACCCGGCTCGTCCCGACGAGTTCTGGCGCGCGGTCCGGGCGCAGTACCCGCTCCGCGACGATCCGCTCTACCTCAACACCGGCGGCCTCGGGCCCGTGCCGCAGCGCGTGCTCGACCGCGTGTTCGCGACGATGACCGAGATGCAGCAGCACTCGGAACCCGAGCACGAGCGCCGCATCGAGCCCGCCCGGCGCGCGCTGGCGTCGTTTCTCGGCGCGCAGCCCGCCGAGGTCTGCTTCACGCGCAACACCACCGAGGGCAATTCGATCATCGCCGCGGGCCTCGCGCTCAATCCGGGCGACGAGATCATCCTCGACTCCCACGCCCATCCCGGCGGCTCGTACCCGTGGTTCAACCAGGTGCAGCGCCGCGGGGTGGTGGTGAAGCTGTTCGAGCCCGACGTCACGAGCGCCGAGGGCAACATCGCCCGCATCGCCGCGCTGGTCACCCCGCGCACGCGGGTCATCCAGGTCAGCCACATCGTCTGCACGACCGGCCTCGTGCTGCCCGTGCGCGCGATCGCCGACCTCGCCCGCGGGCACGGCGTCTGGTTCCACGTCGACGGCGCGCAGGCCGCGGGCATGGTCCCGCTGGACCTCACCGCGCTGGGCTGCGACTCCTACGCCTTCAGCGGCCACAAGTGGCTCGGCGGGCCGCACGAGACGGGCGGCTTCTTCCTCCGCCGCGACCGCCTGGAGCAGGTGGCGCCCGTGGAGCTCGGCTCGCACACCGGCGACCTGCCGTTTCTGCCGGGCGTGATCAAGTTCGAGGACAGCGTCGTGCGCCACGAGTACGGCACGCGCAACCTCGGGCTCGTCGCCGGCCTCGTCGAGGCGCTCCAGTTTCAGCTCGAGCTCGGCCGCGACCGCATCGCGGCCTGGGGCCGCGGCCTCGCCGCGCACGTGGCCGCGGGCGCGGCCGAGATCCCGGGCGTGACCCTGCGGTCGCCGCGCGATCCGGCGCTGGCGAGCGCCATGACGACCTTCAGCCTGCGGGACGTGACCGCCAAGCGCCTCTCGGACTACCTGAAGAAACAGCACCGGCTGCGGTGCCGGCCGGTGACGGAGCAGGGCCTGCAGGCGGTGCGGGTCTCCACCCACGTATTCACCTCCCGGGCCGACTGCGACCGGGTGATCGCCGCGCTGCGGGCGGCGGCGCACGACCTCTAGCCGATGGCGCCGGTGCTATTCCGCAATCTCGACAACCATCTCGACCTCGACCGGGGCGCCGGCGGGCAGGGCGGCCACGCCCACGGCCGCGCGCGCGTGCCGGCCGCGCTCGCCGAAGACGGCCACGAGCAGGTCGGAGGCGCCGTTGACGACCTTGGGCTGGGCGGTGAAGTCCGGCGTGCAGTGCACGAAGCCGCCGACGCGCACGACGCGCGTCACTCGGCCGAGATCGCCGATCTCCGCCTTCAGCGCCGCGAGCAGCTGCAGCGCACAGGTGCGGGCCGCATCCGCCGCCTGCGCCTCGGTGCAGTCGGCCCCCACCTTGCCGGTGAGAAATTTTCCGTCGGGCCCGCGGGCGATCTGGCCGGCCAGGAACACCAGGCGTCCGCTGCGGACCGCCGGCACATAGTTCGCCACCGCCGGCGGCACCGCGGGCAGCGCCAGGCCCAGCGCCGCGAGCCGCTGCTCGGGCGTTGTCGTCTCCGCCGCCAGCAGGCCGGTCACGCCCGCCATCACCCAACCCAGGACCATCAGTAGCTTTTTCATGTGCGGTGCGAGCAATGCCCGCCCGCGCCCGCCGCCGCAATGCCAGAACTCCCGCTCCCGTCATGACCTCCCTCCCGTCCACCCTCGCCCTGTTCGCCGTGCTCGCGGGCACGGTGCTGTCCGCCACGCCGGCGCACGACCTCTACCTCTGCGCGGCGATCAACAAGAACTACGTCATCGGCTCGAAGCTCGTCACGCTCAACGGCCTCTACCGCCGCCAGCCCGACGGCAGCTTCCAGCACCTCGGCTCCAATTTCACCGGCCTCTTCGCCCTCGCGGCCGACCCGCGGAATCCCCGCGTCTGCTACGCCGCCACGCTGAACGGCGCGATGACGTCGCAGAACGGCGGCGAGCGCTGGCGCGTGGCGACGGGTTGGGACATGACCGAGCCCAAGGACATCTCCCTCGACCCGCACGCGCCGGACCACGTCTACCTCGCGCTGCCCGACGGCGTGGCCGTCTCCGCCGACGCCGGCGCGACCTGGCCGCGGCGCGAGCAGGGGCTCCCGGACCGCGGGAAGTACACCCAGACCATCGAGGTGGACCGGACACAGGCCGGGCGCGTCCTCGCGGGCTGCGAGTCCGGAATCTATCTCACCGAGGACGGCGCCTCGTCCTGGCGGCGGGTGCTCGCGACCCGGGCGACGGTTGACGACGTCCAGCAGTCGCCGCACGACCCGCGGCACTGGCTCGCGGTCACGCAGAGTGACGGCGCGTTCGAGTCGCACGACGGCGGTTGCACGTGGCAGAAACTCGCCGCAGTGCCGTCGGCCGAGGCGCTGTACAACGTCGCCTTCGACCCGACGAACCCGCGCCGCATCGCGATCGCGAGCTGGCACTACGGGCTGCTCGTGACCGAGGACGGCGGCCAGACTTGGGAGGTACGGAAGGCCGGGCTGCCGGAGCAGGACCACTTGTTCCGCGTCGGCATCGACCCGGACGACGGCCGCATCTACCTCAGCTTCTACCAGGGCACGATCCACGTCTCATCGGACTTCGGCCGCACCTGGCGGACGGCGGGCCTCGAGGGCTCGACCGTGTACAACTTCGTCTTTGTGCCCCGGACGGGCTCCTGAAACGCGTCCCCATCTTGCCGCCCATGAAAACGATCCCTTTCCTTGCCTCCTGTCTGGCCATGGCCTCGGTCCCGCTCCTCGCCCAGCCGTCCTTTGATGCGCCGCCCCCCTCGCGGGCCGTGGTGGCCGACCCCGCGCTGCGCCGCGAGGCCTATCACCGCCGCATTGACGAGGTGCTGGCGTGGCGCGTCGGCCAGCTCAAGCCGGGCGAACTGCTCCCGGACATGGGCGCGATCGCGGCCAAGCTCGCGCGTCACGAGGACGCCGACCTCTGCTCGCGCAGCGTGATCGCGCAGATGAAGGAGCCCGGCAGCGGGCCGTTCTGGATGTTCCCGGTGGTCGGCGTGGCCTACCTCGGGCGCGACCAGCTGTCCGCCGAGGCCCGGCAGGCCATCCGCACGGCGTGGACGTCCCAGATGCAGCTGCGCGGTGACACCGAGAACCACTGGGCGATGTACTACACGTCGCTCTACCTGATCTCCGAGCTGTACCCGAACGAGCCGGCGTCGAGCTGGTACAACGGCAAGAGCTCCGCCGAAAACCTCGCGGAGTCGCGCGACTATCTCATCCACTGGATGGACCTGGCGACCACGATCGGGCAGGGCGAGTTCACCTGCAGCCACTACATCGGCGAGTACGCGATCCCGATGCTGTTCCTCAGCTCGTGGGCGCAGGACCCGGCGATGCGGCAGCGCGGGCACATGATGCTCGACTGGCTGTTCGCCGACCAGTTCGCCAACTCGCTCAACGGCGTGCTGCACGGCGCCAACGCCCGCACGGACGACGTGAGCGTCCTCGAGCGCTGGAACTGCCTCTCGTCGTTCTTCAGCTGGCTCCTCCTCGGCAACACGCCGCCGCCCGCCGGCTACGGCGGCTGGGGCATCTACTTCGCCGCCGCGGCGCGGAACTACGAGCTGCCGGAGGTCATCTACCGCATCGGCGTCGACCGCGACCAGGACTTCCTCCAGCGCGACCTCAAGCGCACCCGCCGCCGCTGGCGCAACAGCGACGTGTTCATGGCGCCCATCTACAAGCAGAACTACACGCGCCGCGACTACGCCGTCGGCTCCTACCAGGGCGGCATGTCCGACCCGATCCAGACCCACATCTGGGACGTGACCTGGGCCGTGCCCGACCCGCGCGGCAAGCACAACACGATGTTCTCCATGCACCCGGTCTCGTCGTCGTTCGACATGCAGACCTACTTCTCGGAGCTGCCGGACCACATGATGCAGGGCGTGACGAAGGAGGGCAAAGCCTCGTACGACTCGCCCGACAAGCTGCTAGGCGGCTCGCGCTTCGAGCAGGTGTTCCAGGACCTCGACACCGTGATCGCGCTGTACGACATCCCGGCCGGCACGCGCTTTCCGCACATCAACGGTTTCTTCTCGAAGGACCTTGAGCATTTCTCGGTCGACGCCTCGGGCTGGATCTTCGCGCAGGGCGGCCGCGCCTACCTCGCGTACCGGCCGCTGGCGCCGTACGAACTGCTGCCGATCGCCGCGATCAAGTCGTCCTGGACCGGCGAACGCGTCGAAACCGGCGACCGCCGGCTCTACAGCCCGCACCTCAAGAATGGCACGATCGTCCAGGCCGCGAGCATGGACGAGTTCGCGAGTTTCGAAGCATTCAAAGCCGCCATTCGCGCGCTGCCGCTGCAGTTCAGCCTCGAGCCGAACCCCACGGTGAAGTTCACCACGCTCCGCGGGAAACAGGTCGTGGCCACCTACGGCCAGCCGCCGCAGGTGGACGGTCAGACCGTCGACTACTCGCGCTGGCAGCTCTTTGAGGGCCCCTATCTGAACGCCGCGAAGTTCTCGCGGCAGCTCACCCTCTCCCATAGCCACCTGCGGCGCGTGCTCGACTTCAACACACTGAAGATCACCGACAGCGTCGTGCCCTGACGTCGCTCCCGCCCGGCTGGCCCCATCACCTCCATCCCCGCCCACCATGCCCCGCCTTCGCATCCACGCCGGCGAACCCGGCCCGACGATCGACCGCCACATCTTCGGCCACTTTTCCGAGCACCTCGGCCGCTGCATCTACGATGGTCTCTGGGTCGGCGAGGACTCGAAGGTGCCGAATGTCCGCGGCTGGCGCAGCGACCTCGTGGCCGCGCTCCGGCAGATCCGGGTGCCCAATCTCCGGTGGCCGGGCGGCTGCTTTGCGGACGATTACCACTGGCGCGAGGGCATCGGCCCCCGCGATCGCCGCCCGCGGCGGATCAACGCCCACTGGGGCGGCGTGATCGAGCCCAATACCGTGGGCACGCACGAGTTTCTCGACCTGTGCGAGCAGGTCGGCTGCGAGCCGTACCTCGCCGGCAACGTCGGCAGCGGCACTCCCGCCGAGCTGCGCGACTGGGTTGAGTACTGCAACGCCGCCGGCGGCTCCCTGGCCGAGCAGCGCGCGGCGAACGGCCGGCGCGACCCGTGGAAGGTCCGCCTTTGGGGCGTCGGCAACGAGACCTGGGGCTGCGGCGGCAACATGACCGTCGAGTACTACGCCCACGAGTACCGGCGCTACGCCACCTACACCCGGGACTTCCCGAACGCCCCGCTGTACCGGGTCGCGAGCGGCGCGCGCAACGACGACTACCACTGGACCGATGTCATGATGCGCGAGTGCTTCAAGGGTCCCATCGGCGGCCCGATCCTGCAGGGCCTGTCGCTGCACTATTACACGGTCCCGGGCGACTGGCCGCCGAAGCACCCGGCCACCGGCTTCGACCACGCCGGCTGGAAATGGGTCATGGCCCTCGGCTGGAAGATGGACGACTATGTCCGCGGCCACCGCGCCGTCATGGACCGCTATGATCCCGCCACGAAGACCTCCCTGGTCGTCGACGAGTGGGGCTCCTGGTACGCGGTCGAGCCGGGCACCAACCCGGGCTTCCTCCACCAGCAGCAGACGATCCGCGACGCGGTGCTCGCGTCGCTCACGCTCAACATCTTCATCAACCACTGCGAGCGCGTCCGCATCGCCAACCTTGCCCAGACCGTCAACGTGCTCCAGGCCGTGGCGCTCACCGAGGAGGGCGGCGGCCGGCTGGTGCTCACGCCGACCTGGGACGTGTTCGCGATGTACCTCGCCCACTACGACGCGAAACGCCTCCCGGTGTTCTGCGACGCCGGCACCTCGCGGCACGAGGGCATGGATTATCCCAACGTCTCGGCCACGGCCTCGCTGGCCGCGGACGGCGCGGTGAACGTCACGGTCTGCAACACCGATCCCGCCGCCGCCGCCGAGCTCGCCGTCGAGCTCGACGGCCGACCGCTCAAGCTCGCCGACGCGCGCCTGCTGGCGACGCCGGTGCTGACGACGTGCAACACCTACGACCAGCCTCGCGCCGTGACGACCCGCCCGCTTGCCGGCGCCCGGGTCAGCGGCTCCACCGTCACCGTCACGCTGCCCCCCGGTTCCGTCGCCGCGCTGCGCCTCACATGAGCGACCCCGAATCCGAAACCCCGGTGCCGATTCCCCGGCACCGCCTCTTCTTCGATGTTCGGCGTCGGGCGTCCGATGTTCGGCGTTCCCCCTGTCACTGTCTCCGCCTGCCGTGAACTACCCGTCCGCCCTGCCTCTCTCCCACGTCCGCCTAACGCGCGGGTTCCTGGCCGAGCGCGCCCGCCTGGTGCGCGACGTCGTGATCCCGTACCAGTGGGAGGCGTTGAACGACCGCGTGGCCGGCGCCGAGCCGAGCGGCTGCGTGCACAACTTCCAGGTCGCGGCGGGGGAGAAGCCGGGAAAGTTCTACGGCCTGTTCTGGCAGGACTCGGACCTCGCGAAGTGGATCGAGGCCGCCTCGTACCGGCTGGCGACCCATCCGGACGCTGCGCTGGAGGCGGAGCTCGACCGGCTGATCGCCACGCTGGCGAAGGCGCAGGGCGCCGACGGCTACCTCAACACCTACTTCCAGCTCGTCGAGCCGCAGAACCGCTGGGCCAACCTTCGCGACTGTCACGAGCTCTACGTGGCAGGCCACATGATCGAGGCGGGCGTCGCGCACTTCCACGCGACCGGCAAGCGCACGCTGCTGACTGTCGTGAGCCGGCTGGCGGACCTGATCGAGCGGACCTTCGGCCTCGGGCCCGGCCAAATCCCCGGCTACTG
>CAYYGV010000135.1:0-9691 GCA_964471615.1 uncultured Opitutaceae bacterium
CAGGAGTTGGTGGTGCCGAGATCGATGCCTAAAATCTTGCTCATAAGGGCACATGAAACAGCAGTCGCCATGCCTCCGTTTTACAATTGGCGCTAAGTATTCCTCCACATGACTTTAAAACATTTTTCGAAATTCCAGGCACCCTCCCGGAGCCCAAAAATAAGGCCACTTTGGCACACCTCACCCCGCCCAATTCCGTCCATGGCACACCTATGGCACACCCTTGCCCCATAAGTGTTTCCCTAACACTTGAGCCCCATCGCTCGGTTGCACCGCCTTCGGCCCTCGATCCCACCCCACCGCGCCGGTTCAGGTTTCGTGCCGTGCCGCGCCACCGTCGTCCGTCCACAGTCCACCGTCCACCGGCAACAGTCCACCGTCCACAGCCCACCGTCCACCGGCATCCACCCGTCCACCGGATTGAATTCTCCCCCACTCCGCCTACCGTGGGCGCATGGAAATGGAAATCACGCTGCCGGATGAGGTCCCGGTCATGACCCTGCCCAACGTGACTTTCTTCCCGCAGGCGCTGCTGCCCCTCCACATCTTCGAGCCGCGCTACCGGCAGATGCTGAAGGACGTCCTGGCGAGCAACCGGCTGTTTGCCGTGACCGGACTCGACGCGAGCCTCGTCGACCAAGCCGGCCAGTTTGAGCCGCCCTATCGGATTGCCAGCGTGGGCATCGTTCGCGCCTGCCAGAAGAACTTCAACGGCACGTCGAATCTCCTGCTCCAGGGCCTGTGCCGCGTGGAGTTCGTCAAGATCATCGCCGAGGAGCCCTACCGTCGCGTGCAGATCCGCGCCCTCGCGAACACGCCGGTGCAGGACGAGGCGGAGGTCGCCCGGATGCACAAGGAGCTGACGCGACTCATCGCGCTGAAGCAGAAATTCGGCGCGCCGTTGCCGGGACCGATGACGGATTTCCTCCGCACGGTGGAAGACCCGGAGATCTTCATCGACCTCGCCGCGTTCAGCCTCTGCGAGAACCACGCGCTGAAGCAGAAGCTGCTTGAGACTCTCGACGTGCGCCTCCGCATCGAGCTCTTCGCCGCGCAACTCCGCGACGACATCCAGGAGATCCGCCTGCGGCGCAAGCTCCAGGGCGGCCTGCAGGACGACAAGATCGAGCTGAACTAGGGCCGCATTGGTGGTCGGCCACTTCCTTCGCCACGAAGCCCACCAAGGTCACGAAGCCAGAGTCTCGCGGACAGATCTTCGCGCCCTTCGCGGCCTTAGCGGTTAATCCAACCAAGCCGCGCCCGCGATCCAAGTCCGCTACTCAGGGCCAGACTTCGTAAACCTCGAGCAGGCCCCGGCCCGTGCCGTTGTTCACCCCGGTGAGTTTCACGGTGTAGACGCCGAGCGGCAGCGTCACCAGCAGCGCGGCGTCCTTGCTACCGGAATCGAGTGCAAAGGCGCCGACCTGGTTGAACACCGCCGAGAGTCCGGAATTCCAGTTGTCGTTCGACGCCACCACGGTGCCGCCGCTGTCGAGCACCTCGATGTACGGGTCGGCCAGCGTGCCGGGCACGCCATAGGTCGCGAGCTTGGGGCCGATGCCGCGGATCAGCAGCGTCTTGCTCCCCGTGCCGGCCACCACGAAACCGACGATCAGCGCATCCGCCCCCGTGCCGACCTGGTTCTGGGCCGAGACGTTGATCAGGCGGTGCGTGAAGTCCGACGGATTCGTGTCGTAGAGCTCGAACAGCACCGTGCCACTGCCCGTCCCCAGGGCCCACGCCGTGTTCGCGCCGAGGATCGAGGTCAGGAGCGACGAGTCCTTGCTGCCCGGGGTGAACGGCGTTGCGCCAAGTTGGTTGAAAATGCTTTGAAGCGACGAGTCCCAGTTGTCGTTCTGCGTCGTGAGCGCCCCGACGTCGTTGTACACCTGAAGCAGCGGATCAGGCAGGCCGCTCAGGCCGTACTGGTTCAGGAACGGGCCCGCGAGGCGAAATAGCAGCGACTTCGAGCCGTTGGTCACGAAGCCTGGGATCAGCTTGTCGCCCGCCGCGAGCGTCGTGCGGACCGAAAGATTCGAGAGGATCGAGGTCGGCTGCGAGCCGGCCGGAACCACGGCGACGGCCACGGCGTTCGACGTGACCATGCCGACGACATTCGTGGCGGTGGCAAAATACGTCGCCGCATCCGGTGCCTGGACATTGGTCAGCGTCAGCGTGGTTGCTGTGGCCCCGGGGATCGCCACGGCGTCCTTGAACCACTGGTAGGTGGGCGTGGGCGTGCCGCTGGCCGCCACCGCGAGTGTGATTGTGCTGCCGGTGAAGCCGTTGGTCGTGACCGGCTGCATGGTGATCGCCGGCGCCGAGGTCGAATTCACCGAGAGGACCGCGGCATTGCTGGTCGCCGAGCCGGCCGAGTTCGAGGCCACGACCGTGTAGGAGCCGGCATCGCTCGCCTGCACGCTCGAGATCGAATACGAGGAATTGGTCGCACCGCTGATCGCCGTGCCGTTCTTTTTCCACTGGTAGCTGGGCGACGGCGTGCCGGTCGCGGCCGAGGAAAACACGACCGAAGCCCCGATGGAAACCGTCTGGCTCTGAGGCTGAGTGGTGAAGGACGGACTGCCGGCCGCTGGCGCCGACACGATGATCTGTGTCGTCCCCGCGGTCACCGGTCCGGAGAGATTGGTGTACTGCCACCCTTCCGCCGTGAACGTGTAGGTGCCGGCAGTGGTGGGTGTGCCGGAGATGGTCAGGTAGGTCAGGTTCGTGGACTTCAGGACCCACTGGTTGTTGGTCAGCGTCGCCCCGGCCGGCGTGATCCCGGGCGGCAGCGTGTTGGTGACGTCCCACGACTGCGCGTAGCTCACGCCCTTGCCCGTGATGTAGATCGCCATCGTGAACGGCTGCCCGACGGTCGCCTGCGCGGGCAACGACACGGTCGACGCCAGCTGCGTGGTCGTCGTGGCACCCGCCAGCGTATCGATCGCGCCCAGGGCTCCGACCGAGATCACCGCCTTCAGCACGACCCCCAGCGGCGAACCCACTGCCAACCGCTCCACGGTGGCGGCCACTGGCAGCGCCGGCGTACGCTGGAGGAACACCAGCAGGACGCCAGTGGGCAGGTTCAGGTACCGCAGGGCCGGCGCCGTCATTCGCGCCACGGCTTCAGATACACGGGGGAAGAACATGGATTGTAAATGGGTCTGATCGCGCCGCTAGTTGCAGCCACAGCCGCTGCCGCCGACGCCGCGCCCGCCTGAGGCCGACTCGCGCGAGAACCAGATGTGTTCCGACATCGCCGACGCCAGCGGGTCCCGGTCGGGCCGCATCGCGTAGCTGGCCAGCGTTGCGCGCTCCCAGGGTTGCACCGGCTGCGAGGCGCAGCCCGAGCCCAGTAGTCCGGCCGCGAGGCCCAGGGCGAGGAGCAGGAAACGAGGCGGGAAGCGGCGGAGGTTCATGGGACGTTCACCATGCATAACGGATGCCGGCCGTCAGGGTGTTCGCGCGCGGGTACGCGCTGGCCGAGGTCACGCCGTCGAGGCCCTTCATGTCGTACCGGTCGTAGGACAGGTCCAGCTGGACCGCATCCACCGGGTGCCAGACCAGTTTCACGCCGTAGGTGACCGTGCGGAGGTGACTGAGCCGATAGTCGGCCGAGTAGTACGGGGCCTGCGACGACGGGGCCAGCAGCGGAGTGATGCTCGTGCCGTTGAGCGACACGTGATAGAAATCCGCGGCGTCCTGCTCGTAGTACCGCAGCGCCGGCGCGAGAATGAACTTCGCGCCGAGATTCTGGAACCAGGTCGCGCTCAGCGTGTGGCTCGAACTGCCGTAGCTGTCGTGAAAGAACAGGTAACTCGCCTCGATCGCGCCGTCGTAGGCCTCGACCGCGTGATTGTAGCTCACGAACGCGATCCACTTCTCACGCTCGGACGGACGGTTCTCGGGAAACGTCAGCGGGAGCGTCACGCCCGGCACGATCTCGGTCGTCTTGAGGATGATCTTGTACGGATCGCTCAGGTACCCCGTCGAACGCCCATACGTGAGGTTGAACGACATCGTGGTGTTCTTATCGAGCACCTGGTTCAGCCCGACGATGCCGTCGACGCTGCGCTTCTTCAGCCACGGCTGCTGGAAGAAGACCTTCACGTCGTCGTCGTTGCCGGCGATCCCGAGCACGAGACCGGAGTTCTTGTCGTTGAAGTCGGTGACGCTCGTGAGGGAGTAGCCGTTCGAGACGTAGTCGCCCTCGCGGGAATTCGACACCCCGAGATCGAAGTTCAGCCGACCTACCTGGCGCGAGAAGTCGGCGGTCCAGGCCTTACGGCGATCATGAATGTCAGCCAGCATCACCGGAGCGCTCGCGGTGGCGCCCGGCTGACCCGTCGGCGTGGCGCCCGCGATCGCATCCAGGGCCCCGCTGACCTTCAGCACCGAGTCGGTGCCGATGTCCTGCTGCCAGAGACCGTACTGGGCCTTGACCGAAATCCGGCCGTCGGCCTCGCGATAATCCTCGTACTTGTAGGTGACGCTGGACTCCGCGCGGACCTCGCGCAGTAGCACGAAGTAAAGCGAGACGGCGAATGCGACGGACCGAACGTGGGCGGCGAGCGGACGCGAACGGAGACTCATGAGGGGGTGGCGCCTACCATGACGACGGAAAGGGCCATCCGGTTAACGTCTGGGCGAAAAATCGCAGGATTCATCACTGAAGGAGCAAAAAGCGCTCCTTGAAGTCGCGGACCCAGCCCCCCGGAGCAATCAGAATGTCCCCTCATTTCTTGGCTTACGATTAACGACGCTAATCCGTCCGACCTCGCATGGCCAAAAAAAGTTCCCCGGCCCGCGTGAAGCAGACCGGGGAAAATGGAGCCGAGCATCGGATTTGACCCGACAAACCAAGTTCTCCGAATGAAGACGCCGACAGAGGAAGCCAATGTCTACCGGAATTCCGGTAGACATTGGCTTTGATCACTAGTCCACGAGTGGCGGAATGAGTAAATAAGGTCCAACACTTCCATCCAAGACAACGTGCCGGACGTATTACACATTTCGGGAACTCCCCCGAACAGCGAACCCTCAGAAGCGACCTACATTGAGATCGGTAGGTTGTGTTCGGCGTGGTCGTTTCTTGAAGCTGTCGCTGAAACGACCCTGTGGGGCCTGCTCAACGTCGAAGAACGACTTGGGAAAATCTTCACGTGGCAACTAGACCTTCGCAAACGTTGGGAAATGATCCTTGAGCACGCGCCGGCAAAAGTGGACGCCGTCGCACTCGACGAACTACGCGCACTAAACCGCCTCATTACAATTGCCTCACGCGATCGGAACATAGTTGTGCACGGTATCGTACACGCTCAGGCAGCGATCGATATATCTTCCGCTAGAACAAACATCCAAGTACCAGCGGGAGCAGATATCACCTGGATCAGGGTCCCTTGCTGGACCGTCTTCAAAGGTGCCGACAAAGGTAAGAACTTCCCAATATCCACCGATGCGGTCCGTGTCGTCCGCACTAATGTGCAAAAAATAGCGCACAGACTCCGCGCCTTTAACGCGCAACACCACTTCTCCGACAACTTCACCGCAAACAAGGAAATCGAAACTGGCTGGCCTAAGCCAAGCTCCTAGGAGTTCCGTCCATCCAATCAACTGCCGCACCTCTCCGGGCGAAAACAATCAACCACACAAGCTCACTATGCCTACCAAGGTCTTTATTAGTTGGTCAGGAGAACTCAGCAAGAAGCTCGGCGAGGCTCTCAGAAACTGGCTCCCGTCCGCTCTTCAATACGTAAAGCCCTATTTCTCGCCGGAAGACATCGAGAAAGGCGCGAAATGGAATTCGGAAATCGCAAAGGAACTAGAAACATCGAACGTCGGGATCATATGCCTGACCCGCGACAACACGGAGAAACCATGGATCTTGTTCGAAGCGGGTGCTCTGTCCAAGAGCATCGACAAGAGCAGAGTATGCACACTCCTTTTTGATATCGACTCCGCTGAAGTAAAAGGACCGCTCACCAGCTTTCAAGCCACCCGCTTCCTAAAAGAGGACTTCAAACGCCTAGTTGCAGCAATCAATGCCGCAGGTGGCGATGCCCGCCTGGAAAGTACCGTACTAGACACCGTATTTGAAATGTGGTGGCCAAAGCTCGAATCGCAATGCGCTGAAATCTTGCGGTCACACGAAAAAGTGTCGCGTAAAGAAAAACGATCTGACCGAGATATGCTCGAAGAGGTTCTCGAACTTACAAGAATGAGCGCAGCTCGCGCAACTAGGCCAACCCGATTCACCCCGGCAGCGGTTATCGAAACCGTAGAAGGACTCGACGAACTATGCCAAGTGCTCGACCTCGACCACAGCGACATTGGACACTGGATGCTCCGACGCCTAGATCGCCCATTGAGGCATTTGTGCTTTGAAGCCGGGCAACCAGAGCTGTACGAACGATTCACCTCTAGACTTCGTCGCCGAATTTCATCGCCACGTCCGGACGAGAAGAAACCTGCGGTAGACAGTGGTTCTACACCGCCACAGTGACGGTGGTTCGCTGGCCGCCGGCAGAACATTGGGCCAATCAGATGATTCAGCATGACTCAATTGCCATCAAGGCCCCTATCGAGGGAGTAAACTAGCTAGGCGGCACCGGCCAAAAAAAATTCCCCGGCCTGCACAAGGCAGACCGGGGAAAATGGAGCCGAGCATCGGATTTGAACCGACGACCCACGCTTTACGAAAGCGTTGCTCTACCAACTGAGCTAGCTCGGCAAAAGGGACCCGCCTGTTCAGCGGGAGGGGGCAATTACGGCGCTGCGCCCCCTCGACTCAAGCACTTTTCGCCATGAGGTTCACCGGAGGCAACGGAGACAACGGAGGGCGCGAAGACTGAGTTCCAAGGCAGGCCCGGCCACTGGCACAGGCCGCGTCGGGCGGCCTTCCATCGTCAGTCGTTGCTTTGCCCGGGGTTCCATAAGTTCCGGATGCCGCACCCAAAGTGTTCCATCACGCTGACGTCGTCCGGGCACCTGGCCAACAGAGGTGGTCTCGCAATGACACTCGAGCGACCCGGGTTCACAGACGTTTGCTGCGCGCAAACTGAGGCTGTTTTCGCGATGCGGAAGGGTTGCTTCGCGTTACCAAAGTGTTGCTACGCGAAAACTAAGTTAGGTAACGCGTTTTGCTAAGGATTGCTGCCCTTTGGTCATCAACGATATGCACGCCGCGCGTGTCGGGACACGCGATAACAGACGTTGTTATCGCGTTATCACACGTTCGGAACGCGCCTCGAAATGGGCGCTACGCGCGACTGTGTTCTCGGACCAGACTAACGCCCTGGGCAGGGCTCATCACAGAGCCTGGGATCGCGCTGACCAAGGCCCGGACTGCGCTCACAAACGCTGTCCCGTCCCCTACTCCTTTGGCGGCACGTCCGGGAAATGTTGCAGCAGCGCTTCGATCAGCGGGCCGAAGAGGTAGGTCATGTCCTGCTCGGGCCAGCGGTCGATCCACGCCGAGCCGCCCCACACCAGGTCGTGCTTGTAGGCGCCGGTCGCGTCCTTCACGCGGATGATCGTGATGTCGAACGCATGACGGTAACCCTTGCCTTCGAACGACGGCACCGTCCGGTACGTGTAGTGCACCTCGAGGTCCGGCACCTGCTCGGTGCGCGTCAGGCCCACCCGCTGCAGCTGCGTCGAGATCATCACCGCGATGTTCCGGTGTCGCGCCGCGCGGACGTCGTACGGCTCCGCGAACTGCGCGGGGTCGTACGACACGTCGAACGTGCCGGAGATCGGCAGGCTCAGCTGGCTGAGTCCGGTGTGATGAATCGCCCGCGGGTCAGGCGACATCGACCGCGCCCCGGGGCCCGACATGCAGCCGGACAAGGCAATGAGGAGCGCGGCGCCAAGCAGGGAGAGAGCGACGTTTGTTCTCATGGGCGGACACCCATATTAAAGTAGTTCAGCGCCATTCCGGCGAGGCAATTTGCGCGCCGCCTACAGGGCCGCAGGGGTTTCTTTTTTTGCCACGGAGAACACGGAGGTGACGATCCGAGGACACGGAGCCCGGGAGCGGGTTTTTGCCACAGAGGGCACAGAGGAGACGATCCGAGGACACAGAGACCGGATGCGTGAGAACACCAGGTTCGGCACCTCCGGATCGTCCACCAAGTCCACCCGGACCTAGTACCGGCGATCCGCCGGTGCGACGGTCCGGGTGGCTCGTACGGAATGGTATGCCTCCGTGTCCTCGGATCGTCACCTCCGTGTTCTCCGTGGTAAAAAAACACCACGTCGAGCCCGCGTACACGCCCTCCGCCCGCAGCTTACAGCCCGTACGTGATCGTCCGCACGCCCGCCACGCCGAGGACGGTGATCACCTCGCCCTGCGTGAAGCAGTCCGGGTATGTCTCGTTCGCGACGAGGTTCAGGGTCTTCACGTATTTGCTCGTGCCCACCAGGTCACCGATCGTCACGGTCGAGACGCCCGTCTCAAGGTAGTACTGATCCGCCGCCGACGAGAGCTGGCGGGCGTTGTTCAGCACCGCGCGGTCCTGGGCCGAGCGACGGATCCGGTCAAACGCCGGCAGGGCCATCGCCGACAATAAGCCGATGATGACCACGACAATCATGATCTCCACGATGGTGAACCCCCGGGGAGAATGGAATGCGGGCTTCATGAGGTAGCCCGCCACAGGGCAAGGCCGTTGCTCCCCTCCAATCGGCACATCCCGCGAAAAACCAAGGCCCTTGCGACAGAAAGTTCCGCATCCGCCCTCCGGGCACCATCCCGACCCGAGCAAGCCTCACCCGTCCAATCTCGCCACGAAGGACACCAAGCTCACCAAGTCCCGTCCCCTCCGGCTTCGTGTCCTTCGTGATCTTCGTGGTAAGAACCACTGTGATCCGAACCAGATTAACCGCCAAGGCCGCGACGAACGCGAAAGCGGCGGCCTATTCTAGCTGTCGAGGGTTTTGCGGACGACGGTCAGCAGGGTGATGCGGTCGATGGGCTTCGAGACGTAGACGCCAACCTCGGTAAACGGGGTCTTCGAATCCGACGCCTCGGCGGAATATCCGCTCACGATGATGACCTTCAGCGCCGGCTTCATTTCCTTCAGCATCTTCGCGAGCCGCAGGCCGCTCATCCCGCCCGGCATCACCATGTCGGTCAGCAGGAGGTCGTAGCGCTGGCCGTGCTCCTCCCATTTCTCCAAGCCCTTGATCGCGTCCGGCGTCACCACCACCGAGTAGCCCACCTCCTCCAGGCACATCGCCGCCACCTCGCGCACCGCCGGATCGTCCTCGACGATCAGGATGCGCTCCTTGCCGCCCGGCACGTCGGGCGCCGTCTGGTGCGTCGCCTCCGTCACCGGGGACTCCACCGCCGGCACGTACACGCGGAACGTGCTCCCTTGGCCGACCGTGCTGTCGACCTCCACCCAGCCGCCGTGCTGCTTCACGATGCCGTAGACCGTCGCGAGGCCCAGGCCGGTACCCTTGCCCACTTCCTTCGTGGTGAAGAATGGCTCGAAAATCCGCTTCAGCGTGGCCGGGTCCATGCCGTGACCCGAGTCGGCGACGGTCAGGCAGACGAACCGGCCGGCCTTCCGGCCCTCGCGCTGCCGGGCGGTCTCAGGCGTGAACGACGCGAATTCCGTGTCCACCAGCAGCCGGCCGCCGTCGGGCATCGCGTCGCGGGCGTTCACGCAGAGGTTCATCACCACCT
>CAYYGV010000136.1:0-9533 GCA_964471615.1 uncultured Opitutaceae bacterium
TTCTCGTACGACTGGGACCGCGAGATCGACACGACCGACCCGAAGTACTTCCGCTGGACGCAGTGGATTTTCCTCCAGCTGTTCAAGCGCGGCCTGGCCTACGTCGACGAGCGGCCGGTCTGGTGGTGCCCGGAGCTGCGCACGGTCCTCGCGAACGAGGAGGTCATCGACGGCAAGAGCGAGGTCGGTGGCTTCCCCGTCGAACGCCGCAACCTGCGCCAGTGGGTGCTGCGCATCACCGCTTATGCCGAGCGGCTCCTGGCCGACCTGAAGGACGTCGACTGGCCCGACTCGACCAAGCGCATGCAGGAGGCCTGGATCGGCCGCAGCGAGGGTGCCGAGGTCCTGTTCGACCTCGAGAACCGCGCGCTCGGCCAGCTCAAGATCTTCACCACGCGGCCCGACACCCTTTTCGGCTGCACCTACATGGTCATCGCCCCCGAGCACCCGCTCGTCGATGACCTGACCACTCCGGCGCAAAAGGCCGCGGTCGATGCCTACCGGAAAAAGGCCGCGGGCAAGAGCGACCTCGAGCGAACCGACCTCGCCAAGGAAAAGTCCGGCGTCTTCAGCGGCTCGTACGCCCTCAATCCCGTCAACGGCGCGCGCGTCCCGATCTGGGTCGCGGACTACGTGCTCATGGGATACGGCACCGGCGCCATCATGGCCGTGCCCGCCCACGACGAGCGCGACTATGAGTTCGCGCAGCAGTACGATCTGCCGATCGTGCAGGTCATCGAGGCCGCCCAGGGCGAAACCAAGCTGCCGTTCGTCGGCGACGGGCGTGTCATCAACTCCGGCACCTACAACGGCCTGTCCTGGCCCGAGGCCAAGAAACGCATCACCTCCGACCTCGCCGCCAAGGGCGTCGGTCAGCCCACCGTCAACTACAAGCTCCGCGACTGGCTGTTCTCCCGCCAGCGCTACTGGGGCGAGCCGTTCCCGGTGGTCTGGGTCAGCGAAGCCGACTACCGTCGCGTGGTCGCACGGCGCCAGGCTGATGTCCCGGGCGAGCCCGTGACGTACACGAGCGAAGGCGTCACTCATTACGCGCTGCCCCTCCCCGCCGCCGCGCTTCCGCTCGAACTCCCGTCGGTGCAGTCGTACCTGCCGAGCGGCAACGGCGAGAGTCCGCTCGCCAACGAAACCGCCTGGCTGGAAATCTGGTTCAATGCCGAGACCGGCGCCGCGTTGCCCGCGAGCCAGCCGCGTCCGGCGGGCGATGCCTGGGTGCGGGGTCGCCGCGAGACGAACACGATGCCGCAGTGGGCCGGCTCCTGCTGGTACTACCTGCGCTTCACCGATCCGGCGAACGCCGCCGCTTTCGCCTCCCCCGAGGCGCTGCGCTACTGGGGTGTGCCCGACCTCTACGTCGGCGGCGCCGAGCACGCGGTGCTGCACCTGCTCTACGCCCGCTTCTGGCACAAGGTGCTCTTCGATCTCGGGCAGGTCCCGCAGTCCGAGCCGTTCACCAAGCTCTTTCACCAGGGCATCATCCTCGGCGAGGACGGCGAAAAGATGTCCAAGAGCCGCGGCAATGTCGTGAACCCCGATGCCATCATCGCGAGCCACGGCACCGACACGCTGCGCCTGTACCTGATGTTCCTCGGGCCGCTCGAGGCCATGAAGCCCTGGAATCCCAACGGCATCGAAGGCGTCCACCGCTTCCTGCAGAAGGTCTGGCGCGAGTGCCTCGATCGTGAGGGCGCCGTGAACCCGAAGATCACGGATGATCCCGCAAGCGACAGCGCCGAGCTCATTAAGCTGCTCCACGAAACCATTCGAAAGGTTGGTGACGACATCGAGGGGCTGCGCCTCAACACCGCGATTTCCCAGATGATGATATTTGCAAATGCCCTGCAGAAATCATCCACTGTGAGTCGCGCCACCGTGCTCGCCTTTCTGCAGGTTCTCGCACCCTTCGCTCCCCACATTACCGAGGAGCTCTGGGAACGTCTCGGTCAGCGCGGCTCGATCCTTGCTGCTCCATGGCCGCAGTTCGATCCGGCCAAGCTGGTCGCCGATACCGTGAAGCTGGTTTTCCAGGTCAACGGCAAGCATCGCGGCGATCAGCAGGTGCCGGTTGGATTGTCGGAAGCGGACGCGGTGAAGATTGCGTACGAGAACCCGAAGGTCGTGCCGTTTGTTACCGGTAAGACCTTGAAGCGAGTGATTTACGTACCTGGACGCATCCTGAATATCGTGGTCGCCTAGCCCTAGTATAGCCTTGAGGTATAGGGGTAGCACCCTAGGTCTACTCCCTGTCACCTGAAACCTAACTCTCAGCCGCGCCTATGAATACACTCTCAGCCTCCCGATCCAGACTCATGTTGGTGGGACTCCTCGCTTTCGGCGCCATTGCTTCATTTCCGAGCGAGGTCCGGGCCCAGGCCAAGAATCCTGTGGGGAAGCTCTACGTCGCCAGCGTTACCGGTGAGTCGATCATCAACCGCGGCTCAAAGCTTGAGGCGCTCAATGTGAAGAGCTCCTACGTGGCCGAGGGCAGCGTGATCGAGACCAAGCCGAAGGCGTCAAACGCGATGGTGCTCTCGAACGGCACCGGGCTCTACCTTGATTCCGACAGCCGGCTCGAGATCCAGAAGTTCGCGCAGGAGCCGTTCGCAGCCGGTCGCACCGACCTCGAGGTCGAACCTTCGCGCTCCCAGACCGAGGCGTTCGTCGTCCGCGGCTCGCTCGGCGTCTGCACCGGCAAGCTCGTGGCCGGCAGCAGCCTCAAGTACAGCACGTCCCTCGCGGCCCTCAGCACGCAAAACGCGCGGCTGGTCATCGAGTCGACCCCTGAGTACACCCGGATCTCGGTTCTCGACGGCGACGGCTTGATCCGCGGCGGCCCGCTCGACACGGTTGGGCACATGCTTCACGCCGGAGAACAGGCCATCATCCGCCCCGGGGCTCCGAACGAGCCGAATCCCATCACGGTGTCGAAGATCAGCAATCGTGACCGGACCGTGGCCGAGGAGAGCACCTTTGCCGCGTGCGCCGCGCGCAAGACCGTCTATTTCGAGACGTCGGGTGAGGACAATTCCGACGTCCGGGCCGTGCCGGTGGTCCCGGAGACCCTGCCCGTGCCCATCACAGTGAGCCCGTCGCGTCTGCCCTGACCGCCGCCTTCCTGCCGACCATCATGCCGTTTCTGCCGACCCTGCGCGCCGCCGTCGCCCTGCTGCTGGCCCTGTGCCTCGTGTGTCCGCCGGCGCGGGCGCTGGTGACGTTCAACGACGGACGTGAGCACATCTACGTCACGGGCTCCGCGGGCATCGGCTACGATTCGAACCTGTTCGCGCACAACCAGGGCGGCGGCGACACCCTCTACACGGCGAGCGTCCTCGCCGAGTACACCCGCCGCGCCGGCTGGATCGGCGTGAATGCGAGCGTCGGCCTGAATCTCTCCCAGTTCGTCGACCACACCGACCAGAATTCCACCGATCCGCGCCTCGCGCTCGAGTTCGTCAAGGGCGGCGGGCGGACCACCGGCGGCCTCAGCCTCAGCGCCGTGCGCGAACACCGCGCCGATTCCGCCGCCAACCTCCGCGCCGAGTCGTGGAACTATAACGGCACCCTCACGGTGAAGTACCCGGTGATGGAACGCTACTCGGTCGCCGGCACCGCGGGTTACTCCGAGCAGGTGTACGACGCGAAGTACAACCTCAGCAACCTCCAGACGACGTCGATCGGCGCCGACCTGCTTTACGCCCTCGAGAGCGACCGCGACCTGATCCTCGGCTACCGCTACCGGGTCGTCGACAGCTCGCGCAACGCCTCGTTCAACGACCAGTCCTTCACGGTAGGCGTGTCCGGCCGCGTGATGGGTCGTCTGACCGGTTCGCTTCGGGTCGGCTACCAGATCCGCGATCCGCGCAACCACACCATCGGGGGCGACTTCCGCGGCCTCACCGCCCTGGGCGAGCTGACCTACACGCCGTCCAAACGCTTCTCGGTTTCCGGCCAGCTCTCGCGCGACCTGTCGGTCACCTCGACGGACATCTCGGTCGACACCTTTTCCGGCAGCATCACGCCCCGCCTGACCTTCAATTCCCGGATCTCGGTGTTCGCCAATGTCGGCGGCGGCACCACCCGGTTCCTCGGCGTCAACGCCGCCGGTCGCCGCGATCAGTTCTTTACGTTTGGCGGCGGCGTCGACTACACCATCTCCCAGCATCTCAAGGCCGAGCTGGCTTACACGTACTTCCAGAACTGGTCGTCGTTGGCCTACGCGGACTACGCCCGGAACTACTACACCCTTTCGCTGACTTCCCGCTGGTAACCCCATGCGCACCCCGACCCGCACGACGATACTCCTGCTCGGCATCCTTTGCCTGGCCGCGACCTGGACCGTCCCGGTCGTGGCTCAGGACGCGCCACTGAAGCCCGATTCCCGCAAGGCGCTGCTCTACCGCATCGCGATCACCGACAGTCTCCGCGTCGCAATCTTCGGCGAGGACGACCTGTCGCGCGTCTCCCGGGTCGACGCCCGCGGCATGATCAACCTCCCGCTGATCGGCGAGGTGAAGGTCTTCGGGCTCACGCTCCGCGAGGCGGAACAGGCCATCGCCGACGCCTACCGCGACGGGCGCTACCTCCGCAATCCGCAGGTCACGATCAACGTGGAGGTCTACGCGATCCGCGAGATCTCTGTCCAGGGCCAGGTCAAGGCCCCGCAGCGCGTCGTCCTGCCGGCCGAGTCCACCATGACCGTGCTCGAGGCCGTGACCAAGTGCGGCGGCTTCACCGACACCGCCAAGGGGACCGAAGTGCGGGTGACACGAATCGGGGCTGACGGCAAGGAGGTCAAAGTCTTCATTGTGGACGTGGAAAGCCTCATCAAGGGCAAGAACAAGGCGAAGGCGGATGACGACTCCCTTCTCCTCCAGCCGGGCGACATCGTCTACGTGCCCGAGCGCATCATCTGACCCCCTGCGATGGCGGATACAACCCACAAGCCTTTCCCGAGTTCGCACGACAAGGAGGAGACGCCGATCGAGCGGCGGACGCTCCGCGACTACTACATCATCCTGCGCGAGCGGCTGTGGATCGCCCTGCCCATCGCCCTCGTGGTGGCGCTCGCCTTCGGCTACTGGAAGGCCAGCCAGCCGAAGATGTACCAGGCCTCGGCGACGATGCAGTTTGAGAAGCCCGAGACGCTGGTCACCACCCAGGGCGTCGTCGATCCCGCCGTCCGCAGCGATGTCGAGCTCCGCTCGAACTTGGAGAAGCTCAACAGCCAGCGCCTGCGCCAACGGGTCGTCGACTCGTTCACGCCGGACGAGGTGAAGATCCTCCAGCGCCCCTACCTCAAGAATCTCGCGCCCGGCCAGGCCGCCCCGCCGCCCGGCGCCTGCCTCGGTGGCGTCTCAATCGATGCCGCCCGCAACAGTCTCCTGATCAGCATCACCGTCCGCCACCCGGACCCCGCCGCCGCCGCGCTCGTCGCCAACCAGTACGTCAGCCAGTTCTTCAATTACCTCGCCGACTACTATGGCGGGAAAAGCGAGACCGGCGTCGAGTTCCTCCAGACCCAGGCTGAGCGGCTGGGCAAGGACGCCGCCGCCGCCGAGGAAAAGCTGATGGCCTACAAGAAGGAGCACAATCTCGTCTCCCTCGACAACAGCACCAACATCGTCGGCACCCGGCTCACGACCATCAACGCCGCCCTCACGACCGCGCGGCTCAACCGCATCAGCCTCGAGACGCAGTACGCGCAGGTCGAAAGCTACCGGAAGGAGAAGCGCGACCTTACCGAGATTTCCTACATCGCCGGGCACTCCACCGTCCCGACCCTCAAGAGCCAGCTCGCGACCCTCATGCAGAACCAGTCGGTGCTGGCCGAGCGCTATCTCGAGCGGCACCCGAAGATGGTCGACATCTCCAACCAGATTTCCGTCGTCCAGGACCAACTCGACAAGGCCATCGAGCTCGCCGTCGCCGACCTCGCCACCCGCCTCAACGAGGCCCGGCACACCGAGGACAACCTTCAGGCCGAGTACGCGACCGCCGAGAAGGACTCGCTCCGCCTCGGCGACCTCAGCATCGCCTACAAGGCCCTCGAGAACCAGGCCACGGTCGCGAAGGCCAACTACGTCCAGATCCTAAACCGCCTCAACGAGACCACCACCTCCCGGAACCTGGAGAAGATCCCACTGCACCCGCTCGACCCCGCGGTCGTGCCTTCCGGGCCCTACGAGCCCGATGTGCCCCGGATCATCCGCACGTCGTTCGGTCTCGGGCTCCTGGTGTTCTTCGGCATCGCGGTCGGCCTCAGCTTCATCGACGACCGGATCAAGAGCGCCTGGGACGTCGAGTCGTTCATCGGCGCCAATCTCCTCGGCATCATCCCCGATCTCTCGTCGGTGAAGGACGACGAGAAGTACAACCTGATGCTCTCTGGCCAGCAGGTCCCGGGCGTCGAGGCCTTCCTCAGCGTCTACAGCTCGGTCAAGATCCACTCGAAGCTCGATTTCCCCAAGTCCATCCTGGTCACCAGCACGATCCCCGGCGAGGGCAAGACCCTCATCTCGTGCAATCTCGCCGGCTCCTTCGCGCGCCACGGCAAGAAGACGCTCCTCATCGACTGCGACCTCCGCCGGCCGATGCTGCACCGGCACTTCAAGCAGGCGAACAACACCGGCATCATCACGTGGTTCGAGGCCGGCGCCGATCTCGAGCAGGATCCGACCAAGAATCCCAGCCTCGGCATCATCCGGATCAGCGACAATCTCAGCCTGCTCTGCTCCGGCGGCCGCTCCAAGAGCCCGACCGAGCTCCTCGAGAATCCCCTCTTCGGCCAGCTGCTCGAGCGCTTCAAGAAGCACTTCGATCTCGTGGTCGTCGACTCGCCGCCGCTCGGCGCCGTCACCGACAGCCTCCTGATCGCCGAGCGCACGGATGAGGTCATCTATGTTTGCCGCTTCAACCGCGCCTACCGGAAGCACATTCGGCTCTACATGAAGGCGCTTCGGAACGGCAAGAACGAGGTCCTCGGCGTCGTGCTCAACGGTCTCTCGCCGCGGCGCGTCGAGTACTACACGAACTACCGGTATTACCGGAGTTACAAGAAGTACTACGGCAGCCAGGGCTGAGCCCCTTCGCCGAACCGCGCCGTCAACGATGGGCCGCAGCGCACACGTTGATGTCGCCCTTCCTCCTCCGGCACGAACGGCTGCGTGCCGACGCCGAGGATACCCAACCAACAACCGGACAGCGACTCCAGCCTGCCCATTCTCTGTGACCTCGGTGCATCCTCCGTGATCTCAGTGACCCCACCTCCAAACCAAGGAGACGTCCCGAACCGGGAATCCCCGCGAACCAACGACCCAATCCGGAGTCGAAGCTCGCGTCCACCGACCCGGCCGCCCCACTTTCAACCTTCAACTCCTGTCTTTCCGCTCCTACAGTCCGTCCGTGCCCGCGCTGTCCGCCTTTCTTCCCCCCGACTTTGACCCGCGCCGCCCCGTCGCCCTCATTGCCGGCCAGGGTCTCTATCCCCAGTTGGTCGCCGCCGCCATCCGGCGCGCCGGCGTGCCGCTGCGCCTGGTCGCGTTCGACGAAGAGACGCCCCCGGAGCTGATCGCCACCTTTCCCGAGTCGGAGCGGCGCACGCTGCTGGTCGGGCAGCTCGGCAAGATGCTGAAGGCGCTCAAGGAGTTTGGCGCCGGCTACGCGATCATGGCCGGCCAGATCACCCCGCGCCGCCTCTTCAAGGGCCTGCACCCCGACCTCAAGGCCACGCAGATTCTCTTTTCCCTGAAGCGCCGCAACGCCGAGACCATCTTCGGCGCCATCGCCAAGGAGATCGAGGCCATCGGCGTCACCCTTCTCGACGCCCGCGCCTTCCTCGACGACCAGCTCGCGACTCCCGGGGCCATGACCGGCCGCTCCTTCCCGATCGATGACGAGTACGTGAGCCACGGCATCCACATCGCCCGCGAATGCGCCCGCCTCGACGTCGGCCAAGGCTGCGTCGTCCGCAAGGGCACCGTCCTCGCCGTCGAGGCTTTCGAGGGCACCGACGAGATGATCCGCCGCGCCGGCGCCTTCAAGACCGAGGACGCACTCTTCGTGAAGACCGTCAAGGCCCACCAGGACTACCGCTTCGACGTGCCCTGCTTCGGCCGCCGCACGCTCGAGTCCATGCGCGAGGCCGGCCTGGCCGCCGCCGCGCTCGAGGCCGGCAAGGTCATCATGCTCGACCGGCCCGCCGTGGTCGCCCAGGCCAAGACTTGGGGCATCAGCCTCCTGGGTTTCGAGTGAGCCGGACCACTCCGCCGCTTGCGCTTTGGCGTGGGGCGGTCCATTGATGCGGTGATGAACCACGACGTCGTCACCGTCACCGTGAAAGGCGTGATGCCCACCGCCAATGGCTGCGCCATTTTCCTGGGTGACGACGCCAAGACGTTCGTGATCTACGTCGACCACTCGGTCGGCAATGCGATCCAGATGACGCTCGACGGGGTGAAAAAGGACCGCCCACTCACCCACGACCTCATCGGCAACATCATGCTCGGGCTCGACACCCGGCTCGACCACGTGGTCATCAACGACGCCCACGAGGGCACCTACTACGCGCGCATCATCCTGCGCATGGAAAACGAGCTCGGGAAGAAGATCGTTGAGATCGACGCCCGCCCCAGCGACTCGATTGTCCTGTCCCTCCAGCAGAAGCGCCCGCTTTTCGTCACGCGCGCCGTGTTCGACGCGGCGGAGGACATGACCGAGATCCTGGAGCGCGTCCGCCGGCAGCAGGCCGAGGAGCCCGGCGAGGATGAAACCTGATCCCGCGCCGGCCCCCGCGCAGCCCCTGCCGCCCGGTATCGTTCCCGGCCTGCCGCTCACCGCGCTGGCCCCGATGCAGGATGTCACCGATCTCGCCTTCATGCGGGTCATCGCGCACTACGGCGCGCCCGACTATTTCTTCACCGAGTTCTTCCGCGTCCACCAGCAGTCGACGCCGGAAAAGCACATTCTCCAGTCCATCGACGAGAATACCACCGGCCGCCCGGTCTTCGCCCAGCTGATTGGCGAGGATCTCGGCCACCTCGCCCGGACCGTGCGGGAACTCCTCCGCCACCCGGTCGCCGGCATCGACCTCAACCTCGGCTGTCCCGCCCCGAAGGTGTACAAGAAAAACGTCGGCGGCGGCCTGCTCCGCGAGCCCGAGCGCATCGACGAGATTCTCCGCCTCCTGCGCGATCTCGTCCCCGGTCTCCTCACCGTGAAGATGCGGATCGGATTCGAGGATCTGCGCCACTTCGAGCGCGTCCTCGAGCTGATCAACACGCACCGCGTCGATCTCCTGTCCGTCCACGGCCGGACCGTGAAGGAGATGTACCGCAGCGAAGTGCACTACGACGCCATCGCCGATGCCGTTCGCCACGTCCGCTGCCCGGTCCTCGCCAACGGCAACATCGTCTCCAGTGCCCGCGCCGCCTCCGTCCTCGCCACGACCCGCGCCGCCGGCGTCATGATCGGCCGCCACGCCATCCGCAATCCCTGGATCTTCCGCCAGTGCCGCGAGC
>CAYYGV010000137.1:0-9485 GCA_964471615.1 uncultured Opitutaceae bacterium
CCTGATCGGCGAGTACATCGGCCGCATGTTCATCTCCATCAACCAACGCCCCCAATCCATCGTCCGCGAAGTAGTCCGCTCGAGCTTGGACGGACAGTAGGCTGAGCGCTTTTCACCACGGATTTCGGGGAAGGGACGGATTCGGAGGGAGCGAGTGATTGAACCGGCGGAAGCATGCTTCCGCCCGGTTCAATCACTCGTTTGGACGACAATCCGGTCGGCGCAGGACGCTTGCATAGACGGATTAGCCGTTGCTCGCCTTGGGAGGCGATGGCCGCGTGGCGCCATGCTACATGAGGAAATTACCCGCGAGATCATCGGGGCTGCGATCAAGGTCCACACGGATCTCAAACCTGGACTGGACGAGAAACTCTACGAGCAGGCCCTGGTAATCGAGCTGCGCGCGCGAGGTCGGCGAATCACCCAGCAGAAGTCCTTTGGAGTGACCTACCAGAACGCCCGCATCGGTCGGCTCGTGCCGGACTTGATCGTCGACGACACCGTAATCGTCGACACGAAGGTCATATCCGACTTCACCGAGGTGCACATTGCGCAGATGCTGGGCTACCTGAACATTACCGGGCTGAGGGTGGCGTTGCTGCTCAACTTCAAGCATGCGAGCCTGCGCATCCGCCGCGTGATCAAGTAGGCAAAGACCGGATCGTCGTCCAAGCGCTGCGGGATGATTGCTCGGATTGCCGAGCGATCATCCCGCAGCGTTCCTCCGAGTTCTCCGGCTTGGTTTCGTGAAATCCGTGGTTAAACAGCCGCACCGAGGAGCTGGTTCCAGCGGTCGATCTCGTGGGCGATGGCGGACTGCATTGCGGCGTAGGCGGCTGGGGGTGGGGTGCGGCGGAGGTGGAGCTCGTAGGCCAAGGCCTGGGCGGCGAGGTCGTAGTCGGCGGGGTCGTGCGGGCTCGTCCAGCGGCTCTCGAGATAATGCCCACACCACGACGAACGCGCGGCCAGCCGGGCCAGCTCGTCGCGCCAGCGCAGCGTCAGGCGCCGGCTGTTCTGCTCGTCGCGCAGCTTCCGGCCCGGCGAAGCGCTCACGTGGTGACGCACCGCGCTGCGCAGCGCCACGGCGGTCACGTGCCCGGCGGCCCGGGCCCGCAGGCAGAAATCCACGTCCTCCCCGCCATTCGCGAAACCCTCGTCGAAGCCGCCCAGCCGCACGAACAGCTCGCGGCGCACCAGCGTGCACGCGCCGGTCACGGCATCCGCCGGACGCCAGGCGTCGGACGCATACAGTCGCCGCAGCAGGGGCAGCGACGTCAGGTGCGCGGGCTTGCCGCGGTGGTCGATGTAAATGCCGGCGTGGTCCACCTCGCCGGTCCGGAAATTGTACTGGATGTTTCCGACGAGCCCCGCGCTGGCGCCCAGGCGCCCGTGCACCGCGAGCATCGGCTCCAGCCAGCCTCGCGACAGCTCCAGGTCGTTGTTGAGCAGGCCCAGGAACTCGCCACGGGCCAGCGCCGCCCCGCGGTTGTTCGCCCCGGCGTAACCGAGGTTGCGCTCGTTGAACACCACCACAAAACCGCGCGCGGGATCCAGGGTGCGCAGCCAGTCGCGGGTCCCGTCGGTGCTGCCGTCATCCACCAGAATGATTTCGTGCGGCAGATCCGCGGGCAGCGACGCCTGCAGGCTCGTCACCATCGCCTGGGTCAGCGGCAGGCAGTTGTAGAGCGGAATGACGAACGACGCGCGCATGTCAGTCCTGCGCACGGTGCCGGGCGCGCCGCAGCGAGGCAAGCCGCAGCCGTGCGTTTTTTACCGCGAAGACCAACCGACCTCTCACAGGAGCAAATGGAGATAACCGAGGTACGATCCGAATCTGACCTCCGTGTCCTCCGTTGCCTCCTGTGAAAATGCCTTGGTGGCGAAGGATTCGTTCACTCCAACCAACCGCGTCCGCCTAGTCGACGATGCGCAGGGAGAGGAAGATTACCGCGAGCCGGCGCGGGTCGACCTCGCTGGTGACGTGCTTCCGGTAGTGCAGCACGAGCCGGTTGTCGCCGGCCTGCAGGGCGAGGGGCGCCTGGATCAGCTCCTTCTGGTTCACCCGCGCGAATCGGTGCTCGAACAGCGGGACGCCGTTGAGGGTGGCGGTGATCGCTTGGTCGTCCCAGTAGGACAGCGCCTCGGCGATGAACCGGGCCGGGCGCGCGCGGTCCGAGCGGACCACCAGCTCGGTCACCGGGGCGTAGGCCCAGTGAAAGCGCGGCAGGAAAGCGTCGGGCACCGGGCCCTCCGCTTCGCCCCAGCCGGACCGAGCCTCGAATCCGCTGAATGCATCGGCTCGGCCCGCGTGGGTCGGCGGCCGGAAATCTCCGGGTCCCAGCTCCCGCAGCGTGGCCTCGGCCGTGACGGTGTCGCTCGGCCCGGGCGCGGCGGCATCAAGCAACTGACCGTGGCTGACGGCGAGCTTCTCGAGGAAGGCGAGCATCGCGCGGGCCACGCGGTTCCAGCCGACCGACGGCGGGGTGTGCCGCGACGGCCCGCCGAGATACGGAATCGGCAGGTGCCGGCCGCTCGACGCGGGCTGACGAACCGTGGCGAAGAACAGCTCAGGGTCTTCGGAGAGGAGCTGGAACCCGAGCCGGTAGTGCACATCCAGTCCCTCGTGGGCGCGGCCGCGGCTGAGTTTCTGGAGCTCGGCTAGGACGACGCGGAGCAGCTGGTGCGGAGGCGAGCGCAGGGCGAGATGCGACAGGTGGAAGCCGGTCGGCAGGGGCTGGTCCGGGAGAGCATGGTCGCCGCGGTACAGCGCGTGGCTGCCCTTGCCGGCGAGCACGGAGGCGTCGAGGGCGAGTGTGCGCGGCACCATGATCTTCCGCGTGCGCGGCGGGAACGCCTGGCAGGTCTGCAGCCGCAGGATCGGGTTTTCCTCAGCGGCGTTGTCCTGCTCGGTCGGGAAATAGTTCAGCAGGGGCAGCGTTGCGGGACGGTCGGACGCGTGGGCGGCCAGAACTTTTTCAAGGGTGGGACGGCCGGGTCCGGTGAGAATCTCGTCGGCGTCGAGCGGCAGGATCCAGTCGGCGCCGTGGTCGCGGGCCGCGAGGGTGGTGAGCCGGTTGCTGCGGGCCTGCTGGAGATTGCCGAGCGCCTCGTCGGTGAACAGGGTGAGCGGCAGGCCCTCGGCCTGCAGCGCGCCGAGAATTTCGCGGGTGCCGTCGGAGCTGTCGTGGTCGAAGACGAGGTGGTGGTCGACCCAGGCGCGCGTGTGGCGGACGAACGGCTCGATGATGTCGGCCTCGTTCTTGACGATGGAAACCGCGACCAGGCGCATGGGGGCCAGCATGCGGTTGCCCGCGCGAAAGCGGAGAAAAATCCGCCGCGGTCAGTCGGTGATCCGGCGGAGGTACTCGGCGTAGGAGGACTTGCCGAGCTTCTTGATGTTGGCGTCGAGGCCCGCGCGGTCGATCCAGCCCTGGCGGTAGGCGATCTCCTCGATGCAGGCGATCTTGAGCCCCTGGCGGTTCTCGATGACGTGGACAAACTGGGCGGCCTCGATGAGCGAGTCGTGCGTGCCGGTGTCGAGCCACGCGGTGCCGCGGCCGAGCAGCTCGACGTGGAGCTTGCCGGCCTCGAGGTAGAGACGGTTGAGGTCGGTGATCTCGAGCTCGCCGCGCTTCGAGGGCTTCAGCTGGCGGGCGAAGGCCACGACGTCACGGTCGAAGAAGTAGAGGCCGGGGATGGCGTAGTTCGACTTTGGCTGCGCCGGCTTTTCCTCGAGCGAGAGGACGCGGCCGTCGGGACCGAACTCGACGACGCCGTAGCTCTTGGGATCGGCGACATGATAGCCGAAGATCGTCGCGCCGGCCGCGCGGGAGTCGGCCCGCTTGAGCGCGGCGGTCAGGTCATGGCCGTAGAACAGGTTGTCGCCGAGGATCAGCGCGGAAGGCGAGTCCTTGACGTGGTCGGCGCCGATGAGAAACGCCTGGGCGAGACCGTCGGGGCTGGGCTGCTCGGCGTACGAGAGCTTGAGCCCGAGATTGGCGCCGTCGCCCAGCAGGCGGCGGAACAGCGGGAGATCCTGCGGGGTGGAGATGACGAGGATCTCCCGGATGCCGGCGAGCATCAGCACCGACAGCGGATAGTAGATCATCGGCTTGTCGTAGACCGGCATGAGCTGCTTGCTCACGGCGATCGTCAGCGGATAGAGCCGCGTGCCGGAACCGCCGGCGAGGATGATGCCCTTGCGGGTTTTCGCGCCTTGGGCCGACGCGTGCGGGTAGGTGAGGCTCACGGGGATGGGGAGGAAAGGTGGCGCGGTCCGCTTAGGCCTTGGTGCCGAGGCGCTCGCGGGCGTATTTCTTGGAGGTGATGTCGGCGCACCAGGTGCGGTGGGCCAGGTACCAGTCGACGGTCTTGGCGATGCCGGACGTGAAATCCTCGCGCGGCTTCCAGCCCAGCTCGGCCTGAAGCTTGTCGCAGTTGATCGCGTAGCGGCGGTCGTGGCCGGGCCGGTCGGCGACATAGGTGACCTGCGTGGCGTAGGATTTCCCGTCGGCGCGCGGCGACTTCCGGTCGAGCAGCGCGCAGATGGTCCGGACGATCTCGATGTTCGGCTTCTCGTTCAGTCCGCCCACGTTGTAGGTCTCGCCGACGCGGCCGCGCTGGAGGACGAGCCAGATGGCCGCGGCGTGGTCCTCGACATAGAGCCAGTCGCGCACCTGGAGGCCGTCGCCGTAGACCGGGAGCGGCTTCCCCTCGAGCGCGTTGAGGATCATCAGCGGGATGAGCTTCTCGGGGAAGTGATACGGCCCGTAGTTGTTCGAGCAGTTGGTGGTGAGGGTCGGCAGGTGGTACGTGTGTTGGTAGGCGCGGACCAGGTGGTCGCTGGCAGCCTTCGAGGCGGCGTACGGGCTGTTGGGGGCGAAGGGCGTGTCCTCGGTGAACGCCGGGTCGGTCGGGCTGAGGGTGCCGTAGACCTCGTCGGTCGAGACATGCAGGAAGCGGAAGGCGGCCTTCCGGGCCTCGGGCAGCTTGGACCAGTGCTGGCGCACCGCGTTGAGCAGGCGGAGGGTGCCGACGACGTTGGTCTGGATGAACGGCTCGGGGGAGTCGATCGAGCGGTCCACGTGGGACTCCGCCGCGAAGTTCACCACCGCGTCGATCGCGTGCTCGGCCAGCAGGCGGGCGACGAGCGCCGAGTCGCCGATGTCGCCGTGCGCAAACACATACCGCGGGTCGCCCGCGAGGTCGGCGAGGTTCGCCGGGTTGCCAGCGTAGGTGAGCGCGTCAAGGTTGACCAACTTGGCCAGCGCCGAGCCCTTTTCGGTGAGCCGCTGACGGATGAAGTTCGAGCCGATGAAGCCGCAGCCGCCGGTAACAAGTAGATTCACGAGGGGTAGGCTTTAGGGTTTAAGCGACCGGAGCAAGGCATTGGTCATCTTGGACACTTCGGTGTAGCGATGTTCAAGGTCCGTGTACGTCTCCACGGTCATAAAGCCAAGGTCTCGACTCAGCAGGAGCAAGTATCGAGTTTCCTCGATCGATCCCCAGGCAATCACCAGGAACTGCCGGAACTCCGCCCGCGATCCCCGTCCCTTGCCCTCGGCGATGTTCGTGGGCACGGAGGCGGCCGAGCGACAGAGCTGGTCCGAGAGGCGGAAACGCTCGTCGGACGGAAAACTGCGGGTTGCCCGGTAGACATCGAGCACGGCTGCGTGGGCCTTCTGCCAGACCACGAGGTCCCGCCAGCTAACAATACGATCCGGCTCCAAGGTGCTTACCCCTTACGCTCTGATCGCTTACCCCTCAGGCTTTGCGCCAGCTGCGCAAAGCCTGCTCGACGGCGGTGTGGACCTCGGTGAGGCGGATGCCGGCGCGGGCGAGCTTGGTGGAGTCCATCACGCAGTTGGAGCGCGGGGTCTTGGCGGCCACCTTCATGAAGTCGGACTCGCTGGCGAAGAACTCGTACTGCTTCGGGTGCACGCCGACCTTCTGGATCAGGGCGACGACCTCGCGCGTGGTGATCGCGCCGGGATTGGTGACGTTGTAGATGCCGAACGGAATGCGCTTCTCCCAGCAGGCGAACGTGCTGGCGACGAACTCCTCGAGCTGCGAGATGGAGTTGGTGGCCTCGAGGAGCTTGGCGTAGCGCATCAGCTTCGTGAGGTAGTTGCGCGGATTGTCGACCTCGTTGAAGGGGATGCGCAGGCGCCAGACGTACACGTTGGGCTGGCCGGCCAGCACCTCCTCGCCGAGGGCCTTGGTGCCGCTGTAGAACGAGCAGTTGTCCTGGCGGAACGTGAAATTCGGCGCGTCCTCCTCGGTGAAGCCGGAGCCGTCGGGCCGGGCGCCCGTGTAGATGCAGCCCGACGAAACATGGCCCCACGGCACGCCCGCCGCCTGGCAGGCCTGGGCAATCGTGCCGGGCAGCACGGCATTGCCCATCAGGCACTCGGCCTTGTGGAGCTCGCAGGCGTCGACGTTCGGCTTGCCGGTGTAGCCGGCGGCGTTGATCAGGAACTCGGGGCGGTCGCGACGCAGCGCGGCCGTCAGCACCTCGGGATTCGAGTAGTCCAGGTCCGCGCGCCGCACATTGCGGAACGGCACGCCCTTGCGGGTGAGGAGCGCCTGATAGGCCTGCCCCACGTAGCCTGAACCTCCGAGTAGATAGATCATGGAAGCGCCCAGTGAATGATATCGGACCTGACCGGAACAAGGGTTTTTTTCCGTCCGGCCGAAGCCTGGGCCGGCCCGGGACCCGCTAGTCGGCTCGCCGGTAGATCCGGAATCCGTCGATCTCCGCCACCAGCCGGTACTGCTTCCCCAACAGCGCCGCGAACTCCGGGAAGACCGCCGGGCCGGCCTCGGCGCGGTCATGGTAGGTGAAGGCTCCCGGACAAACCGCGTCGACGATGTAGGTCGCGGGGTGCTTTGCCAGGTCGCGCAGGATTCGGTCGCGGTAAAACCGTCGCATGGGCTGCGGTTCAATCGCCCGCGCCGTGTGCGCGTCGCGAACCGCCTGCGTGAGGCCCGTCTCAAGGTGAAGGCGCGGGAACCAGCCCCAGACGAGCAGCGTGTCGCCGGGTCGGGAGAGTTCCCGCAGCTTCGCGGACACCGGATGGAGGGATCGCAGCCGGGCCGCCTCCAGCTGGCCGACCGCCGGATGACGGTCCTGGGCGCGGCTTGCCGCCTGCGGCAGCAGGGCGAGGGCCGCGAAGACGATCACGGCGAGCCAGCGCACGGTCGCGAGCCAGCGCGGCGGCACGGTGGCCTGGGCGACCGACAGGTATGACGCGAGCGAGAGGCCGGCGACCCAACCCAGCGGCGGGAGCAGGAACTGGAGATAATGCCAGAACGGCCGCGCGGGGTAGATCGCGGTCCACGCCGCCAGCGCGAGGAGCGCGATCACCGCGGCCAGGAGCCGTCGCGGCTGCAGGCGCGGGATGCCGCCGAAGAGCGCGGCGGCCACCAGCGCGGCGAGCGCGCCGTAGGCGAAGGTCCGGAACGAGTGGTTGTACTCGAGAAACATGGACCAGAAGTTGCGCACGGCATTCTCCCGCGCCTCCTCGTAGCCCAGCATGTAGAGTGAGCCGGCCTCGATGTAGGAGGCATGGAACTGCGCCCACAGCCCGTAGAGGCTGATCACCAGCGCGAAGACCGCCGCGGGCGTCAGCGCGCCGCCCAGCAGCGCGACCAGCCGGCGGACCCGTCGAGGGGCGGGCGACGCCCCGGCGCGCCAGGCGGCGACCAGGCCGAGCAGGCCGATCGCGAGCCCCATGGGTACCGCCTGGGTCTTGGCGAAGGGCAGGCAGCCGAGGCAAAACCCGGCGAGGTACCAACGCTGCCGCTGGTCGGCGCCATCCAGGGCCGTCGACGTCGCGGCAGCCGCCAGCAACCAGGCGCCGACCGCCAGCAGCGCGACCGACAGCTGCTCGCTCGAGTACTGGACGTATTCCCAGTGCGATGTGAAAGCCACGAACGCGATGAGCGGCAGCGCGCCGAGCCGGGCGACGCCCTCGCTCGCGAATCGCCGCAGCAAACCGTAAACCGCGAGCGCCGTGATCAAGTGCAGGGCCAGGGCCGTGAGCCGGAGTCCCGGGTAGGTGATGCTCCCGGTGAGGAGGCGGGCCGGCCAGAGGACGTAGGCGTCGAGCGGTCCGGCGTTGTGAAGATCGACCGAGCGCCACGGCACCGGGTCGTGCCAATAGGTGAGGGCGCCCGCGCCCATCTGGGTTTCATCCGGATTGTCGAGCGGCCCGGCCAGGAGCATCGGCCAGCGGAAGGCGACGACCGCCACGATGACCACGGTGGCAAAGCACCAGGGCCGCGAAAACCACGCGGGCAGCTTGGTTGTGAGCGCGGCGCCGGCGTGCCACTCGCGTGCCAGCTGGACCAGCACGACGAGACTGAGCAGCGCCCACGCGATCCAGGCGGTCGTCCAATACCGGCCCGGGTCGGCGTCGAACCAGCCCCGCAGTCCCGCCGGCACCAAGGCCAGGACAGGCGACGACAAAAGGGCGGTCGGGCTCATGGTGACAGCGTCGGGATAGGCTCGCGGCACAGTACGGCGGAATCGCCGCGGCATACCAGCTGGATTCTCGCGGTGCCCGCGAGCGCGCGGGCAGTTGAAAGCAGGCGGTTGAAGGTTGAAAGGCCGGACGCTGCCGCTGTCGCCTCCGGGGCGCCAGAAGCCGGCAAATCCTCGCAGGTAGGGACGCCACGAAAATCCCGTCCGCCACCGTCAACTTTCAGCTTTCAACCTTCAACTCCAGCCCAACCACCCGCGGTTCAGGTCTTCCGCTTGTAGTCGCCGCGGCTGAAGTACTTCTCGAGCCAGACGTACGCGCAGATGAAGAAATAGCGGCTGCCCATCTCCTTGATCTTGAGCTTGGGCTCCCCGTATTTCCGGTTCTGCCAGGAGATCGGCGTGATGGTGTAGGTGAAGCCGCGCACGATGGCCTTGAGGGGGATCTCGACGGTGAGATTGAAATGGGGCGCGAGAAACGGCTTGCAGCCGTCGATCACGGTGCGGCGGTAGGCCTTGAAGGCGTTGGTCGTGTCGTTCAGCGGGATGCCGAAGCCGACGCGCACGAGGAAATTCGCGAGCCGGTTCACCATCAGCTTCACGCGCGGGTAGTCGATGACCTCGCCGCCCTTGATGAAGCGGCTGCCGAACGCGCAGTCGAACCCCTCGTTCAGGAGCTGCCAGTATTTCACCGCGTGCGCCGGCGAGTCGGAGGCGTCGGCCATCATGATGACCACGGCATCGCCGCGGCTGTGCTCGAGCCCCCAGAGCACCGCGCGGCCGAAGCCGTTCTGCCCGCCGTTCTGCGTCGGGTTGAGCGTCGGCACCTTGGCCTTCAGCTCCTGCAGCACGTTCCACGTGCGGTCCCGGCTGCCGTCGTCGACCACCACGATCTCGTGGGGCACGCCGGCCGCGGTGAAGGTCCGGTGGATGTCCTCGACCGTGGACGGCAGCGACTCTTCCTCATCCCGGGCGGGGATGATGACGGAGAACAGGCGCAGGG
>CAYYGV010000138.1:0-9469 GCA_964471615.1 uncultured Opitutaceae bacterium
AGCCCATGACCCCGGAAGGCGTGAAGACCGCGAAGAGCGACGAGCAGGTCGACTCGAGCTTCGTCCTCGACCACCTCCGCATCGGCATCGATTCGCTGAAGCAGCTCATCAACAAGGGCGTGACGGTGAAGCACCTCAAGTTCTGACCGTCGAAATTCGAAGATCGGAATTCGAAATTCGAGGAAGCAGGCCCGCAGTTCGTCGCGTCTGTGATCGACACGGAGAGCACTGAGGAGGCACGGAGGCCACCGAGGCGGACTCGGGTGTCGAATTCGGGATTTCGAACTACGAACTTCGAATTCCGAACTGCGAACTACGCCCTCACCGTCGGATGCGCCCTTAGCCGGTAGCGTCGCGGGCTCAGCCCGTAGCGCTTCCGGAACAGCGCGTAGAAGTGCGAGAGGTTGTTCAGGCCGCAGTCGAGGGCGATGTCCATGATCGGCCGCGTCGTGTCCGCCAGCTGGCGCGCGGCGAACTCCATGCGGGCGGCGTTCACGAGGTCAGTCGGGGTCTCGCCGTAGCAGCGGAACACAGCGCGGGCCACGTGCGACGGGCTGCGGCCGGCCAGCTGGGCGAGCGCCCGCGTGCCGCCGGCGAAATGCTCCGGACTCGCGAGCTCGCGGCGCGCCCGCGCGAGCCAGTCGGGCACCGGCTTGGCGCCGCGCACCGGGCCGTGCAGGAGCTCCGGCAGCTCCATGAGAAAGCCGTCGAGCACCACCCGGGGCCGTCCGGGCGACGCCAGCCGCGCCGCCCAGTGCGCGAGCACCGCCTGGCCGGGCGCGTCGAGCGGCCAGCCGCGGTCGGCCGGGGACCGTTCGTAGGGATCGGGCGAACCCGCAAAATACCGTCGCCGGATCTCCGCCCAGCTTCGGCTCGGGAAGGCGAGGTTCAGGATCCGCAGCGGAGCCGGGTCGGAGCCGGTCACATGATGCCGGTCCGCCGGGCGGATCAGGAACAGCCGCCCGGGCTGCAGCGGGATCGTGCGTCCGTTGAGCAAGTGCACGCCGCGCCCGCGGCTGACCCAGAACAGCTCGTGGAAGTCGTGGTCATGGTAGCGCGCTGCGTTGCCCGCGGTCAGGTCGGTCTGGGCGAAGTGGTAGGCCTCCCCGGGACCCACGAAATCCGCCAGGCGAAAATGGGAGCATTCCAGCGCCATGAGGACAATATAACACAAGAAAACGCGCTTTTATGGCAAGATTTGAACGATTGAGGATGATATAACACAAGCATGGTTGCCTCCACCTCCACTCCCACGGCGCACCCGCGCCTGACCCCCGAGCAAGTCGCCAAGTACAACCTCGAGGGCTACCACATCTTCCGCGAGCAGGTCTTCCCCGAGAAGAAGTTCCTCGGCCTGAAGAACTGCTTCGAGAACATCCTCAACAACCTCGACACGGACGTGCGGCCCGAGTCGATGGACGTGCCCCACTTCCAGCATCCCGAGCTGTTCGAATGGCTGTTCGCCGACGAGGTGCTCGACCTGGTCGAGCCGATCCTCGGGCCCGACATCGCGCTCTTCGCGAGTCACTTCATCTGCAAGCCGCGCGGCAACGGCAAGCGCGTGCCGTGGCACGAGGACTCGCACTACTGGCAGACGATGATCTCGCCGATGGAGGTCGTGACCGTCTGGCTCGCGATCGACCCGTCGACCAAGGTGAACGGCTGCATGAACGTGATCCCGCGGACCCACAACACGGGCAAGCGCGGCTTCTCGGACTACTACGACCTCAAGCCCGGCGAGGCGGTTTTCAACGACGAGATCAATGAGTCGCAGCGCGACACCTCCCGCGCGATCCCAGTCGAGCTCGAGGCCGGCCAGTGCAGCCTCCACGACGGCCGCATCATCCATGGCAGCGAGCCCAACACGTCGAACATCCGGCGCTGCGGCTACACCATGCGCTACGTGAGCACGCGGGTCCGCCAGCACCACGAGAAGATCGGCAGCTGGCACCACCTGTACCTCGCCCGCGGCAAGGACCATGCCGGCAACGTCTATGGCGACCCGACCCGCGCCTATCACGAGATGGCCCGCTTCCGCGCCAAGCACGGCAAGAACGGTCATTGATCACTCATCCAGCGCGGTTTGGCCGCAAAGAGACGCATAAGGCGCCGATCGATCCCGATCCGACCCTGATGACGTTTTCTTTGCCTCCGGCACAAGCCTACGACTGAGGCTCTTTTGTTAGGATACCCTGACCTCCTGTAACCCCGGGGCACGGCGCGAATGCGACCGTGCCCCGTTCTTTTTCGGCGGCGTTCGGCCGTTGAATCCGCGGCGGCGGCGGCCCAACTTCGCGCCATGACTTTCTCTACCCTCTCCCGCCGGGCCCGCCGGGTTCGCGCCCTTTATGCCAAGCTCGAGCAGCGCCGCGGTGGCCGGCCGTGGTCCGGCGCCGAGCTGGCGCAGGGGTTTGTCGGCGACGTCGGCGACCTCATGAAGCTGGTGATGGCGAAGGAGGGACGCCGGCCGGCACGAAATCTCGATGCGGCGCTCGCCCACGAACTGGCCGATTGCCTGTGGTCCGTGCTGGTCCTCGCGGACGCCTACGACGTCGACCTGGAAAAGGCGTTCGTCCGCACGATGGCGGAACTGGAGCGAAAGCTCGGGAAGAAGGCCGCGGCTGCGGCTGGTTGAAAGTTGACGGTTGAAAGTTGAAGGGGCTGTGGCACCGGCGAGTAGCTCGTGTAGGGCGGCAGCCGGTCCTTCAGGGCAGAGACGGCGCGGACACCTTTGGTGTGTTTTCACCCCACCCCTGCACTGTCATTCTGAACGAAGTGAAGAATCCAGTGGGACGCGGTCAAAACCCCCTGACGACGGTTAACTGGATTCTTCGCTACGCTCAGAATGACAGGCAGGGAAGACAGGCTTGAAGGCACACCCTGATTGAATGCAGCACCCATTCGCTGGGCCCGCGTTTTTCAACCGACGCCTTTCAACCGCCGGCTTTCAACCGCCGGCTTTCAACCGAAGTCTTTCAACTATCAACCGAGCCCCTCCGGGGCTCGGGCTCACGGCTCTACATCGAACCAGAACGGCACGAACTCCTCGTGCCCGCCGACGTTGAGCTGCGCCCAGATTACATAGCTGCCGGGTTGCGGGATCATTACCTTGAAGTTGAGCGCGGGTTTCACGGGATCCAATGCCTGCGTGAGATCGGTTTCCACCGGATGGAGATGGGCGAAGCCGCTGCGCGCCTCGTCGAACGCCACCAGGTGCGCGAACGCTCCCATCACGGGCTCGAGCGCGATCCGGCCGCCGTCCGGCCGCGTGAGGGTCAGCCGCAGGTCGACGGCGCGCCGCGCCCGCACCGGCTCGACCGCCGGACGCAACTCGCAATGCAGGCCGTCGCGGTCGGTCGTCCATGACGGCTCATGCCGCATCACCACGGTGTAGGCCGACGGCAAACCGGAGCGGCCCACCTGCAGGTCGGTCGAGGCGTAGAGCCCGCGGCCCGTCGCGACCGGCGTGAAATCGGCAAAGACGCGGTACACGCCCTCGCGTTTCGGCGTGAACGAGAAGGTCCAGTCGCCCGGTCGGGCTCCCGGCTCCGGATGGACGTGATGGTAGTCATCCAGCCAGGGATCGACGATCAGCAGGTGCAGGAGGCGCGTATGCGAGACGATCAGATCCTCCGGCGCGATCGGCTTTCCGCTCGCGGTGCGCAGGCTGACGGTGCAGGCGACCGGCCGGCCGGCGGCGGCTGGCACGGGCACCGCGAGGGTCATGACCACGGGCGACTTCACGGCCACGACCGGAATAAACTGCGGATTCAGCGGGTCGCAGAACTCGATCGAGTTCGTCGCGGTCTCCCGAAAATCCATGTGACTCAGGTTCGTGCCCGTCGGCAGGTAGCGGAAACCGAGGAAAATGCCGAGAGCCACCAGCGTGATGATCGCGATCTGGCGCCGGGCGCGCGGGTCGAGGGACTGGGCCGGGGCGCTCATTTCTTCATCTTCTCGACGAAGTCCTTCGGCTCCCAGGCGCTGCCGTCGGCGCGGTGGCGGATGCGGCCGTTCTCGTCGATCAGCAGCGTGCTGAGCGTGTGCTTGAGCAGGTTGCCGTCGAATTCGGCGACGACGCCGAACTGGGTCAGCAGGTCCTTGATCGCACTCTCGGGTCCCGTGAGCAGCGAGAAATTCGCGGTGTCGATCCCGCGGGTGGACGCATACTCCTTCAGGACCGCGGGGGTGTCGTAGGTCGGATCGAGCGAGATGGAAACCAGCTCGAGGTTCGGGATGCCCTCGGCCTTCGCGAGACGCTGGAGTGAGACCATCTTGGCGGTGGACGCCGGGCACATGGTCGCGACCGGGCACCGGGTGAAGATGAAGTTGAGCATGACCTGCTTGCCGCGGAAGCGGCCGCTCGTGACGACACGGCCTTCCTGGTCATACAGGGCGAAGTCCGGAATGGCCTCCCCCACCTCGCGGTATGCGCTGCCGCCGCGGATGAGCGTGTCCTGGCGGAGGGCCGCGGCCTGGTTGGCCACGGCGGCGACGGCCGCCTTGTCGTCGGGCCAGATGTGCTCAAGGCGCCAGTCGCCCTGGTCGCTGGGGATCATCTCGGCGCGGATCCGCTGGCCGGGCTTGAAGGCGACCACGTCGGCCCCGGACACCGCGAACTCCATGGTCATGGCCGGCATGAGACCCTTCACCTCGTCGTGCTGGACGATCAGCACCTTGCGCGCGGGGTCGGCCGAAATGACTTCACCGGTCACGGGATACCGTTTCTCCTCCGGCGCCGCGGCCGCGGTCGGGGCGGCTGACCGGCTGCAACCGGACGCGCCGGCCAAAACGAGCAGGCCGGCGGCGAGGAGGGCATTAGCATTCATGGCCTAACGGATTCGCCGGAGAGAAAATTTGTCAAAGGGTTTGCGGAGTACGCCCCGGAGGCTTTCGCTCCCCGGTCCTTTCCGTCCATGCCCACGCCCACGCCCAGCGGCCGCACCGCCGCCCACAAACCCGCCCTCGCGCTGTTCGCGGTGCTTGGCAGCGCCTGGGTGTTCGTGCTGGTGCTGCTTGGGGCGTTTACCACGACCATCGGGGCCGGGATGGTGTTCGCCGACTGGCCGCTGTCGAACGGCTCGCTGAACCCGACTGGCTGGCTGGACAACGTTGCGATGTTCGCGGAGCACTCGCACCGCCTGAGCGCAGCCGTGATGAGCACGGTCACGATCGTGATCGCCGTCTGGCTGTGGCAGACGGAAAGCCGGGCCTGGCTGCGGAAACTGGCGTACTTCGCCGTCGGGCTGGTCCTCGTCCAGGCGCTGGTCGGCGGGCTGCGTGTGCTGCTCGACCACCTGCACGTCGGGATGATCGACACCAGCGTCGGCCGGCTGTTCGCGATGCTGCACGCGGTGCTGGCGCAGACCTTCGTGTGCGCGCTGATCGCCGTGGCGACGGCCTGCACCAAGCCGTGGATCGCCTGCCAGCGCCCGCCGGTGCGGGCGTCGGTGCGCCGGCTCGGCGTAATCTGCTGCGGGCTGCTCCTGCTGCAGCTGGCGATCGCGGCGGTGATGCGGCACAGCTTCGCGGGCCTGGCGATCCCGACCTTTCCCGCGTCGACGATCGACGGCGGGATCCTCCCGCTGGAGTGGAATTTCCGCGTCGGCATCCATTTCGCCCACCGCCTGATGGCGCTGGTGCTGCTCGGCGTGATCCCGTGGTACGCGTTCGACCTCCTCCGGGAGCGCGGCGCGTCGGGCCTGATGAAGGCCGGGGCGGTCCTGCTGCTGGTGCTGCTCGCGACGCAGATCATCCTGGGCGCGCAGATCATCTGGACCTACCGGTCGGTGTACGTGACGACCGGGCACGTGGTGGTGGGGGCGCTGACGCTGGCCACGACCTTCTGGCTCACGTGGTGGGCCCACCGGGACGCGGTCGAGGGGACGCGCGCCGCATGACGGAGGAGCTTTCCCTGCCCAAGCCGAAACTCGGCGACTACGTGGAGCTGACGAAGCCCCGCCTGAGCCTGCTGTCGGTACTGACGGCGCTGGTCGGGTACTGCGCGGCGCGGCCGGAGTTTGACAGCTGGACGCTGGGTTGGCTGGTGCTCGGGACCTCGCTGGCGGCGGGCGGCGTGGCGTCGCTGAACCAGTGGATGGAGCGGGACACGGATGCGCTGATGAAACGGACGGCGGACCGGCCGATCCCGGCGGGCAAGGTGCCGGACGGCTCGGCCTTCGTGCTGGGCGTCCTGATGTGCGTGGTGGCGCTGTTCCTCCTGTTTGCGACGGTGAACCCGCTGGCGGCGCTGTTCACGCTGCTGACGATCATTTCCTACCTCGGCTGGTACACGCCGGCGAAGCGCTGGTCGCGGTGGTCGACCGAGATCGGCGCGCTGGCCGGGGCGTTTCCGCCGCTGATCGGCTGGGCGGCCGGCGAGGGCAGGGTGACGGCGCTGGGCTGGATCCTGTTTGGCGTGCTCTTTTTCTGGCAGGTGCCGCACTTCATGGCGGTGGCCTGGACCTACCGGCGCGACTACACGGTGGTGGATTTCCCGATGCTGGCCGTGCTCGACCAGACCGGGGTGTGGGTCGCCCGGTGGTCGTTTGTGAACACCCTGCTGCTCGTCGTGGTCAGCGTGCTGCCGTCCTTCCTGCGCCTGACCAGCTGGTACTACGCGGCGGCCGCGGTCGCCTGCGGGGCGTGGTTCGTCTGGCGGGCGGCGCGGTTTCTCCGCGCGGAGGGCCGCGACCTGGCGGCGCGCAAACTCTTCCTCGCCTCGATCGGTTACCTGCCGCTGCTGCTGCTGGCGCTGGTGGCCGACCGCCTGATTCTCGCCCCATGAGCCTCCGCGACATCCCGGCCATCAACGCCTCCCTCAACGGCCTGGCCACGGTCCTCATCACGCTCGGCTTCATCCTCATCAAGACCGGCCGCCGCGAGGCGCACCGGAAGGCCATGACCGCGGCGATGGTCGTGTCGGCGGTGTTCCTGGTGGGCTACGTGACCCACAAGGCGCTGATCCGCGGCGTGCACACGCCCTTTGGCGGCGAGGGCGCGATCCGCACGGTCTATTACGTGATGCTCACGAGCCACATCGTTCTGGCGATGGCCATCGCCTACCTCGTACCGCGGACCTTCCTGTTCGCGATCAAGGGCGACTACGAGCGGCACAAGGCCTGGGCGAAGTGGACCTTTCCGATCTGGTACTACGTCTCGGTGACCGGCGTGCTGGTCTATTTCTTCCTGTACCAGTGGTGGCCGGCGAATTGACCCGCGCGGGGCGCGGGGAAATTCGAAGATTGGAATTCGAAATTCGAGAGGGGCTGACCGAGGTCCTGAACGCGCTGGTTCGAATTTGAATCTTTGGACTTCGAGATTCGACCGGTTGATCTCGTGCTTCGAATTTCCGTCTTGGTTCTTCAGCCAACAAAAAAGGCCGGACTTTGCAGTCCGGCCTCGAGAGTGAATGGATGGTCGTCCGGTCTTACTTGACCACCAGAACGCCCTTCATGCCGACCTGGAAGTGGGCGGGGAAGCTGCAGAGGAACGGATAGGAGCCGGGCGTGGTGGGGGCGGTGAAGGTGATTTCGCCGGACTTGCGGGGCCCGAGGAGCGGGATGTGGGCGATGACCTGGTCGGCAAGTGCGGACGGGAAATACTCCGTGTCCTTCGCGAGGGCGGCGGCTTTCACGAACGCCTCCTGGTCGGTGCCGATCTTCAGGAGAATCCAGTTATGGCCCATAACCTCCTTCGGCTGCGTGCCGATGTTGGTGAGGACGATGGTGACCTTCTCGCCGGCCTTCACCTCGAGGGAGGTGACGTTGTATTTCATGTTGTCACCGGCCGTGAGCTCCAAGGTGCGCGGGCCGGCGGCGGCGGCCTGGGCGGGAGCGGCCTCTTCCTTTTGGCCACAACCGGCGGTGATGAAAGCGATGATGACGCTGGCGAGAATGAAGCGAAGTTTCATGGGGCGGATACTATCCAGTGGGCTCGCGCCGGATGCAATCGGAACTCGCAGAAAAAAAATTCCACACCGGTCTGATTAGAACGCCTTTTTCCGCGGGAAAATACGTCACTGGCGGCAGGACAAAATATGCGCAGCCAACCGCAAAATCTGCGGATTATGGCTTGAAATGCCGCAGGGTTCTCAAAGTCTCTCCCGATTCGCCAAATCGGCGTCGATCTCTCTCCGACAGCATCCATGCGTTTGAACAACCTGCTCACTCATTTCACCACCTGGGGCCGCGCTGCGCTCCTCGCTGGTGCGACCCTCCTGCTCACGGGCTGCGACTACAACTTCTGGCGGATGGACGGGCACCAGTCCACGATCGTGGTCAACGGCCCGGTGGCCAAGAGCCAGCTCCACGTGTTCTACACGACCGTGGCCGTCACGATGGTGATCTTCGTGATCGTCGGCAGCGTGCTGGCCTACGCCACGCTCAAGTTCCGGGCGAAGTCCGAGGCGGACGAGCACGCCGAGCCGCCGGAGCAGGGCCACGGCAACCCGCTGATCGAGCTCAGCCTCATCGGCGCGTCCGTCATGGCGCTCGTCATCATCGCCATCCCCACCCTCAAGTCGATCTGGTACACCTACGACGTCCCGGTCGAGCAGAAGACCAACGTCTACGAGGTGAACGCGACGGGCCTGCAGTGGTGGTTCCGCTTTGAGTACCCGGCCGAGCAGATCAACGGCGTCGGCCCGCTGACCGTGAGCAACGAGCTCGTGATCCCGGCCGGCCGCCCGGTGCGCATCAACCTCCGCACGATGGACGTGATCCACAGCTTCTGGGTCCCGAAACTCGCGGGCAAGGTCGACATGATCCCGAACCGCGGCAACTTCATCTGGCTGCAGGCGGACGAGCCCGGCTACTTCTGGGGCCAGTGTGCCGAGTACTGCGGCGAATCGCACGCCGTGATGCGCTTCCGCGTGATCGCCCTCGGGCCGCGCGAGTTCAACGACTGGGTGGGCCGCCAGATGGAAGGCGCCCGCACGGTCAAGGACGGCAGCGACCAGCCGAAGGCGCAGCTCGTCAAGTACCGCACCGACTGGAAGCGCAACGAGAAGGGCTATTCCGAGAAGTTCGACCTGAACCCGCTCGATGCCTGGCGCGCGCACCAGGAGCCGGACAAGAACGAGAACGCGGCGCTGATCGCGAAGGGCAAGGAGCTGTTCCAGTCGAAGACCTGCTTCTCCTGCCACGTGGTCCGCGGTCACATGGTCGGCGGCAGCAACGCCTACCCGGACCTCACCCACGTCGGCGCCCGCACCACGATTGCGGCCGGCCTGCTGGAGAACACGCACGAGCAGCTCGCGCGCTGGATCACCCACCCGAACGAGGTGAAGCCCGGCAACAAGATGTATGTGACCGGCTATCTCGGGAACAACATCCAGCTCACCTCCGACGACGTCACCGCGCTCGTCGCCTACCTCTCAAGTCTCAAGTAATCCTGCATCATGGACGCTACGGCTAAATCCCACTTCACCGCCAAGGAGGAGCACGCTCCGGCCAAGTCCTTCGTCTTC
>CAYYGV010000139.1:0-9419 GCA_964471615.1 uncultured Opitutaceae bacterium
GCCGTAGAGCTCGAGGTGCAGCCGGTGCGCGTAACGGTAGCCGCGCGCCTTGCAGGTTTCCGCCAGCCAGCCGGCCCGCGCCCGGATCTGCTCCAGGGTCACGCCTTCCGGCATCAGCAGCACGCGCTCGCGCGGCACCTCCAGTTTCAGGCGCGCCAGCATGCCCTCCACTTCCTCGATGTCGGTCGGCTGCGCGACGACAAACTTCAGCTGGTAGTCGTACTGCCCGAGCCACGCGCGCACCACGTCCGGTTGCCAGCGCAGTGACTCGTGTTTCTTGCGCCAAGCCGGACCGAGCCGCGCGTCCGGGGCGGAGTTCAGCAGCTTCGGCGAGAGCGAGGCCAGGTCGCAGGCGATGCCGTCCGGCGGCACCGTGCCCGCCGTCTCGATCGTCAGGTGGTACCCCAGCTCCCGCAGCGCCGTCGCCAAGCCCGCGATGTCCTTTGCGATCATCGGCTCCCCGCCGGTCAGCACGACATGCCGCGAAGGGTATTTCTCCACCTCCGCGATGATCTCAGCCTGGCTCCAGGCCTTGCCCTCGGGATTCCACGACGCGTACGGGGTGTCGCACCAGTTGCACCGCAGGTTGCAGCCGCTCGTGCGCACGAAGACCGACGGCACGCCGGTCAGGCGACCCTCGCCCTGGATGGAGTGGAAGATCTCCGCGATGAGCATGGTGAGGTGGCCGCGCGTCAGGCGGCTCCCGGCTTGGGCGGCAGCGGGTCGGTCGACTCGTAGTCGGTGGGGTCCTTCAACCCGGCCACGAGGAACGCCTCGCGGCGCTCCACGCAGGTGCCGCACTTGCCGCAATGACGGGCGCCGCCCTTGTAGCAGGACCAGGTGCGGGAGTAGTCGACGCCCAGCCGCGCCCCCTCCTGGGCGATGCCGGATTTGCTGAGGGCGATGAACGGACGCAGGAGCTCCACCTGCGCGTAGGTGCCGAGCCGCATGGCCTCGCCCATCGCCACCATGAAATCCTCGCGGCAATCCGGGTAGATCGCGTGGTCGCCGCCGTGCGCCGCGATGACCAGTCCGTCCGCCCCGGCGCTCTCGGCAAACCCGGCGGCGATCGACAGCATGATCGCGTTCCGGAACGGCACCACCGTCTGCTTCATGTTCGCGGCCTCGTAATGCCCGTCGGGAATCGCCCCGCCGCCCTGGAGCAGGTGGGACGAGAACAGCCGGTTCACGAAATCGAGCGAGATCACCTCGTGGCGGACCCCGAGCCGAGACGCATGCTCGGCGGCGAATGGCAGCTCCCGGGGGTTGTGTTTCGCCCCGTAGTTGAAGCTCACCGCGGCCACGAGCTGGTGCTCCCGGCGCGCCCAATGGAGCGCGGTCACGGAATCCATCCCGCCGGAGCAGAGCACCACGACTTTCATGGTTAAAACTCTGGCCTCCCCGCGGGGAAAAGTCACAAACAGAAATCACGGCATGATCCTCCTGCACGATCCCCGCTGCGCCGCGTACGGCTCGTCAATGCGCCCCGAGCAGCCCGCCCGGGTGATCCGCAGCGCCGCCCATCTCCGCGCCGCCCACCCGGACTGGTCCTGGCGGGTGCCGCCCGCCACGGTGACGGATGAGGTGCTCCTGCTGGGACACTCGCCCGCGCACCTGCGGCGGTTGGGCGTGAAGCGGGACTTCGACGACGATACGCCCTATCTTCCGGATATCCCGGAGCACGCCCGGCAGGCGGTGGCCGCCGCGATCCAGGCCGCGGATCTCGCCCGGCAGGGCGAGCGCGTGTTCTCGCTCATGCGTCCACCCGGCCACCATGCGACCGCCGACCAGGCGATGGGCTTCTGTTATCTCAACCAGATTGCCCTCGCCGCGCTTCACGCCCGGAAGCAGGGCGTGGCTCGGGTCGCGATCTGGGACTTCGACGCCCACCACGGCAACGGCACCGAGGCGATCCTGCACGGGCGAGACGGCGTGCTGTTCACCTCCGTCCACCAGTATCCCGGTTATCCCGGCACCGGCACCCAGTCGTTCGACAACTGCCGCAACTGGCCGGTCGCGCCCCACACGCCGCGCGCCGCGCACGTGCAGGCGTTGCGGGAGTCCCTCGATGAGGTGGTCGCCTTCCAGCCGGACCTGATCCTCGTGTCGGCGGGCTTCGACGCCTACGCCCACGATCCCATCACCGCCATGACGCTGGAAACGGCCGATTTCGCCACGCTCGGCGCCTGGCTGCGGGCGACCGGGCGGCCGGCGGCGGCGATCCTGGAGGGCGGGTATGCGGATGATCTACCTTTGTTGATTGATGCCTTCGTGACAGCATGGGAGAAAACGCCGCCCGCTGCATGATTTCCCGTTTCCTCCCGATCCCTGTGCGCCGCCTGCTCGGCGTCAAAGTGACGACTCGTCCGCCCGCCTACCAGCTGCTCGACCAACCCGGCTCGCTGGCGCCGCTGCTGCATGCGCTGGACCGGGTGCATGAGGTCGCCCTCGATACCGAGGCGGACAACATGTTCCACTACAAGACGCGGGTCTGCCTGATGCAGCTGCTCGTGGGCAAGGAGGTCTACCTCGTCGACATGCTGGCGCCCGGGCTGAAGTTCGACGGACTCCTGCACAAGCTCGCCTCGAAGCACCTGATCATGCACGGCAGCGACTTCGACCTTCGCCTGCTGCACGACCTCGCGGGTTTCCGTCCCAAGAGCATCTTCGACACCATGCTCGCCGCGCAGCTCCTCGGCCGCGCGCGCATCGGCCTCGGCTCCCTCCTCGAGGATCATTTCGGCGTCACGGTGGACAAGTCCGGCCAGAAGGCCAACTGGTCCGCCCGGCCCATCACGCCCAAGCTCCTCAACTACGCCGCGCTTGACGTCTGGCACCTACCGGAGCTGCGCGATCTCCTGACGCGCGAGCTGAAGAAGCACAACCGGCTCGAGTGGCTCGACCAGCAGTGCCGCGCGCAGATCGAGGCCGGCGCGACCGGCTTTGCGCCCGCGACGGACAACGACTGGCGCATCGGCCGCAGTGAGCGGCTCCGCGGCGCCGGTCTCAGCGTGCTCCACGCGGTCTGGCACTGGCGCGAGCAGCATGCCCAGCGTCTCGACACCCCGCCGTTCAAGGTCTGCGGCAACGCCCTGCTCGTCCAACTCGCCGAGGCCGCCGAGTCGGGCGGCACGGAGGAGTCGATCCTCGTCCGCGTCCACCTCGGCAAACGCCACAGCCGCCTCTTTCCCTCCCTCAGCGCCGCCGTGCGCGCCGGGCTCGAGCGCGATCCCAAGACCCTGCCGCGCCGTCCGGGCCGCGACCCGAACCATGTCTCGCTCACCCAGGCGGAGATCGAGCTGCAGGAACGAATCAAGAGTGACCGCGACCGTATCGCCAAGAAGCTCGGCTTCGAACCCACGCTGATCGCGAACCGCTCCCAGCTCGCCCAGATCGCCCGCGATCCCCGCCATATCAGCAAGGTCCTCCTGCCGTGGCAGGCCGACCTGCTCCGGCATGAACCCGCGCTCAAGGCGCGCTAGACCCGGGGCCGCGCCACCCTGCGGACCATCCCGTCACCCGGACGCCATCCCGCCGTGACCTCCGTCAGCAACGCCAACATCGCGCGCCATCTCGGCCTCATGGCCGCGGCCCAGCCCGCGAGGCCGGCACTCAAGATCCCGCGTGGCCGCAGTGCAGACGGCCGGATCGTCTATCTCACGCTTTCGTTTGCCGAGCTCGACGCCGAGGTCGCCGGCTGGCAGGCCCGCCTCGCCGCGGCCGGCGTGCGTCGCGGCGATCGCACGCTCGTCATGGTGAAACCCGGCCTGCCGCTGATCGCGGTGGTGTTCGCCCTGTTCCGCACCGGGGCTGTTCCCGTGGTCATTGATCCGGGCATGGGCCTGCGGAATTTTCTCTCGTGCGTCGCCCAGTCGCGGCCCCGCGCCCTGGTCGGCATCCCGCTAGCGCGTTTCCTCAGCCGCGTCTTCCGGCGGTCGTTCTCCAGCGTCGCCGTCCGGGTCCCGGTCGACGCCTCGCCCATCGCCCGGGTTTCGACAGCCGCCGCCGCCACCGCGGGCATGGCGGAGAATGCCGCGACCGATCTGGCGGCAATCCTGTTCACCTCCGGCTCCACCGGCGCCCCCAAGGGCGTGTGCTACGAGCACGGGATGTTTGAGGCGCAAGTGCGGATGATCCGCGAGGCCTACGACATCGAGCCGGGTGAGGTTGATCTGCCCATGCTGCCGATCTTCGCGCTCTTCAATCCCGCGCTCGGGATGACCACCGTGGTGCCCGAGATGGATCCACGGCGACCCGCCGCAGTCGATCCCGCGCGGATCGTGCAGGCGATCCGGCAGGAGAACGTGACGAATTCCTTCGGCTCGCCGACGCTCTGGCTCAAGGTGAGCGAGTACTGCGAGCGCGAGCACATCACGCTACCCACCTTGCGCCGCGTCCTCAGCGCCGGCGCCCCGGTGCCCGCCGCGCTCTGGGAAAACTCCCGCCGCCTGCTGCCCAGCGGCCGGCTGCACAGCCCGTATGGCGCCACCGAGGCGTTGCCCGTGGCCACGGTTTCGTCCACCGAGATCGATCCCGCGGGCGTCCGCGGCGCCTGCGTCGGGCGGCCGCTGCCCGGCATCACGGTCCGGATCATCGCCCTCACCGACGAGCCAATCCCCTCGATTGATGCCGTCCGCGACCTGCCGACCGGTGAGGTGGGGGAGATCATCGTCCAGGGCCCGGTGGTGACCCGGCAGTACGACGCGATGCCCGCGGCCACCGCCCTCGCCAAGATCCCGGCTCCGGACGGCACGGTCTGGCATCGCATGGGGGACTGCGGTTTTCTCGACTACTCCAGCCGTCTCTGGTTCGCCGGCCGCAAGGCCGAGCGGGTCGTCACCGCCGAGGGGACAATGTTCACCGAACCGTGCGAACAGGTATTCCGCCAGCACCCGGAGGTGAAGCGCTGCGCCCTGGTCGGCCTCGGGCCCCGCGGCCGGCAGCAGCCCGCGGTGGTGGTGGAGACTCCGTCGGCGCCGTCGCTCCGGGCCGCCCGGGCGTTCGCTGCCGAGCTCCGCGCCCTCGCGCTCCGACATCCGCACACCTCGCGCATCCGCCGCTTCTATTTCCGTCCCCGGTTTCCGGTCGACGTCCGGCACAACGCCAAGATCCACCGGCTCACGCTCGCGGCGTGGGCCGCGCGCGCCCCGGGCATTGAGGTGCCCGCCACCCCATGAGCGTCCTGGTCACCGGTGGCACCGGCTTCCTCGGTCGCAATCTCGTGGAGCGCCTGCTCCGCGACGGCCGCACCGTCGCGATCCTGGGACGCACCCCGGCGCCGGATCTCCAGGACCGCGGCGTCCGCTTCATCCAGGCTTCACTCGACGACGCCGAAGCGGTCCGCGCCGCCTGCGCTGGCATGGAGACCGTCTACCACACCGCGGCCAAGGTCGGGGTCTGGGGCCGTCACGCCGATTTTCAACGCACCAATGTCCTCGGCACTCGCGCCCTGCTCGAGGGCTGCCGCGCCCACGGAGTCTCCTACCTGGTGCACACCTCCACCCCGAGCGTGGTGTACAACGGCCGGGACCTCGCGAATGCCGACGAGTCCCTGCCACTCACGACGTCTTGCCCGAGCCCGTACCCGCTCACAAAGGCCGTCGCCGAGCGCGAGGTGCTCGCCGCCACTTCGCCGAACCTCCGCACCGTCGCGCTCCGGCCACACCTCATCTGGGGAGTCGGCGACCCGCACCTCGTGCCGCGGGTGCTCGCCCGCGCCCGGGCTGGTCGGCTCCGCATCGTCGGCACCGGACGGAACCAAGTCGACATGGTGCACATCGAGAACGCCGTCGAGGCTCACGTGCTCGCCGAGGCCGCGCTGCGCCGCGGTGCCGCGGAGCGGGCCGGCGACCCCGCGGGACGCGCCTATTTCATCACCAATGGCGAGCCGGTCCGGCTCTGGGACTGGATCAACGGCCTGCTGACCGCGCTCCGGATTCCTCTCGTCACCCGGCGCGTGCCGCTCGGCGCCGCCCTCACCGTCGGCGCCTGTTGCGAGGTCGCGTGGCGGCTGCTGCCGCTGCGGGGCGAGCCGCCCATGACCCGGTTCATCGCGGCCGAGCTCGCCAAGGACCACTGGTTCGACATCTCCGCCGCGCGCCGTGACCTCGCTTACACCCCCTGGATCACCATGGCCGACGGCACGGCCGCGCTGATCGACTCGTACCGCCAGGTCGGCGCCTGATTCCATGACTGTCCAAGCCCGTCAGATCATCCTGCCCGCGCTCGCCATGGCGGCGATCGTGCTCGTCTCCAACCTGCTCGTGCAGTTTCCGATCAACCCGTGGCTGACCTGGGGGGCGTTTTCTTACCCCGTCGCGTACTTTGTCACGGACGTCTGCAACCGCGTGGTCGGCCCCCAGCTCGCCCGCCGGGTGGCCTGGATCGGGTTCGCGTGCGGGCTGACCTGCTCGGCGATCCTCGCGCCGGTGCGAATCGCGATCGCCTCGGGCGCGGCGTTCATCGTTTCGCAGCTGCTCGATGTCGCGGTCTTCAACCAGCTCCGGCGCCAAAGCTGGTGGAAGGCGCCGTTCTTCGGCTCCGTCGCCGCCTCCATCATCGACACCGCGATTTTCTTCAGTCTCGCGTTCTACGGCACCCAGGTTCCATGGCTGCCGCTCGCCTGCGGCGACCTGGGCGTGAAACTCTTCATGGCGCTCGTCCTGCTGCCGCCCTACCGCGGGCTGGTGCGGCGCCTGACGAGCGCGTGATCCGCCGGACGGAGCCGGGCGTTCACTCCTTGAGGTGGGCGGCGAGGAACCGCTCGAGCCGCTCGTAGAACTCGATCGAGGCCTTGCCGCGGTCGAAACCGTGACCCTGGTCCTCCTCGACCAGGAACTCGAACGGCTTGTTGTATTTCTTGAGCTCGCGCTTCAGCCGCGTCCAGTGGTCAAACTCCACCACCGGGTCGTTCTTCCCGTAGGCATGAAAGGTGGGGACCTTGATGCGCTCGATCATGCGGATCGGCGAGGTTTCCGAACGATAGTCCTTGTTCGGTCCCACCCAGACTTCGCGATAGTCAAAGTCATCGTTCCTCATGTCGGCGTCCATGCCGCGATAGTGATAGGTGATCTCCAGGTCGGTCGCGCCGACGCAGTTCACGGCGCAGCAATAGAGGTCGGGCGTCAGGGTCACTCCGGCGAGCGCGGCATAGCCGCCGTAACTAGCCCCGTAGATGGCCACCCGCTTGGGGTCCGCGATACCCTGGGCAATGGCCCAGCTCGCCCCGTCGGTGAGGTCATTCTGCATGCCCCGACCCCATTGGGCCTTGCCCTTGTCGATGAAAGAGCGGCCATAACCACCCGAGCCGCGGAAGTTCACTTGGAGCACGGCATAACCCCGCGATGCCAGAAACTGCACCTCCGCATCGTAGCCCCACGTGTCGCGAATGCCGAACGGCCCGCCGTGCGGCAACACCACCATTGGCACCCGTTTTCCCGTCATCGAGGCCCAGGGCCGGGTGATGTAGCCTTCCAGCGGCAGTCCGTCGCGCGCCTTGAACGCGATGGGCTCCATGGGACGGAGCAGGCGACCGTCGAGTCCCGGCTGCACTCGCTTGAACAGCGCCATGCTCTTCGCCGGCCGGTCCAGCACGAAGAAGGCTCCGGGCTCCCGATCCGACTGCACCTGCACGATCATCACCGCCCCGTCCTTCGAGGCGCTGACAATTTTCACTTCCACTCCCGGGAACGCCTCCTCGATCGAGGTCTGCAGTGCGGCGCGCTCGGGATTGAACCAGTGGTACTTGGGCTTGGCGCCCTCGTACAACACGCCGTCCAACCGGTTGCCGTCGCGGGAAAAGACCAGCTTCTTGATTTCTCCCTCGGGAGGAACGAACACCGGACCGCTGAGTTCGTGCTTGGTGGTATCAAACTGGTACAGCGCCCCGCGGTCCTCGGTGTCGCGGACGACCAGATAGCCGGTCTGGCCGTCGCTCGTTACCTTGCCCTCTTCCATCCACTCGGCGTAGCCGTGCCTGGGCCAGGTTTTTAGCACGACCGGCTTCGCCCCCAGACCGTCACGGTAGTTCAGTGTGATCTTCTTCTCGAGCAGCGCGCCGTAGAAACGGACAGCGCCGGACCCATCGACGATAAAGTCACTGAACAAGGTGTGGCTGTCGCCTTCAGGGCGCCGGAACACCAGCTGACACTTGCCGGAGTAGACATTGAACAGCTGCAGGTAGCCGCCCATGTTCCGGTCCCAGAAGTAGGCCACGACGTTTTCCGGATCATCCGTCCGCGGTTCAACGATTCCCATCATCCCGAACTTGTCGTTGAGCTTGACGATCTTCTTGCCCGCCAGGTCGGTCAGGATGATGTCGGGCTCCCGGTTGCCGTGATAGTCCGCGTAGGCAATCAGGTGCTCGTTACCCTTCCAGACCAGCTCATCGATGCTCTCGTTGGGCGCCTTGATCACCAGATAGGCGTTCCCGGTGGCCCGCTCAAAGACGCCGACGGCCCGGCGGTCATCCAGCGGAAACAGAAACGCGATCTTTGAGCCGTCCGGAGAAAGCTGCGGGGCGATGACCTGGTTATTGCCGAAGAACGCCTTGGCCGGCAGCTGGCGGGCCGCGTCCGCGAGGCGGGAGATTTCCTGATCAGTCGGCGCGCCGACAAGGGCGCTGGCCAGCACCAGAAACAGCCAGGTTCGCATCGCCATTCTTTAGGGCGACGCGCCCGTGGCACGCAAACCCGGAGGTCAGCCCCGCTGCCGCACAGCCTCGAACAGCGTGATGATTGTCGCCATCGCCACGTTCAGCGAGTCGGCCTGCCCCGCCATCGGGATGCGCACGGTGAGGTCGCTCTGCTTCAACCAGAAGTCGCTCAGCCCGTACTGCTCGCTGCCCATCACGATCGCGAGCGAGCCGCGCAGGTCGGCCGTCGTGTAGAGTGTCTCGGCCGCCGGTGTCGTGGCCACCGCCCGGATGCCGCGCGACCGGAGCCAGTTCCGCACCGGCTCGCTCTCCGTGACCACCAGCGGGACCGAGAACAGCACGCCGGTCGAGGCGCGGACCACGTTCGGATTGAAGATGTCCGTCACGGGATCGCAGACGATCACGGCATGACAGCCCGCCGCGTCAGCGCTGCGCAGAATGGTGCCGAGGTTGCCGGGTTTCTCGATGGCCTCGACCACCAGGAGAAATGGTGCGGTTGGCAGCGCGAGATCCTCGAGCGTGCGGCGCCACTGCGGCGCGACCGCCAGCAGGCCGTCGGGCCGCTCCCGGTAGGCGACCTTGGCAAAAGCCTCCTTCGACAACTCGAACACCGTCGCTCCGGCCGTTCGGGCCTGGGCGATCAGCGCCGGTTCGTTTTCCCCGAGAAACCAGTCAGCGGAGAAATACAGCTCCGTCAGCTTCACGCCTTTTTCCAGCGCGCGCCGGATCTCGCGGTAGCCCTCGACCAGGAAGACCCCGGCCTCGT
>CAYYGV010000140.1:0-9055 GCA_964471615.1 uncultured Opitutaceae bacterium
CTTGAAGTTGTCGTCCCAGTACCCGAATTCCATGTTGAAGCACCGGTCCACCGGCAGGTGGTGCATCTGGCGGCGGAACCGCTCGCGGTCGGTCAGGGTGCCGCGCCATTTCGGGAGGAGGGGCTGGATCGGGACAGGCATGGGAGAAAGGGTCAGTAGTAGCCGTAGCGCTTGACCATCCGGATGATGGCCTTGTACGTGTCCCAGGTCACCTGGGGCGGGACGGAGTGGTCGGAGTGGTAGGCGTAGCCCTTGGTGGCCATGCCCGCGGCGAACTTGGAGCGGATCTCCTCCTCAATGAGGTCGAGGTCGTTCGTCGCCATCTTCATGACGTCGATGTTGCCGATCATCGCGAGACGGTCGCCGTGCGTCGGCGCGAACTCGCGGATGTCCATGCCGGCCTTCGCCTCGATCGGCTGGAGGCAGTCGAAGCCGGCGGCGACGTAGAGGTCGAGGACCGCGCTGACGCGGCCGTCGGTGTGGTAGATCAGCTTCATCCCTCGCTCGTGCGCCCACTGGGCGATGCGGCAGTGGGACGGCCAGACGATCTCGCGGTACATGGTCGGCGAGCAGATCGTGGCATGGTTGAACGCCATGTCGCCGTAGAGCCAGAGGCCGTCGGGCTGCACGCCCTCGTCGAGCACGGCCTGCCAGGAGCGCAGGACGACCTCGGTGTGGACGTTGACGATGTCGCGGATCCACTCGGGATCCTCGACCATGCCGATCAGGAACGCCTCGTCGCCGATGATCTTGCGCAGGGCCTCGAAACCCTCGACGCCGGAGAGGTGGGTCCACTGGCCCAGCTTGCGCGCGTCGGCGTAGCGCCGGGCCGCCATCTTCGCGTCGACCTGGTTGGCGGCCGCCAGCATCGCGGGCCGGTAGGTCTTTTCCCAGACCTCGCGGCTGTCACAGCCGAAACCGATGTGCTCGGGCGTGCCGGACCGGCCCTTCCAGTACCGCGCGATGCCGCCCCAGGCATCGCGCACGGTCTCGGTCTCCGCGTCCTGCCGCAGCACCTCCCGCTGGCCGGGGAAGATCGGCGGCCACGACCAGCACAGGACGGCGAAGTCGGCCTCGAGCAACCGCAGCGCGTCGTGATGGTCCCACTGCAGCCCCTCGCGCTGCCAGCGGGTGATGGTCTCAGGCCAGAACGTGTCCTGGCGCGGGACGCGATCCTGATCCTGCCGCGCGAACATCCGGTTCACGCGCTCGCGCCCCGTCATGGAAGTGGAGCTCATGGCCGGTCCCCATGGAAACCGGTATCGGCGGCCGGTTTAGGCCACCGATGCCACGAGTTGCTTGGCGACGTCGACGGCCGTACCGGCGTCGGCGGCGTAGCCGTCGGCCCCGATGTCGTCCGAGAAAGCCTGCGTGATGGGAGCGCCGCCGACCATGATCTTGGTGTTGGTGAGCCCCGCGGCCTTCAGCACGCGGACGGTCTCCTTCATGGCGGGCATGGTCGTGGTGAGCAGCGCGGAGAGGCCGACGAGGTGGGCCTTGTGCTCCTGCGCGGCGGCGAGGTACTTCTCCGGCGGCACGTTGGTGCCGAGATCGACCACGGCGAAGTTCGCGCCGCGCCACATCATGGAAATGAGGTTCTTGCCGATGTCGTGGAGGTCGCCCTGCACGGTGCCGATGACGGCGGTGTACTTCGGCTTGATGCCCGCGCTCGCCAGCAGCGGCTCGAGCAGCTTCAGCGCCTCCTTCATCGCCCGGGCCGCGACGAGCATCTCGGGCACGAAGATCTCGTTCCGTTTGAACTGGTCGCCGACGATCGCCATGCCGGGCACGAGGCCCTGCTCGACGATGGCCTGCGGGCCAGTGCCGGCCGCGAGGAGTTCCTGGGTGAGCCGCACAGTGTCCGCCCGCTTTCCGGCAGCCACGGCAGCAGTCAAATCAGTGAGGAGGGGCATACGACTGTTTCTAGGACTGCCGCCGCCGGGAAGTAAATGCCCATACCGCGAATCCTCCCCCCTTGCACACAACTATTACCAATTGTTACATGCGGCATACGTTGTCAGGGTCTCGCGTCCGGCGTTTACAGTCTTAATCAGCCCACAAGCGCAGCTTAAGCCCACAGCAAAAAATGCCCAATTCGTCCATCATTGCGGTGATTTCCTGCGGGGTGATGGAACCCGAGGTGCGGCATTTCGCCGCGGGCCGGCCGCAGATCCGGCGGCTGGAGTTCCTGCCGCAGGGGCTGCATGAGGACCCCGGCCGGATGCGGGTCGAGCTGCAGGCGGCGGTCGACCGCGCCGAGGCCGATCCCGCGATCGAGGCCATCGTCCTGGTCTACGGGCTCTGCAGCCGCGGGGTGGAGAACCTCCGGCACGATCGCTGCCCGCTCGTGATCGCCCGGGCCCACGACTGCGTCACGCTTTTCCTCGGCGACAAGGACCGCTACGCCGCCTACCAGCAGGCCCACCCGGGCACCTTCTGGTACCAGCCGGGCTGGATCCGCGGGCGGGCCACGCCGGGACCCGAGCGCGAGGCGCGGCTCCGGAAGGAGTATGCCGAGAAGTTCGGCGAGGACGACGTCGAGTACCTGCTCGAGATGGACCGCGCCGGCTTCGCCCATTACTCCCGCGCCGTTTACGTGGGGCTCGGCCTCGGCCAGCCGGAGCAGGACGTCGCCCACACCCAGGCCTGCGCCGCCTGCCAGGGCTGGTCATTCGAGCAGGTCCCGGGCGACCCCGCCCTGCTGCGCGCCCTCCTCGAGGGCGACTGGGACGCCCGCCGCTTTCTTGTCGTGCCGCCCCGGCACGTGATTCGCCTGACCGCGGACGACGACATCATCCGCGCCGAACCGGAGACTTCCGCCCATCAAAACGCACCTGCATCTTGAAACGCCCGACGGCCCGGTCGACCTCGGCCTGAGCCCCGGCGACCTCAACCTGCCGCTGTCCGAGCTGCTCGCCCACCGCGGCCATCCGCTCAACACGCGCTGTGCCGGCCGGGGTCTCTGCGGCGGGTGCGAGATCGGCCTGCGCCAGGGTCAGCTCCGCCGGACGTCCGACGGAGCGGTGGTCAACGCGGGCCCGGGCGATCGCCTGCGCTCCTGCCAGCTCCGCCTCGTCGAGGGCACCGACGCCACCATCACCGTGCCGGCCCGCTCCCTGCTCCGGCACGAGCCGGCGGTCGTGGCCGAGTTCAAGATCAACGTCCCCTGGGCCCACGACCCGCTCGACCCGCGCGCCGCGATCGGCGCCGCGGTCGACATCGGCACCACGACGGTCGCGCTCCTGCTCTGCGAGCTCGCCACCGGCAAGGTGCTGGGCGAGGCGTCGGCCTTCAACGCCCAGATCCGGCACGGCGAGGACGTGCTGACGCGCATCCAGCACTGCCACCAGAATCCCGCCGGCGTCCGCCAGCTCCAGCACGCCGTGGCGGTCGAGACGATCCAGGTGCTCCTCGCCGAGGCCTGCGCCGAGGCGAAGGTGACGCCGGCCGACGTTGGGATCATGACCGTCGCCGCGAACACCACCATGCAGCACCTGCTGGCGGGTGAGGACCCGAGCCCGCTGGGCGTGCACCCGTTCACCCCGGTGTTCCTCGAGCATCGCGTCTATGCGCCGGCGGACCTACAGCTTTCCTTCGGCGGGCCGGACGCGCGCGTGCACCTCCTGCCCGGGCCGGCGGCCTACGTCGGTGCCGACCTCGCGGCCGGGCTGGTGGCGACCGGCATGATGTACGACGACGGCCCGGTGCTGCTCGTCGACGTCGGCACCAACGGCGAGATCATCGCCAAGGTCGGCGACCGCCTCGTGGGCTGCGCCACCGCCGCGGGCCCGGCCTTCGAGGGCGCGGGCCTGACGAGCGGCACGCGTGGCGTGAAGGGGGCGATCGAGCGCATCGCGCTGCGGGGCCAGCCCTACGCGGCCGAGGTCGGCGTGATCGGCGGCGGCGCGCGGCCGATCGGCATCTGCGGTTCCGCCTACGTGGACTTCCTGTGGGAGAGCCGGCGCGCGGGGATCGTGACCTCGAGCGGCCGGCTGGTTGACGAATTTGTAGCGCGCGCGGGCGCGGTGGTGCAGGCGGACGAGTACGGCCGCAAGCTGCAGCTCCATCCGCACGGCGCCTCGGGCGCGATCTGGATCTCGGAGGTCGACGTCGCGCGGCTCCTCCAGGCCAAGGCCGCGATCGCGGCGGGCATCAACACCCTGCTCGGCCTGCTCGGCACCACGGCGGCCGAGGTGAAGACCGTGTATCTCGCCGGCGGCTTCGGCCTCCACCTCTCGCTGGAGCACGCCATCGGCTGCGGCCTGCTGCCCGGGTTCACCCCGGCGCAGATCCAGGTCGTCGGCAACACCTCGCTCGGCGGCGCCTTCCTCGCGCTCCACGACCGCAGTCTCCTGGAGGAGATGAAGGCGGCCTGCGCGCGGATGGAATCGATCGAGCTCAACCTCCAACCCGGCTTCGAAGACGCCTACATCGACCAACTGATGCTGCCCTGATCCGCCGCGCGCCACCCCACGCCAGCGCTCTCCGCCGCTCGCCCCCTTCACCATGAGCGCCACCCCTCGAGAGATTGTGCAACGCACCCTCGAATTCGCCGCGCCGCCCCGCGCGGCCCGCGACCTCTGGGTCCTCCCCATCGCGGCGGAGTCGCACCCCGGGCCCCTGGGGGAGATCGAGCGCGAGTTTCCCCCGGACTTCACCGCCATTTCCGGCCACGAGCGCGCGGTCGCCCCGACCCGCGGCCAGCCCCACGTGGTCGGCGAGTTCACCGACGAGTGGGGCTGCACGTTCGTCAACATCCAGCGCGGCGTCATCGGCGAGGTAAAGGTCCCGCAGGTCGCCGACTGGGCCGCCGACCGCGCCCGCGTGCACGTGCCGCGCGAGTGGCTCACGCTCGACCGCGACGCGGTCAACCGCGACTGCGCCGCGACCGAGCGCTACACCTTCGCCGCCTGCTGCCCGCGGCCGTTCGAGCAGCTCCAGTTCATCCGCGGCTCCGAGAACCTCTACGTCGACCTCGCCGACCCGCCGGCGGAGCTCCTGGCCTTCATGCGCGAGATGCACGCCTTCTACTGCGAGCTGCTGGAAGCGTGGGCGCGGACCGACGTCGACGCGCTGCGCTTCATGGACGACTGGGGCTCCCAGCGGGCGCTGCTCATCGCGCCGCGGCTCTGGCGCGAGCTCTTCAAGCCGATGTACCGCGACTACGCGCAAATCGCACACGCCCGCGGGAAGAAGCTCTTCATGCACTCTGACGGGCACATCGCCGCGGTCTATCCCGACCTCGTCGAAGTCGGCGTCGACGCGGTGAACTCCCAGCTCTTCTGCATGGGTGTCGAGACCCTGGCCCCGTTCGCTGGGAAGATCACGTTCTGGGGCGAGATCGACCGCCAGCACCTGCTGCCCGACGGCACGACCGCCGACATCGCCGCGGCGGTCGCGAATGTCCACCGCCACCTCTGGCGCAACGGCGGCTGCATCGCCCAGTGCGAGTTCGGCGCCGCCGCCCGGCCCGAGAACGTCCGCGAGGTCTATGCGACGTGGGACCGGCTGACCGGCGCGCCGGCGAAGGGAGGCCGGCCATGACCCCCGCCGCCGAGCCCGTCGCCCTCACCGCGCGCGACCGGGAGGTGCTGCGCGAACTGGTCGGACAGTATGCCGCGATCGCCGCCCTGCCGGTCCACCGGGAGAAGGCGAAGCTGTGGGAGGCCACGAACGACCTGCGCAGCGTGCGCCCGATGATCTGGATCACCGAGGTGCCGTGGCACGAGTTCAGCGCCCAGGTGCCGGAGCTGGTGAACCGCTGCGAGGCCGCCTGGGCGCGCCAGCTGGAGACGGATCTCCGCCGACAGCTCTACTCCTGGCGAAATTTTCCGGGCGACATGATCTTCGACGACCACGTGCCGTGCCCCATCGCGTGGCGCAGCACGAGCTTCGGCATCATGCGCCAGGGCGAGCTGCTGAACATCACCAACGGCGGCATCTCGTCGCAGCACTTCGAGCCGCAGATCAAGTCGCTCGCCGACCTGCCCAAGATCAAGGACCCGGTGGTGACCGTGGACCGCGAGGACACCGCCGCGCGACTGGAGGCGATGCGCTCGGCGTTCGGCGACCTGATGCCGGTCCGCGAGCGCGGGCTGAACAACTACTGGTACACGCCGTGGGACAACCTCGTCATGTGGTACGGCGTCCAGGAGGCGCTGGCCGACCTGATCGAGCAACCCGAAGTGATCAACGCCGCGATCGAGCGCATCGTGCAGTGCTACCTGATCGAGCTCGACCAGCTGGTGGCGCACAACCTCCTCGCGACGAACCTCAACAACTGCCGGATCGGCGCGGGCGCCTACGGCTACACCACCGCGCTGCCGAAGGCCGGGTTCAACCCGGCGCACGTGCGGCCGGAGCACGTCTGGGGCTGCGGCAACGCCCAGATCTTCACCGAGGTCTCGCCCGAGATGCACTGGGAGTTCGCGCTGCGGCACGACCGCCCGTGGTACGAGCGCTGGGGCCTGGTGTACTACGGCTGCTGCGAGGCGCTCGACATCAAGATGGAGATCATCCGCCGGATCCCGAACATCCGGAAGGTCTCGATGAACTACCGCATCCACGTCGACCGCGCCGCGGCCGCCGTCCGGGGCGACTACGTCTTCAGCTACAAGCCCAACCCCGCGGTGTTCGCGACGGACACCTGGGACCTCCCGAAGGCCAAGGCCGAGCTCGAGCGCATGCTCGACTGCACGCGCGGCGGCCACGTGGAGATCGTGCTCAAGGACATCTCCACCGTCGCGCGCCGCCCGGAACACCTCCGGGAATGGGCCGCGATGGCCCAGCAGCTGGTCGAGAATCGCGCATGATCCTCCCGGGCACAGGCGCGTCGCCGCGCCCCCGCAGTTCGCAGATCGGAGTTCGGAGTTCGGCCGTCCGTCGAACCGCGGTCGCCGATCTGCGCACGGCGACCGGCGCCGCCCGCCGCGGGTTAGGGCTGGTGGTCCCGCGCGTAGGCGATCATGGCCCGCAGGTTGTCCGGCGGGGTGAGGGGCGAGATCTCGCAGCCGGCGCCGACGATGAAGTACTTGCCACTGATCTCGTGGCAGCGGCGGCAGGCCTCGTACACGCGTTCGGGCGAACCCTCGAGCAGGTCGGTGATGGTCGAGACGTTGCCGGCCAGCGTGCGCGTCGGCCCGAGCTTCTGCCGGGCGAGCTCGAGGTTGGCGGGGAAGTCGATCTCGTAGATATCAACCGGCAGCTCGGCCATCTTCGGGTAGAGCTTGTCGATGCGCCCGCACATGTGCTGGCGCAGGAGGACGTCGGGGTGGTTCCGCCGGAGGGTCTCGAGCACGCGCTTTTGCTGCGGCCAGAGGAACTCCTCGTAGAGCACGGGGCCGATCAGGCCCGCGGCCGCGTCGCTCATGCCGATCGTGTCGGCGCCGGCGGCGATCTGCGCCGGGGCGTAGGCGATCGCCACGTCCGCGGTGTACGCCAGGAGGTCGTGCGCGAACGCCGGGTCGTCGACGAAATCCAGCATGATGGTGTTCAGCCCGCGGAGCTCGGCCGCGAGGGCCAGCGGGCCCTCGATCCAGCCCACGATGGACATGCCCGGGCCGGCGCGGCGCCGCATCAGCTCGATGCTCTTCACGCGGTCGTGCATGCGTCCGCCGCCGAGCGGGTCCGGCACCTTGAACACCCGCAGGCGCAGCTTGTCCGCCAGCGCGGCGCGCTCCTCGTTGATCGCCGGGCCCTGGTCGACGAACCAGTCGACGCTGCCCTCGCCGGCGATGTCGATCACCTCGCGCGCCGGGTCCGAGCAGGTGAGCAGGCAGTCGAGGCCGAAGTCCTCCACCAGCTTCAGCTGCGCCTCGGCCATCTTCCGGCCGTCCTTCGTGTAGTCGATGAACGGGATGCCCGCGTGGCGCGCGGAGTACATCATCGCCATCGGCTGGGCGGGCAGGTGGTCCACGGGCTCCCCGCGGAGGGTGCGACGGACGCGTTCGATCGAGGTCATGCGAGCGTGATGCTTTCCCGGCCGGCCGAAATCAATCCCGCGCTGCGGCGTTCGCTGCGCATTTCTTGCCTGAAAAATCGGCGGGCCCGGCCTCACGGGCATCGCCGTCGCGCCCCGCGGCCCCCAAGCTGCCCCGGGACCGGCGCGGTCCCCGCTTTCCCCCGCTCACCATGAAACCCATGTCTCCCAAGCAACGCCTGATCGCAGCGCTGGAGCGTCGTCCGACGGATCACCTGCCGGCCACGACGCACCACCTGATGACCTATTACATGGAGAAATACCTGCCGGGGAAGACGCAGGACGAGTTCTTCGCCACGTTCGGTCTCGACCCCATCTGCTGGGTCCAGGCCCACCGGCCCGACACCGCGCGCGGCTCATACTACGAGCCCGGCCACCAGCCCGGCTTCCTCGAGGCGCCGCGCATCATGTCGGACCAGTGGCGCTTTGAGCACGAGGACGTCCCGGGCCGCGAGTACGCGACCGTCCGCCACCGCATCGTCACCCCGCGCAAGACGCTCACGCTCGAGCTCCAGAGCAACCAGTACACCGCCTGGGTGTCGGAGCGCCTGCTCAAGGAGAAGTCCGACATCGACCTCATCGCCGAGTTCGCCCCGCAGCCGCTCTGCGACCCGGGCCCGATCAACCGCCTCGCGGACCAGTACGGCGACTCCACCCTGATCCGCGGCAACATCAACTGCTTCGAGCTCTACGGCCAGCCGGGCTGCTGGCAGGATGCCTGCGTGCTGTACGGCGTCGAGGAGATGATCCTCGCGACCTTCGACGACCCGCAGTGGGTGCACACCTTTCTGGGCATCCTGCGCGACCGGAAGGTCCGCTTCGCCGACTCGATGAAGGGAGCGCGGTACGACGTGATCGAGCACGGCGGCGGCGACGCGTCCTCGACCGTGATCTCGCCGAAGGTGTTCGAGGAGTTCGTCGCGCCCTACGACCGCGAGGTCGTCGCCCACGCGCGGGCCGCCGGGCAGCGCGTCGTCTACCACACCTGCGGCGGCATGATGCCAATCCTGGAGCGGCTCGTGACCCTGGGCACACATGCGCTCGAGACGTTCACGCCACCCGCGATGGGCGGCGACA
>CAYYGV010000140.1:9065-9288 GCA_964471615.1 uncultured Opitutaceae bacterium
ATGAACCTCGCCGAGGCGAAGCGCCGGATCGGCGACAAGGTCTGCTTCATCGGCGGCTTCGACCAGAACCGCTTCTTCACCACGGCCACCCCCGAGGAAACCCGCGCCGAGGTCCGGCGCTGCTTCCGCGAGGCCGGCGGGGGCGGCGGACTGATCCTCAGCCCGTCCGACCATTTCTTCGAGGCCAAGCCCGAACTCCTCCACGCCTTCGCCGACGAGGCCC
>CAYYGV010000141.1:0-9113 GCA_964471615.1 uncultured Opitutaceae bacterium
TCGCCCGGTTCCACCACCCGGTCTACGGCTTCACCGCGCTGCTCCAGTTCGACAATTCCGACGAGGCTCATCTCCTGCCGGAAGTCCGCGAGCGTCCCGCTTTCATCAACCGCAACAACGGCGGCTACGACGGCCTGTACTACGCCCAGATTGCATGCCGTCCCACGCTGCGCGACCCGGCGCTGCCGAAGGCCATCGACAATCTCGGCTACCGCGCCCGCCGCATCCTGCCGAGTTGGACCGCGTGGGTCCTTGCCCTTGGCAACCCCGTCCGGGCGCTCGACATGTTCGCGATCCTCAACCCGCTCTGCTGGCTCGCGCTCGCCGGCGTGCTGCTCTGGCTTTTTCCGCTGCGCTCCGGCCATGACTTTCTTGCCTGGTCCGGACTCCTGCTTTCCGCCGGCGCGCTGTCGAGTGTCCGCCTGGCCCTGGTGGACCTGCCCGCCCTGTTGCTGCTGGCCGCCGCGATGGTCGCTGTGCAGCGCGAGCGGCTCCGGGGCGCGGTCGGCCTGTTCGCCGCCGCCACCCTGACCCGCGAAACCTCGCTGTTTGCCGTGCCCGTCCTGGCCCGCGCGCCATGGCGGAACTTTTTCCTCCGCTGCGCCCTGATTGTCGCGCCGTTTGCGCTCTGGCTGGTCTACATCCGTGTGGTCGCCGGACCCGGCGACCGCGGCTGGAGCAACTTCGCCTGGCCGGGCCAGTGCTGCTTGGAAAAATGGCAGGCGACCATCGCGGGATTCTCGCTTCATCCCGAGCTGCCGCTGCTCAACTGGACCACCTTGCTTGCGCTCGTCGGCCTCAGCATTCAAGCCGTCTGGTTCATCGCCCGGCCGCAGTGGCAGAATCTCTGGTGGCGTCTCGGCGCCAGCTACACCGTCCTGTTTCTCCTGCTCGGCACCGCGGTCTGGGAGGGCTACCCAGGCGCCGCAGTTCGCGTGCTCCTGCCGCTCAACCTCGCGTTCAACGCCTTCGCGCCCCGCACCCGCGCGGGCCTCGCGCTGCTCGTGCTCGGCAACCTCACCGTCCCGGCCGGGCTCGTGCAGATCACCAGCCTGCCAAATGACGGCGTCGAACTCGCCGCCGTGCGCACCGATGTCTCGGCTGTGATCGTCCAGACCCAGCGCGGCTGGTACGGCGTCGAGCGCAACGCGCACAATTTCTGGTCGTGGAGCGCGGGCGACGCCGACCTGCTCGTGCGCTCCCGGCCGGCGGGCACGAGTCAGGTGCTTTCGTTCCGCCTGCGGAGCCTGGAGCCGCGGACCGTGACCGTCACCCAGGATGGCCATCAACTCTGGCAGGGCCCGGTGGGCCAGACTTGGGCAGCCGTCACACTGCACTGCACGGACGGCCTCCTGTCGTTCCACTCCGACCAGCCGCCGTCCCGCGAGTCCGCGGAAACCAGCTCCCGGGCCCTCGCAGTTTGCATCGACCGCGTGCAGATAACCGACGTCGCTTCCCGACGCTGAGGTCTCCGTCTTCGGCGGACTCGGATCGGGCACCGACCGTCAACGCGCCTCGTTCCACTCCGGCGCGGAGTACTGCTCGATCAGCCCCGCGACCTCGTCCTCGTTGAACTCCGGCCACGGCGTCGGCTGCGCGGGACAGTCCAGCACCCGGGCGAGGGCGGCGGTGAAATCCGTGTGGAAGCGGTCCCAGTCGATTGCCGCGCCCACTGCCGGGCACCAGATGGAGCCCTGAAACAGCAGGCCCTGCTTGTTCCGCTTCTGGGCCGCGCCGGCGATCTTCTCGCCGCTGCGTTCGTGCACCACGTCGTACAGCTCGGCGCGCTGGAAGCACACGCCGCTCGGGCCGCAGCTGGCGCCGTCGGGCGCGGGCTCGCAGGCCTGCTTGGTCACCGCCGGCACGCCCTGGGCCCGCAGCGCCTCGGCCAGACACTCATGAACCTCGCGATAGCTCTGCGCCGCGCGCACCTCCTCGAGCGGCTGGCCGCGCGGAATCACGAGCGCGTAGGTCCAGTCGTCGCGGTGGTCGACGATGCCGCCGCCGGTCGGCCGCCGGCACAAGTCCCAGCGCTCGCCGGGGGGCAGGGCACCGCGGATGAACGCGATCTTCTGCGCGTAGCCGAACGTGAACGCGGCGCCCGGCCACTCGTAGTGTCGGAAACGCGGGGCTTCCGGCCGCGGGTATCGCTGCAGCAGCAGGAAATCCAGCGCCATGTTTTCGGCGGCGCCGGCCCGGCGGACAGGAAGGATCTCAAGATTCATGCGGCGGCCATTGAAGGCGACGGGCCTCCGGTGGAAAGCCCGGAAACCCTCAGGAATCGAGCAGCTCGCGCACCGCCTTGAGCAGGTCGCTCAGCGCGTACGGCTTGGGCAGGTGCGCCCAGCGGTTCTTCTTCATCCAGTCGAGCGCCACGGCGTTCTCGCGCGAGGTGGTCGACAGCACGCGCAGCGACGGCATCGCGCGGTGCAGCGTGCGGGCCAGCACGTCGTGCCGGCCGGTGAGATTCGTGATAAGCAGCTTGACGGGCCGCTTAAGGCGCCGGGCCTCGCGCAGCGCCGCCTCGGACGTCTTGGCGGCCAGCACCTGGTAGCCGTCGGCGGTGAGGATGCCTGTGACCATCTTCCGGACGACGTCGTTCTCCTCGACCAGGATGACAGCCTCGTGGCCGCGGGTCGACGGGAGCGGGTCGATGCTGGCCCGGCGGTCCGCGGGACTCTCGGCCAGCTGCGTCTCGGGCAGCATGATCTCGAACGTGGAGCCGTGGCCGAGCTCGCTCTTCACCGTGATGAAGCCGCCGCTCTGCTGGACCACGCCGTGGACCAGCGAGAGGCCGAGCCCGGTGCCCTTGCCCTCGGGCTTGGTGGTAAAGAACGGCTCGAACAGCTTCCCCTGGGTCGCGGCACTCATGCCGGTACCGTTGTCCCTGACGCTGATGCAGACGTAGTCGCCCGGCGGGTTGTCGGTGAACCGGCGGTTGTACCCGCTGCGCACCCGGCGCCGGGCCGTCGCAATCACCACGCGGCCGTTCCGCCGCAGCGCGTCGCGGGCGTTGAGCGTGAGGTTGAGCAGCACCTGCTGGAACTGCGCGGGGTCGATGCGGATCTGGCCGACGGTGGGACTGAGGTCGAGGTCCAGGCGCCCGTGCTGGTCCAGCAGGCGCGAGAGGATGTCGGCCTGGCTCCGGATGAACCGGTTGGGATTGATCACGCGGACCTTCAGCGGCTGGCGCCGGCCGAACGCGAGCAGCTGCCGGGTGAGGGCGGCCGCCTTGCGTCCCGCTTGGTGGATTTCCTCCACCTCGCGCAGGATCTGCGGCTGCCCCGCCGCCTGGCCGGCGAGGATCTGGCAGTAGCCGTTGATGACCGAGAGCAGGTTGTTGAAATCGTGCGCCACGCCGCCGGCGAGCCGGCCCACGGCGTCCAGCCGCTGCGCGTGCATCAGCGCCTCCTGGAGGCGCCGCTTCTCCGTCGTGTCGCGGTAGGTGGCCACCACGTGGGTCGCCCGCCCGCGCGCCGTGGGAATCACACTGAAGCTCCACGCTGTGTGCAGCGTGCTGCCGTCCTTGCGCAGCAGGTGACCCTCGCCGCCGAGGGGACGGCAGGGCTGGGCCAGCCGGCGCCAGCGCTTGATCTTGGCGAGATCGCTGCGGTCGGCGTGCAGCAGGCCCGGCCCGTGGCCGGCCAGCGCCGCCGCCGTGCGGCCGCACATCGCGCACAGCGCCTCGTTCGCGAAGATGATCTCCAGTCCCTCGCCGCCGCGGGTCTGGCGCGCGATCAGCACGCCCTCATCCTGGGCCCGGAGCGCCGCACTGAGGAGCGCGTCCGACAACCCCGGTGCCGCGGGACGCCAGGCCGGTTTCATGGCGCGAGGCGCTCCACCGACCAGCTGCCATCGGAAGCTCGGCGGTAGCGCAGGCGGTCGTGCAGGCGGTTGCGCCGGCCCTGCCAAAACTCGACGGTCTCCGGGATCACGCGGAAGCCGCCCCAGTAGGGCGGCAGGGGCACCACTTGGCCGGCATACTTGCGCTCCACATCCTTCATCGCCTCCTCGATCGCCTTCCGGTTCGGGAGAATGCTGCTCTGCGACGAGGCCCACGCGGCCAGCTGGCTCGCAAGCGGGCGGCTGTGGAAATACGCCTCGGACTCCTCGCGCGTCACCTTGGTCACCGTGCCCTCGACGATGACCTGCCGCTCGAACGCGAACCACGGGAACACCAGCGACGCGCGCGGGTTGCCGTCGAGTTCGCGACCCTTGCGGCTCTCGTAGTTCGTGTAGAATACGAAGCCGCGGCCATCGACGTTCTTCAGGAGCACCGTGCGACCCGACGGGCGGCCGTCGCGCGCCGCGGTCGAGAGCACCATCGCGTTCGGTTCCACGAGCTTGGAGGCCTCCGCCTCCTGGAACCATTTTTCAAACTGGCGGAAGGGATCGCGGGCCAGGTCCTTCTCCGTGAGTCCGGCGAGCGAGTATTCTTTTCTGAGGTCGGCCAGCGACATGGGTGTGCGCAGCGTGGGCGGGGCGCTTCATCCTGTCAAAAATCATCTGGTCAATCCGCTGATCCACGGCGCCAAGGCCGCAAACTCCCGCAGCAGCCGGGCGCGGTCTCCCAACTCGAACTCTTCGTCGCGCCACGCCGGCGTCACCGTGCACCCGACCAGCGCCCAGCCGTGACGCCCCGCACCCGGCTGCAAGCGGGCCCCCTGCCAAGTCCGCGACGGCACCGTCACCTGCGGACCCTGGCCCGCGGTCGTCTCCAGCCCGAGCAGATTCACCATCAGCGCGCCGGTCGACGGGTTGATCATCACATGCTCCACGGGATCGCCCGCATGGAACTGCCACCGCTCCTCCGCCTGCAGCCGGTGTAGCGCGGAGAAATCGTCCTCGGTCAGGAGGAACAGGATCGCGGAGCTGGCGGCCCGATCCGGTGCAACGCGCTCTTCGCTTTCCCACACCCGGCGGAAATATCCGCCCTCGCCGGGCAGTGGGGCCAGCTGGAGTTCGCGGATGATCTTGGCCGCCTCGGCGTTCACGCGGGCAGGAAAGACCGGTTGCCTGCGGCTGTCGACGCTGGGCGGTTCTGCGCTTCCGTTCGCCGCCAATTCCGTGATTCTCGCGCGGTGCACCTCGACCCGTGGCTCTACCCGCTGCTGTTCTTCGTCGGCCTGCTGGCCGGCTGGGTGGACTCCATCGCGGGTGGCGGCGGCCTCATCGCCCTCCCGGCGCTGCTGAATCTCGGCCTGCCGGTGCCCCTCGCGCTCGGCACCAACAAATTCCAGTCCACCTGGGGAGCGCTGTCCGCCACCTGGCACTACATCCGCAGCGGCCTGGTCGATTTCCGCGAGTGCCGCATCGGCATCATCGCCACGCTCGTGGGTGCGGCGCTCGGCGCCCTCGCCGTGCAGCAGATCGACTCCCACCAACTCGGCCGCGTGGTGCCATGGCTGCTCGCCGCACTGCTCCTCTACACCGCCTTCCGGCCGCAGGTCGGAACCCAGGATCACCCGCCACGTATCGCCCCGCACTGGTTCTACCTCGGGTTCGGTCTCGGGTTCGGCTTCTACGACGGGTTCTTTGGGCCCGGCGTCGGCTCGTTTTGGGCGTTGTCCCTGATCCTCCTCCTCGGTCAGAACTTCGCGCGCGCCACCGCCCACACCAAGGTGATGAACCTCACCAGCAATGTTGTCTCGCTCGTGCTCTTCGCCAGCGCCGGGCTCGTCAACTATGGCGCCGGGTTCGTGATGGGCGTCGGCCAGGTGGTGGGCGCCCGCTTGGGCGCCAAGCGGGTCGTGAAGCACGGCGCCAATTTCGTGCGCCCGGTGTTCCTGACCGTGGTTACCCTGATCCTGCTGCGCCTGATCTGGTTGAACTATCGTTAGTTAAACCACTATCCTGAGCTTGGTTATAAGGCTGGTCCGGCTCCACCGGTTGTTTTTGGGCTTTGGCTTGGGCGGGCTGGCAGGTAGGCTGGCTTATTCGCATGTCGCCCGCCGCCTATCTCGACCGCCATGTCCCCGAACTGACCGCGATGCTTCAGCGCCTGGTCGGCATTCCCACGGTGAATCCTCCCGGGGAGAATTATGATGCGGTCACGACGCTGCTTGGCCGGGAGATGCGGGCCTCGGGCCTGACAACCCGCCGGTTCACGATTCCCCGCGCCCTTCATCGCCGCCATCTTCCCGCCGACCATCAGGCGTTCCCGCGCTACAACCTCCTGGGCAAGCTCGCCACTCCTGGCGCGCGGAAGACGGTCCATTTCAACGCCCACTACGACGTCGTGCCGGTGTCCGGCGCCTGGCGTCATGGCAGCCCGTTTAGCGGCGCGATCGAGGGCGGCTGGCTGTACGGTCGCGGCAGCTCCGACATGAAGGGCTCGATGGCGAGCTGCCTGATGGCGCTGCGGGCGCTGCGCGCAACCGGGATCGCGCCGCGGATGAATGTCGAGGTCTCCTTCACCGCCGACGAGGAAACCGACTCGTTTCTCGGCGCCGGCTGGCTCGTGGAGCACGCCCCGATCAAGCCCGACTACGCCATCGTGATGGAAGGCGGCGAGGGCGGCACCGTCTGCTGCGGGCACAACGGCGTCGTCTGGCTCGAGGTCACGGTCCACGGCCGCGCCGCGCATGGCTCGATGCCCGAGCGGGGTGTGAACGCCCTCGAGAAGATGTCCGCGCTGGTTCTCCTGCTCGGCGAATACCAGCGTCGGCTCGAGCGCCGCACCTTTGTCACGCCCGAGGGCAAGGTGATGTACCCGACCCTGAACCTCGGCGGCACTTTCAGCTCGGGCGAGGGCGGCAAGATCAACACGGTGCCGGCGCTGGCCCGGTTCTCGATCGACCGCCGCGTGATCGCCATCGAGACGGTCGCGTCGGCCGAGCGTGAGTTGCGCGCGTTTCTCGCCGCCGCGGCGCGGCGCGTTCCGGGACTCCGGATCACGATTGAGAAGGTCTCGGACAATCACCCGTGCTACCACGCGCCCAAGCATCCGTTCTTCACGGCGATGGCGCAGAGCGTGACCCACGTGCGGCGCCAGCCGACGACGTTCAACGTCTCGACCGGCTTCAACGACATGCACTTCTTCGCGCACCACCGGAAGATCCCGACCCTCGGCTACGGTCCGGGCGGCCAGAATGAGCACGCCGTGGACGAACGGGCTCGCGTGAAGGACCTGGTCGCGACCGCGAAGATCTACGCCGACCTGCTCGCGTCGTTTGCCGGTTGAGGACCGTCGCTCCGCGCGACTGCCTTTCAACCTTCAACCGAGCCCCTTCAACTGCCGCTCCCGGCTCAGGCCCAGAACCCGTGCCGGATCATGTTCACCGCGATCGCGGCGAGCAGGAGCGACACGATCTTGGAGATCGCCCGCAATCCGGTTGAGCTGATCTTCGCCGCGAGCCACTCGCTGTAGTGGAACGCCAGCACGACCACGACGAGGTTCACCACCAGCGCCAGCAGGGTCACAAGCCAGCCTTGGGTTTGGGCGAGGAGCAGCAGGGTGGTGATGGACGCCGGGCCCGCGATCAGCGGCATACCGAGCGGCACCACGCCGATGTCGTCGAGAAACTTGGTCGGTTCCTCCGCCGCGGAGTGGATCAGGTCGCGCGCCGCGAGGATGAACAGGATGAGTCCGCCCGCGATTTGGAAGTCGCCGACGGTGATGCCCAGGGCGGCGAAGATGGTCTGACCGAGGAAGAGAAAACCCAGCGCCACGAGCCCGCCGGTCCAAGCCGCCTGCTTGGCAATCGACTGCCGCCGCTCGAGCGGAACCCCGGCGCTCATGGCCAGAAACACCGCCGCCAGCCCGATCGGATCGATCGCGACAAAGAGCGGGATGAACGACTTCACGAAACTCGAGAGAAACGCCAGCATGGCGCCATCCTCTCCTGCCACCTTCTCCGGCGCAAGCCCCGCGCAGACGGGTCGGTGGTGAAATCGGGGCCGGCTGGCTAACGGGCCGTGTTTTCTTAACCACGGAATTCACGGATCGCACGGATCGATCCTCAGACGAATGCTTGCGGACCGAGGGCCTGCTGAGGCGCAGCCCCTCGGTCCGCAAGCCATTGGGGAGCTGAAGACCTGAGGACTCTACTCCGAAGCGACCAGACATCGTCATTTCAGGCATCCAGCTCCAACCGGGCGAGCGGACCAAGGTCTGAGCAACGCTCAGGTCTTGGTCCGCGAGGATTCGTTCGTGGGTCGATCCGTGCGATCCGTGTATTCCGTGGTCAAAAAAGACTGTCCCTCCAACCAGCGATCCCCTCCGACCCTTCCGTGTCGTCCGTGTGTTCCGTGGGCCACCACCGCGGTACCACAGTCGCACTCCGCCATTGCTTCGGTCCCGGCGGCGCGGCAACTTCGGCCGGAATTTCCCATGAAAATCGACGCCAAGCTCACGCCGGCCAAGCTCCAGAAGAAAATCAACCGGGTCTTCGACCTCGCGGGACAGAAGATCCGCGCCATCGACGCCTCGTGGGACTCATCCAAGGGCACGCCGGTCTTCACCGTCAAGGGCCGCTACACCTCACGCGGCTGGACCGAGTGGACGCAGGGCTTCCAGTTCGGCATGGCGTTCCTCCACTTCGACGCCACCGGCGACGAGTCCATGCTCCGCCTCGGCCGCGAGAAGACCCTGAAGCACATGGCCTCGCACGTCTCGCACATCGGCGTGCATGACCACGGCTTCAACAACGTCTCCACCTACGGCAACCTCCGGCGCCTCATGCTGGAGGGGAAGATTCCCTTTAACCGCGACGAGCTGAACTACACCGAGATGGCCCTTAAGGTTTCCGGCGCCGTCCAGGCCGCGCGCTGGTCCACCACCGCCTACAGCACCGGCTACGTCTACTCGTTCAACGGGCCGCACTCGCTGTTCTCCGACACGATCCGCTCTATGCGCTCCCTCGTCGTCGCCGACCAGCTCGGCCACGTGCTGATGGGCGAGGGCGACAAGCCCACCAATCTCCTCCTGCGCGCGATCGAGCACGCCAAGACCACCGCGCGGTTCAACGTTTACTACGGTGAGGGCCGCGACAGCTACGACGTCCGCGGGCGCGTGGTGCACGAGTCCATCTTCAACCGAAACGACGGCAACTACCGTTGCCCGTCGAGCCAGCAGGGTTTCTCGCCGTTCACCACCTGGACGCGCGGCGCCG
>CAYYGV010000142.1:0-9027 GCA_964471615.1 uncultured Opitutaceae bacterium
AGACCATCGCGATGTCGCGGTCCTTCGGCAGCACGTTGTTCACCACCTTGCCATCGATCGAGATCGAGCCGCCCGAGATCTCCTCGAGGCCGGCGATCATCCGGAGCGTGGTCGACTTGCCGCAGCCGGAGGGACCAACGAGCACCATGAACTCCCGATCCTCGATCGTCAGGTTGATGCTGTTGACTGCCCGGACGCCCGGACCGCTTTTCTCAGGATAGATCTTAACGAGGTCTTCGATGATGACTTTGGCCATGGGGTGGGGAGGAGAAAGACGAGCCCGAGAAACGCAGGGAAACGCCCGGTGAGTCAATTTCTTATCCACGGCAAATTTTGTTGCCCCGCTGTCCCGTCCGGAGCCTGATGTCCTCTCCGCTTCCGCTGCCGCCATGGCCACCCGTCATCCGAAACCCGCCGCGCCCCTGACCTTCGACCTGCCGCGCGCGCTCATCGAACGCATCCAGGCGATCCGCAAGGGCCGCGGGATGAAGACCGCCAGCGAGGTGGTCCGGGAGGCGATCGCCCAGTTCGACTTCGACGCGTGCCACCCGCAGCGCGAGCCGCACACCCAGATTTCCGTCCGCATCAGCGGCCCGCAGCGCTCGCTGCTGCGCCGCAACGCCCGCGCCAAGGAGGTCAGTGTGGGCGAACTGCTCCGGCTCGCCCTCGAGGCGATGCCGGTGAAGGCGCCGCGCGCGAAGCGTTGAGTCCGTGCGTCCGAGCGGCGCGCTAATACAGTCCGGGAGCTTGCTTTTGCGGCAACCGGTGGCCTTAAGTCGTGCTCCGTATGAGTACCGCACCGCTCCCGCTCTCCGTCTGGGCCCGCAATATCTCGCCCTCGCCGACCCTGGCGGTGGACGCGAAGGCGAAGGCGATGGCCGCGGCGGGTGCGGATGTGTGCAGTTTCGCCGCCGGCGAGCCGGATTTTGACACGCCCGACCACATCAAGGACGCCTGCATCGCGGCGCTCAAGGGCGGCAAGACCAAGTATGCGCCGACCCCCGGCATCGAGGTGCTGCGCCAGGCCATCGTCGAGCGCTACGCCGCCGAGTACGGCCTCAAGGCCACCCCGGCCCAGGTCGTCGTGTCACCCGGCGGCAAGTTCAACTGCTACCTCGGCGTCCTGGCCACCTGCTCGCCCGGCGACGAGGTGATCATCCCGGCGCCGTACTGGGTCAGCTACCCCGAGATGGTGAAGCTCGCCGGCGCGACGCCGCGGTTCGTGCTCTGCGACGACCGCACCGGCTTCAAGCTCACGCCCGCGCAGCTCGCCGCGGCGATCACGCCGAAGACCCGCCTGCTTATCCTGAATTCGCCGTCGAACCCGACCGGCGCCGTCTACACCCGGGCCGAGCTCGCTGAACTCGTCGGCATCGCCGTGCGGCACAATCTCTACATCCTCTCCGACGAGATGTACGAGCACCTGGTGTACGACGGCGCGACGCCGACGTGCATCGCGACGCTCTCGCCCGAGGCGGAGGCCCGGACGATCACCGTCGCCGGCTTCTCGAAGACCTACGCCATGACCGGCTGGCGCATCGGCACGACGCTGGCGCCCGCGCCGGTCGCCAAGGCCATCGCGGAACTCCAGAGTCAGATGTCGTCGAACGTGACCACGTTCGCCCAGTACGGCGCGCTGGCTGCCCTGCAGGAGAAGGACAAGACCGGAGCCGCGCTGAAGACGATGCTCGTCGCCTTCGACCGCCGGCGGAAGGCGCTCCATGCCGAGCTGAACAAGATTCCGGGCATCCGCTGTCTCCTGGCGCAGGGCGCATTCTACCTGTTCCCCAACATCTCGAGCTTCGGCGTGTCCGACCTCGAGTTCTGCAACCGCCTGCTCGAGTCCGAGAAGGTCGCGGCGGTGCCCGGCAGCGCGTTCGGCGCCGAGGGTTATCTCCGGCTGAGCTACGCGACGAGCGACGCGATCATCGCCAAGGGCGTGGAACGCCTGGCGCGGTTCTGCGCCACGCTGCGCAAGTAGGCCGTGACCTCCGTCTCGCGCCCCGCGCGACCGTCGAGCCCATGCTGATCACCACCGCGGAGCTCCAGACTCGTCTGGGTCAGGCCGGGTGGGTGATCTTCGACTGCCGGCATGACCTGATGGCGCCGGCCCGCGGCGCGCAGTGGTACGCGGAGAGCCACCTGCCCGGCGCGCACTTCGCGTCGGTCGACGGCGTGCTCTCGGGTCCGCTGACCGGTCGCAACGGCCGGCATCCGCTGCCCAAGCCCGAGGACTTTGCAGCGTTTCTCGTCCGCCATGGCGTCGGCCCTGAATCGCTGGTCGTCGGCTATGACGATGCCGGCGGCCAATACGCGGCCCGGTTTTGGTGGATGGCCCGTTGGCTGGGACTGCGCAACGTCCGCGTGCTCGATGGCGGCTGGCCCAAGTGGCTCGCCGAGGGGCGCCCGACAGCCCACGAGACGCCGATTCCAAAGCCGGCAGCGTCGTGGCCGGTTCGCCCCGACCTGAACCAATGCCTGAGCTCGGCGGAAGTCCTCGCCGCGCTTAAACGCGGTTCGATCACCGTGGTCGATGCCCGGACGCCGGAGCGCTTTCGCGGCGAAACCGAGCCGATTGATCCGGTGGCGGGACGCATTCCGACCGCGCGGAATCGCCCGTACGGCTTGAACCTGGCGGCGGACAAGAGCTTTCGGCCCGCTGCCGAGCTTCGGCGCGAATTCGAGTCAGTGCTCGGCACGGTGGCTCCCGGAGCGGTGGTGCACCAGTGCGGCTCAGGAATCACGGCGTGCGCCAACCTGTTCGCGATGGAATTGGCCGGGCTCACCGGCTCCCGTCTCTACGCCGGGTCCTGGAGCGAGTGGATCGCCGACCCCGCGCGGCCGGTGGTGCGTGGGCAGCCGTCGGCCGATGAGGCCCGGCTCCTGGGCGCTGGCTAGCGTCCGGCGCAGGCGGGACCAGCGCCTCGGTTTTTTCCGGGCGTCCCAAGATTTCTGCCGTTGATCTGGGTTGGCACCGGGTGAGGCCGTCCGCTGTGCTGGTCCGCACCGTCACCCCCTCACGCCCCATGTCATCCCTGCGCCCGTTCCTTCGCGTCTCACTCCTTTGTTTCGTCGCCCTGACCCTCCTGGCGCCGGCCCGCGCCGCCGTCCAAGCGTTGCCGTCGAGCCGGAACTCCGCCCCTTGGATCAAGGACGCGGTGGTCTACGAGGTGTTTCCTCGTCAGTTTTCGCCGGAGGGGAACTTTGCCGGTGTGACGGCCCGGCTCGATGAGCTGAAGGACCTCGGTGTCACAGTCGTCTGGCTCATGCCGATTCACCCAATCGGCCGCGTGAAGGCGAAGGGCACCGTAGGCAGCCCGTACGCGGTGCAGGACTACTACGCGGTGAATCCCGATTACGGCACAAAGGACGATTTCCGCCGCCTCGTGACCGAGGCCCACCGTCGCGGGCTCAAGGTGATCATCGACATCGTCGCCAACCACACGGCGTGGGACAGCGTGATGCTCCAGCACCCGGAGTACTACAAGCGCGACGCCGCCGGTCAGGTGATCCCTCCGAATCCCGATTGGACGGATGTGGCGGGCCTGGACTACCGGAACCCCGAGACCTGCCGGTACATGACGGACATGCTGAAATACTGGATTCGCGAGTTCGACCTGGACGGCTTCCGCTGCGATGTGGCCGGCGAGGTGCCGACGAGCTTCTGGGAAAACGCGCGGGTGGAGCTGGAGGGCATCAAGCCCGGCCTCTTCCTGCTGGCGGAGGCCAGCAAACCCGACCTGTTGGTGAAGGCATTCGACTCGGACTATGCGTGGCCGATGCTCGGCACGATGAATCGCGTCCTGATGGAGGGCGCCCCGGCGAGCGAGATCGAGCGGACGTGGCGGAAGGGCGAGCAGGAGCAGTTCCCGACGGGGAGCCGTCACCTCCGGTTCACCGACAACCATGACGAGCCCCGGGCGATCGCCCGCTTCGGCTGGAAGGCGGCCCTGGCCGCGAGCATCATGACCTATTCCCTCGACGGCCTGCCGCTCGTCTACAACGGCATGGAAGTCGGCGACACCTCGGAGTCGGGCGACCCGGCGCTGTTCGAGAAGCTCGGCGTCTTCTGGCATCCGAAGCAGCGCGAGCACTTCCGCGCGACCTACCGGGAGTATTTCGCGTTCCGGCGGGCGCATCCGGCCTTTGCCGGGACGCAGGTGGAGTGGCTTGAGAACTCCGCGAGCCGCGACGTCGTGAGCTTTGCCCGCGCCGACGGCACGGAAGAGTTGGTGGTCGTCGTCAACCTGTCGAACCGGCCGGTCACGGTGTCAGTCAAGACACCCGGACCGGGTCGGTACCAGCAGGCGCTGCCGCAGGCTAGCAAGCCGGCGGGCGAAACCGATCTCACCGGGCTGGCGCTCGGGGCCTTCGAGTGGCGCATCTACCGTCGGCCGCACGCGCCGTGACGGTCCGGCGGTCCACCTAGGTCCGGAAAGGCAGCAGCACCCGCAGGCGCGGGTCGCGGAGCCAGAGGCTAACCCAGAGTAGCACGCCCAGCAGCGGCGGCATGAAATACGGATCGCCGACCCGCAGATGTGTGAGGGTTGCTCCGCCGAGGTAGCCGGTCAAAAGCACGGCGCCGAGGACGGAGGTGCGGGGGACCAGATACACCGCGGTGCAGGCCAGTTCGAGCCAGCCGAGGAAGCCAGCACGGGCAATTGGGACGCCGAGATGCGTGAAACCCTCGGCAAGGCCGGGGCCGCCCATGAGCTTCATGACGGCGCTGAAGAGCAGGAGACCGACGGGAGGAATCGCGAGCACGATGCCGAGCCAGCGCTGCCATTTGGGAATCGAGGCGGAGGGAGTGTCCATGGGGTGGTGGAGGGAAGGCCTGCAGCTAAGCGCAGATTTTCCCTCCGGCGAGTCGAATGCGTTGAACGCGAGCAGCCGCAGCGGACCTCAGGCCAGGACCCGGGCAAAGAAAAACGCCGGACCTCGCGGTCCGGCGTTGTGTTCGTAGGAGTCAGGTTAGGTCAGAAGTCGTAGCGGAAACCGACGGCATACAGCCACGGATCGAGGCGCGCCTCGGTGAGACGGGCGCCGCCGGCGCGAACATCCGAGCGGATGGCGGCCCGCTTGATGTCGACGTTGAACGACCACTGGTCGTCGATCTTGATGTCCACGCCGCCCTGGGCGGCGAGGCCGATGCTGGTCGAGTCGAGGTCAAGCGGCACGCCGGCGACCTTGAGATTGCCGCCCCAGATGAGCGTGAAGTTGAGGCCCGCGCCGATGTACGGCCGCACCGTGCCGCCGGCATTCGCCTTGTACTGGAAGAGCAGCGTCGGGGGCAGGTGCTTGAATGAACCCAGATTGCCCACGCCGGCCAGCGAGACATCCTGCGTCTGCGGGATCGTGAGGACCAGTTCGGCACCGAGCGTGTCGGTGAAGGCGTAGTCGACGTCGATCTCGGGGATCAGCTTGTCGTTCACGGAAATCGCATCCTTCGGGAAGTTGATGCTCAGGGCGGTGAACGCGTCGGACTTGTCGACGGTCTGGAGGTAGGTGGCGCGGAGCCGGACCGACCACGGACTGGCGGCCGAGACGCTGAGGGCAGCGGCGAGCAGCAGGGTGCTGCCCGCGAGGAGGGTGAGGATTCGTTTCATTAGGTAGGGTTCGCGCCACGGAGCGCAGCGCGCCCAAACGGTAGCGGAAACGACCCGGAGCCTTCTCACCGTCGGTTGCCATTGTCAGCGCATCCCTTGCTCTCGCGCCAAGGCGGCCGCGGATCGGGCGGCGGCTTTCCCGGAGTCGGGAAACACGGGTTCCGTTTTCGGCGCGGGCGCCGAGGACGAAAAAAGCACCGAGAAATTCTTCTGCCTGATTTGCAGCAACTACGACGCACGCCGCGAAATTTGGCGTAACTAGTGCAAGGGTCCGTGGGTACTTGCCAATGACCGATGCGGATCAGCGCGCCGTTCAAAAGCAGCAACCTCAACCTCCTGAACCCTCCGCCCACGCGGATTCTCCCCATGAAGTCCATCAAGTACCTCCTCGGGGCTGCGCTCTTCGGCAGTCTCCTCTCCGTCTCCGCCTACGCCCTCAACCGCGACAATGTTCCCGCTCCTGTGGTCACGACGCCGTTCGTCAAGGAAGTCGTCCATCCGTCCGGCCTCATGCCCCGCCACGAGGGTGTCACCGTGAACGTCTGTCTGACCATCGACACCCAGGGCCAGCCGCACGACATCCGGCTCCTCGCCCCGCGCGACCCGTACCTCGCCAAGCAGCTAATCCCGACCATCGCCCAGTGGCGCTTCGCCCCGGCGACGAAGGACGGCGTGCCGGTGACGATGCGGGTCATCCTCCCGGTCAAACTGGTGGCCGAGAGCTGAGTCCCGGCAGCTTCACGATCCGGCCCGGTGGACTTGCTCCGCCGGGCCGGTTTCTTGCTGGAACGCGCCGCTCCTCCGGCTGCCCAAGGACTGCCGAATCTGTTTCCTGGTCGCAGCGTGTCCGCCCGGCCGGAGCCTAGATCGAGGCGATGATCGCGTTGAGCGCCGCACTGGGCCGCAAGGCGGCCGAGGCGAGCTTCTCCACGGGCTGGTAGTAACCGCCGACGTCGGCGGGCTTGCCTTGGACGCCAAGTAGTTCCTGCACGATCTGGGACTCCTGGGCGGCCAGTTGCGCGGCGACGGGGGTGAAAATACGCTTGAGCTCGCCGTCGACCGACTGGGCCGCCAGCGCCTCGGCCCAATACATGGCGAGGTAGAAGTGGCTGCCGCGGTTGTCGATCGTGCCCAGCTTGCGGCCCGGGGAGCGGTCGTTCTCGAGGAACTTGCCGTTGGCCGCGTCCAGCGTGTCGGCCAGCACCTTGGCCCGCGCGTGGCTGAAGGTCTGGCTCAGATGCTCGAAGGAGGCCGCGAGGGCGAAGAACTCGCCGAGACTGTCCCAGCGGAGGTAGTTCTCCTGGAGGAACTGCTCCACGTGCTTCGGCGCGGAGCCGCCGGCGCCGGTCTCGAACAGGCCGCCGCCGTTCATCAGCGGGACGATCGAGAGCATCTTGGCGCTCGTGCCGACTTCGAGGATCGGGAAGAGATCGGTGAGATAGTCGCGGAGCACGTTGCCGGTGACGGAAATCGTGTCCTGCCCGGCCTTCATGCGCGTGAGCGTGTGGCGCGTGGCGTCCGCCGGCGCGAGGATGCGAAGGTCGAGGCCCGTGGTGTCGTGCTTCGCCAGCGCGGCCTTCACCTTGGCGATGACCTGGGCGTCGTGCGCGCGGCGGGCGTCGAGCCAGAACACGGCCGGCGTGGCGCTGAGGCGCGCGCGGTTCACCGCGAGCTTCACCCAGTCCTGCACGGCGGCGTCCTTGGTCTGGCAGGCGCGCCAGACGTCGCCTTCCTCGACGGCATGCTCGAGGAGGACCTTGCCGGTGTCGTCGGTCACGCGGACCGTGCCTGCCGCCGGAATCTGGAAGGTCTTGTTGTGGGAGCCGTATTCCTCGGCCGCCTGGGCCATGAGGCCGACGTTCGGGACGGAGCCCATGGTGCGCGGATCGAAGGCGCCGTGCTGCCGGCAGAAGTCGATCGTGGCCTGGTAGACGCCGGCGTAGCAGCTGTCGGGAATCAGGGCGAGGGTGTCCTGCAGCTTGCCCTTCGCGTCGTACATCTTGCCGCCCGCGCGGATCATCGCGGGCATGGAGGCGTCGACGATCACGTCGCTCGGGACGTGGAGATTGGTGATGCCCTGGTCGGAGTTGACCATGGCGACGGCCGGGCCGTTCGCGAAGGCCGCGGCAATGTCGGCCTCGATCGCCGCGCGCTGCTCGGCGGGCAGGGTCTTGATCTTCTCGACGAGGTCGCCGAAGCCGTTGTTCACGTCGACGCCCAGCTGGGCCAGCACGGCGGCGTGTTTCTGGAGGACGTCCTTGAAATAGACCCGCACGGCGTGGCCGAAGAGGATCGGGTCGGACACCTTCATCATGGTGGCCTTCAGGTGCAGCGAGAAGAGCACGCCCTCGCGCTTCGCGCGCGCGATCTGCTCCTCGTAGAAGGCGATCAGCGCCCGCTTGCTCATCACGGTGCCGTCGAGGATCTCGCCGGCCTTAAGCGGAGTCTTTTCCTTCAGGACTACCGGTTTCGCCCCGGCGGCGGGCAGGAACTCGATCTTCACCGTGGTGGCGGCCGGCACGGTCACGGACTTCTCGTTCGAGAAGAAGTCATGCTGGCCCATGGTGGCCACCGTCGTCTTGGACGTGCCGCTCCATGCGCCCATGGAATGCGGGTGCTTGCGAGCGTAGTCCTTCACGGCCTTCGGCGCGCGGCGGTCGGAATTGCCCTCGCGGAGGACGGGGTTGACGGCGCTGCCCTTGACCTTGTCGTAGCGGGCCCGGATTTCCTTCTCGGCCGGGGTCTTGGGGTCGGCGGGATAGTCGGGGAGGCGATAGCCCTTGCCCTGGAGCTCGGTGATGGCCTCGACGAGCTGGGGCACGGAGGCGCTGATGTTGGGCAGCTTGATGATGTTCGCCTCGGGCTTGAGGGTCAGCGCGCCGAGCTCGGCGAGATCGTCGGTGATGCGCTGTTCCGGCGTCAGGTTCTCCGGGAAACTGGCGATGATCCGGCCCGCGAGCGAGATGTCGCGCGTCACCACGTCGATCCCCGCGTGCTTGGTGAAGGCCTGCACGATCGGCAGGAGGGAATAGGTGGCGAGCGCCGGCGCTTCGTCGGTCTTGGTGTAGATGATGGTGGGATTCGCGGACATGGTGGGAAATGGGCAGCTAGGCAGCCTGCACGTAAGGGCCGGGCCGGGACACGGTCAAAGGCAATTTCGGGCCCGCGCCGCGGCTAGACGTACAGGTAGACGTAGGCCGCGAACCCGACGGCGGCCGCGCCAGCCGAGGCCGCGAGGGCCCAGAGGAAGTTCCTCTTCCGGGCGGCGATCGAGAAGGTCGAGATGATCACCGCCAGCTGCGCCGCGAGCATGCCATAGAAGAACCGCTGGCTGCGGGCGTGGTGGCGCTCGGCGGACAGGTTGCTCTTCCGGACCTGCAGCTCGAGCAGCTGGGCCACGACCTGGTTCTGCCGCGACTCC
>CAYYGV010000143.1:0-9020 GCA_964471615.1 uncultured Opitutaceae bacterium
GAGATCCCGCGGGTGCGCGCCATCTACGACCGCCTGTTCAACGAGGACCGCGGCCGGACCGAGGGCGACCTGTACAACCTCACCGGCCAAAAGGAGCAGGGCCGCCGCGAGGCGGTCGCGCAGATCCTCCAGCCGGGCAAGTACGCCCCGGAGCTGCTCGCCACGCAGATGGTGGCGAACGTGAAGGCCATGATGCAGCAGCTGCTCGGGCACGACTGCCGCATGGTGGGCGACCACGCGATCAACAAGCCGCCGCGCAATGCCGCCGCGACGCCGTGGCACCAGGACGAGGCCTACTGGAATCCCGCGAAGGAATACTCCGGCCTCAGCGTGTGGATTCCGCTGCAGCCCGCCACCAAGCTGAACGGTTGCATGTATTTCGTGCCCGGCTCGCATCGGTTGGAGGTCATCCCGCACCAGCCGATTGGCAACGACCCGAAGGTCCCGGGCCTCGAGGTCGTTCCGGGCACGTTCGATTTTGGCTCGGCTGTCGCCTGCGAACTGCCCGCCGGCGGCGCGACCTTCCACCTCGAGCGGACGCTGCACTATACGCCGAGCAACCAGTCGGACGACTACCGCCGCGCGTACATCATCGTCGGCACCCGCTTTGAGCGCCCCCGCGCCAACCCGCGCCGCTTCGAGTGGCAGGAGCGCCAGGCCGCGGCCCGGAAATAGGGAATCGTCGTTGGCTGGAAGCGCCGCGCGCTTGGTCGGCCGGTCGATCCCGTCCGGCAGTTACGCGTCCTTGGCGCCAGCGCCCGGGCGTTGGAGCGCCGGCAGCCCGCTGCCGACCAGGATCAGGACCGCGCCGATGATCTCGTGGGGCAGAAAATGCTCGTGGAAGAACACCACGCCGCCGACCGCGATGCCGAGCGGCACCAGCATCTGCAGCAAGGAGCCCTCGCCGACCGGGAGGTCGCGGAAGGCGCGGGTCATGCAGATCTGCCCGATGCCCGCGCAGAGCGCCCCGACCACCATCAGGGCCCAGGCGGGCGCGCTCACGGGCGCCCAGTGCGCAGCAGCGGGACCGCCGCAGATCAGCAGGCCGTACACGCACTGCGCGGCGAAGATGGTCGACGTGTGCTCGCCCTCGGCGTGCAGCTGACGGATGGTCACGACGATGTAGGCGGAGGCGACCGCCGAGAGGATGGCGAGGCCGTCGTACCCGCTGATGCCGGCGCCGGTGCCGAACACATTCGTGAGCAGGGCCAGGCCGCCGAGGGCGAGGACGCCGCCGACGGCGAGCGCGGCCCGCAGCGGTTCATGAAGCATGACGACGGCGAACACGGCGCCGAGGGCCACGTAGGTGTTGTTGATGAAGGTCGCGCGGCCGGCACCCAGATGGACCACGGTCAGGTAGTAGCAGTACACGCCCGCGCCGCCGAGCAGGCCGCGGACGATCAGCCGCCGGTGCCGGAGGAGATGACGGGGTTGGAAAGCCTCGGGACCGATGCGGAAGCTCGCGAGGATCAGTCCGAGTCCCACCACAAACCGCACGCAGGTCAGCAGCCAGACGTCGACGGACTGCACGGCGCCGAGCGCCCGGATGATCAGGGCGTTCGCCGTGAAGCAGGCGGCGGACAGAAGCATGAGCTGCAATCCACGAAGATGTACGCGGCGGGAAAGGGTGGCGGTGGACATGGCGGAGAAACAAAAAACCGCGCCGGGAAGGGCGCGGTTGCGGAGAAGGCTCGATGGGATCAGGCCGAAGTCTCACGCAGTCGCGCCGGGCGCGCGGCGGGCACGCCAGAGGGCAACAAGGCGACGAAGGACGACGGTTTTCACGCGGACGAAGCTGACGGCGGCGGCGGGACAGTCAAGCACCGGCCCGAGCGGACCGCGGGACGTTGGCTGCACAGGAGCAAAGGGAGGGAAAGACCGCTGACCTCCGCTCGTTCGCGATAGCCAAGGCTGGGTGACTGCCAGTGAGGATGATCCTGCGGCTTGGTCGCTCCTCCGTTTCCTCCTGTGCCACTCGTCCTTTTTGGTCCATCGCCGGGGTTGCATTCGCGGTCCAGGTGACTAACTCCGCTGCAGTCACGATGGAAACCCAGATCAAGGCCTCGCTGGTGTCCCTGCTCGACGCGATCAAGCGCGGCGACGGCGGCACGATTGCCACGGAGATGGAGCGGCTCGACACGCTGTTTGCCCAGGGGCGCCGCGACGAGGCGCTGCACCCGCAGCTTGAGCACTTCCTCCAGAACCGGAGCTACGCCAAGGCGCTGATGTTCCTCGGCGGGGAGACCGACATTCCCGCCGGTGCCTGCGGCGGACGAAAGGCGAGGAGCTGACCATGGCGGCCGGCGACAAGGTTTCCACCGACGGGGGCAATGCGCTCGGGCAAAATCCGTTTGCCGCGCTGAGTGGCGCCGGACTGCCCTGTGCCCCGGCTCCGGGAGCCGCGCCGGCTTCGGCCGGGTCGCCACCTGACACCCGCACCGCCAAGTCGCGGGGACGCGTCGACATCGTGCGGGAGACCGGCAATCGCGGCGGGAAGACGGTGACGGTGGTCAAGGGTTTCGTCGGCATCGGCCTGCCGGAAAAAGAGCAGCTCGCGAAGAAGATGCGCGCGGCGTGCGGCTGCGGCGGGACGGTAAAGGACGGCCAGATCGAGCTGCAGGGCGACAAGCGGGAGCAGGTCGCGAAGATCCTGGCGGAGGCCGGCTTCCGGCCCGTGTTCGCGGGCGGCTGAGCGCCGCGCCTACTCGTCGTCGGCCACGCCGCCGCCGGATGCGACGATGTCTTCCTGGCGAATCCGGTCGACGTTGAAGCGCTCGACCTTGCCGCGAATCGTCTGGAGCAGGTCCTCGAAGGCGGGCGGCTCCTTCATGAATCGCAGGGGATTCGAGCGCGCGACGACGAAGGTCTTGAGATAGGGACTGACGAAGCCCTTGGCCTTCAGCTTCTGCACGACCTCGCCGACCTTCTGGTCGAGCTCGAGGAGCAGGCCCGCGTGGCGCTCGTGCTCCTTCAGCGTCTCGCGCAGGGCAGCCGAGGCGAAACCAGTGAGGCGCCGCGTGAACGAGTGGTAGAGGGCGCCGCTGAACCGCGCGTTCCGCTCGTAGCAGAGGCCCATCTTGATGTACGAGGCCTCCTCGAAGTAATAGCCGAACGAGTCCTCGGGCTTGGCCGGATCGGTCTCGAGCAGGTTGCGGAAGATGCGGATGACCTCGAGCGACTTGTCCTTTAGGTTGTGCGCCTTCTCCGTGTTGAGCGCGAGGATTTGCCACGCGACTTCCCGCTGCGGCACGACCAGCGCCGTGATGGCCTTGGCGCCGAGGCGGCGCATTGCGGCGAGCCGGTGCCCGCCGTTCGGCGTCCAGAATCCGCCGCCGGGCGCGGTGATCGCGATGATCGGATCGAGGAAGATTCCCGTGCGGTCGATGACGTCGGCCAGCTTCTTGTGGTGCATGTCCGAGACATCGCGCTGGAAGGGCGTCGGCTCGACGCGGTCGATGGGAAGCACCGCGAGCAGCAGGGGACGGCTGCCCAGGGGATCGTGGTACGGTCCGACCACCACGCCGCCAGCCTGCACGATCGCGTCCCGCGCGGCCAGCGCGTCGCCCGTGATCTCGGACAGGACGGAATCGGCGGCGACCGCGCCGCGGCTGTTCGCCTTGGCTTTCCGCGGGCGCTTCTTCGCCGGCATCCGTTTCAGGGTGCTCTTGGCCATGGGCAGGTGGGGTCCGGGGAAATGAGCCGCGGAAGGCGGACGGTGACAACGGCAAAGCGACCAACGCCGTCGGGTCAGCCGGGGAGCTTCACGTCCGCCGGCAGACCGGGCAGGAAGCGCGGATGATCGACGCCAATGCTATCGGGCCCGGTGGGGAGGCGGCGGGTATTCGTCCCGTCGGCTTGCACGTGCCACAGCTGGCTCGGCTCACCCACGTCGGCGCGAATGAACGCGAGAGCGTGTCCGTCGGGCGACCACGCGGCGCGGAAGTCCCAGCGACGCTCGACCGGTGGCGTGAGCTCGACGCGGGCGCCGCCGAAGGGATCGAGGAGAAGGAGGTTGGCGCCGCCGCGGGCGGCGTCAGGCCGATAACTGCGGTTGAAATGATCGCGGTCCTCCTGGCCGGTTTCCCACTGCCACGACGGCACGGAGCCCCGCTGCAGGCGGCAATACGTGAGCACCTTGGCCCGCGGCGACCAGTGGCTGCCGTCGCTGCCGCTGCCGGGATGCGGCGGCCGCCCGAACGCCGTGGAAAACCAGTGCGGCCCATCCGCGTCGAGGCGCCGCGCCTCGGTGCCGTCCGCACGACAGACCCAGACGTCCGCCCGATCATGCCCGGGGTCCGTCTGGTACGCGCACTTCTGATAGGCGATCCACGCGCCGTCCGCCGACCAGACGGGACCGAAGCAGTAGGCGGCGGGATCACGGGCGATCACCCGCCGGTCCCGTCCGTTGATTCCCACGGTATAGATGCTGTAAGGGGTCGAATTCCCCGCCGTGATGCCCACCGCGTGGTAGGCCACCCTCGCGCCGCCGGGACAGAGCGATTCACCGTACGCGAAGCCGTCCCCCGGTCCGGTGAGTTCGCGCAGGTCCGAGCCGTCGCGGTTGGCGGTGAACAGTCGCATCTCTCCGTCAACCCGCGCCCCGCCGAGGACCCGTTCGCCGGGCAGGCCGTGCGAGATGTTCACGAAGGGCGCCGGCCGGCGCGGCCAGACCAGCTCATCGACGCGCCCACGGACCCGATCGAGCAGATAGAACCGGGATTCGGCCGTGGTTTCCCACGGGCGGCCCTGGCCGACGCCGTTCAGCCAGACGCGCCGCCCGCCGTCGAGGATGGGTCCGGCGCCCCAGGTGGCGACAGCCGGATCCAGCTCGGGCAGGGAGCGCGCCTGGCCATCGACGGTCACCAGACCCAGCCGGCCGGTCATCGTCCGGTAGAGAATCTCCTCGGGCAGACCCTCGCGGTTGTTTCCGGCAGCCCCACGCGGGGCCGCGAGCAGCCAGCCGGCGCCGGCCAGCGCGCAGGATCGCACAAAGCCGCGACGGTCCATGCCGGATCGCTTGGACAGAGAAGCATTCATCACCGGCGTCAAACGCTCACGGCTTGGCGTCGGGCGTGACGGTCACCTCCAGCACCAGGTAGCGATCCGACTGCCACTCGCGGCGGATGTGGAACCAGGGTTCGAGCCAGACGGCGCGGCGGGCGAGGAAGGTCAGCTGCGCGGGCGAGCGGGTCATCACGACGTAGCGCAGCCCCGAGCGCGCCCAGCGGCGGGCCACCTCGTCGGGTGCCAGGCCATGGTCAAACAGCCAGGACACTTCGGGACTCCACAGCGGCACGACCGTGACGCCGTCGGGCGCGAGCGCCCGGGGCAGGCTGACGCATTCGCTCAGGATGCGGCCGTGCCCGGGCAGCTTGTCGAGGTGACGCGCCACCTCGGCATCGGCCTGGCGCTGGTCGTCGACGAACCGGAGGCCGGCCTCGGGCCATTCGTCGGGGCTGAGCTTGTAGGGATGGTGCGGCAGCGTGAGCGTGATGGGCAGGGTGTATCCCGCGGCCACGACGATCGCGATATCGGCCAGCCGCTGGGCCGAGGCCCGGAGTTTGGCTGCGTCCAGGGCGGAGGCGCCGAACACCGCGCCGAGCAGGAGCGCGGGACTGAGCACGCGCATCGAGTAGAACAGGCCGCCGCCGGTGTAGGGCACGGACGCGTACCACAGGACGAAGGTCAGGCCGATGCCCAGCAGGCAGCCCAGCGCTTCCGGGGCGCGGCGCCGCAGGCTGAACAGCAGCGCCAGCCAGCCGAGCGTGGCCAGCGGGGCGCCCAGCAGCAGATACCGGCCGACCTCCTGCCACGCGGCGGCGGTGAAGAGCAGGCGATGCGAGCCGAGCGAAATCGTTTCCGACCAGTCGACGAAGAAACCATTTAGCGCAAAGAAGCGGGCGACGCGCAGGCTATAGAACGGATTGCCGGTCAGAATCCAGGTCCGCACCGGCCAGATCAGGCCGAGCGCCAGTGCGATGCCGCCCACCGCGAGCGCGGTCCGCGCCGGAGCGCGGAAGAGTCGCAGGAGCACGGCGGCAAAGATGGGGAAGATCAGGCCGTACTCCCGGGTGCTCGCGCCGAGGACTCCGGCGAGGACGGCGAGACCGAGCCAGCCGCGTTCGGGTGACGCGCGCCAGCGAAAGGCCGCGAACGTGATGCCGGCGACGGCCACGGCGGTGAGACCCGTCTCCTGACCGAGCAGCACCGACCAGTTCAGGAGCGGCAGCGCCGCGACGAGCACGACGGCGCGGCGGGCGGTCTCGCGGTTGCCCCACAGCGCGCCGAGTCGCCAGGCGAGATCGTGCAGGGCGAGCATCTGCATCAGCCCGCCCGCGGAGGCCCAGACCTCGTCCACGCGGCCTGCGCAGGCGTAGGCCCAGCCGTGAAGGCTTGCGACTCCGGGCGGGATACTCTCGACCCAGAAGTAGCTGGTGAAGTCGGCGGCGCTGCGCGGCGGGTAGAACGAGAGCGAGCCGTGGTGGAGCATCTGCTCGGCTAGCCAGCTCCAGCGGAAATCCACGTCGCCGCCGTTCAGCGGCTGCGTTCCGAGCCGCCACGCGAAGAACAGCCAGAAGACCGCGAGCAGCGGAGTCCAGAAGCCCAGGTCGGTGAGGAAGGGCAGGGGCCGGCCGGCGGGCTCCGGCGGCGGGAGGCTGGGCGACTTCCGCGCACGGAGGATGGCAACGAACCCGGCGCCGGCGGTGACCCCGGCCAGGCCGACCGACATCGACGTGAGCGAGATCGGGACGTGCAGGAGATCGTAAAGGACGACCGTCAGGTACAGCGTCGCGGCCGATCCGATGAAGGACCCGGAGAGCCCGCCGCGGATCCGCAGGACGCGCAGCCACGCGGCGCCCGGCAGCAGCAGGCCCGCGAACAGCAGAACCGCTCGCGCCATGGTCGCTAGAATGTCAGTCGCCGCCACGGCCGTGGAACTTCCTGCCACGACCCCTCCCATGGCAACGAAGATGTGGCGACCAGATCCGGGCCCCTCGGTCGCCCCCTCCTTCGGCGTCCGGCGTTCGACATCCGGCGTCCGGCGTTCAATCAGGGCACAACCCGGCCGGTCCGTCACTTCTCCGCCAGCACCCGGGCCTTCTCGGTCTTGAGCCGGAGCTGGCCGCAGGCGGCGTCGATGTCGTGACCCTTTTCGCGGCGGAGCGTGACGGAGACGCGGGCGGCGCGGAGGATCTCGGCAAAGCGGTCCTGGCGGGTGAGACTGGGACGCTTCCACGGGAGGCCCTCGACCGAGTTGTACGGGATGAGGTTCACGTGGGCGTGGAGATCGAGGGCGATGTCGCGCAGGAGCCGGGCCTGGTCGAGCGAGTCGTTGACGTCCTCGATCAGGATGAACTCGAGGGTGACCATGCGCCCGTGCTTCTCGGAGAACGCCTTCACCGCCGGGAGGAGCTTGGCGAGGGGATAGGCGCGGTTGACCGGCATGATCTTTTCGCGGACCTCGTCGGTGGCGCCGTGGAGCGAGATGGCGAGGCGGAATCCAAGTTGCTCCTCGGCCAGCTGGAGGATCTTCGGGACGAGGCCGCTGGTGGAGATGGTGATGCGGCGGGCGCCGAAGCCGAGGCCCCAGTCGGCATTGAGGATGGTGAGGGCGCGCAGCAGGGCGTCGTAGTTGGCGAGCGGCTCGCCCATTCCCATGACCACGATGTTGTCGAACGAGGCGAGCTCCTGACGGGCGCGCGGCGTGCGTGCGTCCTCGCGGCGGCAGACGTGGAGCAGCTGCGCGACGATCTCGCCGGCGGTGAGGTTCCGCTTGAGCCCGGCGAGGCCGCTGGCGCAGAACACGCAGCCCATGGCGCAGCCGACCTGGGTGGAGATGCAGATCGTCTTGCGCGAATGGTCGACCCCGACGCCCTCCTGCGGCGCCCGGATGATCACGGTCTCGATCAGCGAGCCGTCGCGCAGCTCGAGCAGCAGCTTGTCGGTCACGTCCTCCGACTGCTGGTTGACCACGAGCGTGGCGGGCAGGAAATCGAAGGTCTCGTCGAGCCAGGCGCGCAGCGGCTTCGACAGGTTGGTCATCCCGTCCCAGGACGTGACGCGCTTCTTGTAGAGCCACTCTAGGATCTGCTTGGCCCGGAACGCCGGCTCGCCGCGCTCGGCCAGGCGGGCCGTGAGCGACTCGAGGGTCTCACCGGTGAGCGGGGACTTGGCAGACATGGTGGAGTGACGATTTACGAGTTACGATTCACGATTGGGCGGACGCAAGCGGTGACGATCGCGGGTTCGGCAACCGCAGTCCGACAATCGGAAATCGTAAACCGTAAATCGTAAATTCGCCTAGCGGGCCAGCACGCGGTTGAGGGCGCTGACGATGGCCTTGATGGAGGCGAGCTCGATGTTGGTGTCGATGCCGGCGCCGTAGAGGGTGAGCCGGCGGTCGGTCTTGATCTGGATGTACGAGACGGCGCGGGCCTCGGCGCCCTTGCCGAGGGAGTGCTCGGAGTAGGCGAGGACCTCGAACTTTGGGAGCGGGGTGGAGCCGAGGGCGCGGACGAACGCGTCGATCGGGCCGTTGCCGCTGGCGGTGAGCTTGTGGACCTGGCCGGAGAACTCGATGGTGGCCTCGCACTTCACCTGGCTGTCGCGCTCGGTGGTCTTGAAGTGCTGGAGCGCGATCGGGCCGGTGCGCTCGAGATACTCGCGCTGGAAGGCGATGTGGATGTCCTCCGGCGTGAGCTCGGTGCCCTTGGCGTCGGCGACGTCGTTGATGATCTTGCCGATCTCGCGGTGCATCGCCTTGGGGAGCGAGAAGCCGAACTCGTGCTCGAGGACGTACGCGACGCCGCCCTTGCCGGACTGGCTGTTGATGCGGATGATGGCCTTGTAGCTGCGGCCGATGTCGGCGGGATCGATCGGGATGTAGAGGACGTCCCATGGCTTGCCGGGCTTCTGGTGCGGCCACGACTTCTTGATCGCGTCCTGGTGCGAGCCGCTGAACGCGGTGAACACGAGCTCGCCGGCGTAGGGCTGGCGGGGCGGGACCTCGAGCTTGGTGC
>CAYYGV010000144.1:0-8877 GCA_964471615.1 uncultured Opitutaceae bacterium
CACCGCGATCGCCCGGGCGATGCACAGGCGCTGCTGCTGGCCGCCGGAGAGGCCCAGCCCGCTCGCGTGCAGCCGGTCCTTCACCTCGTCCCAGAGCGCAGCACCCCGGAGCGACTTCTCCACAATCTCGTCGAGCCGCGACTTGCTTGTCACACCCTGCAGCCGCAGGCCGTAGGTGATGTTCTCGTAAATCGACTTGGGAAAAGGATTGGATTTCTGGAAGACCATGCCGACGCGCTTGCGGAGCTCGATGACGTCGACGTCGGGGCGGTGGATGTCCACGCCGTGGATCAGGATCTTGCCGCGGGCCACCCGCGTGCCGTCGATCAGGTCGTTCATGCGGTTCAGGCACCGCAGGAGCGTCGACTTGCCGCAGCCGGAGGGACCGATGAAGGCCGTGACCTTTCGCGCATCGATGTCCAGGGTCACGTCGTGCAGCGCCTGCGCCGCGCCGTAGAAAAAGTCGACATGGTTGATGTCGATCAGCGCTTCCGCCGCCGGCTTCGATGCCTCGGCGGTGGTCGCGGAGGTCGTTTCCGGCGCGACCAGGGGTCGAATCGAGGGCACGGGGACGTCGGGTCGGGGGTCCATGAGAGTCGTGGTGGTGGTTACCATTTGTAGCGGTTCCGCAGCCGGTTCCGGAGCAGGATGGAAGCCGTGGCAATGAGGGCCACGATGAGCAGGAAGATGAAGGCCGAGCCGTACTGCACGCGCTCGGTGTAGCCGTTTTGCGGGATTTTCGAGCTGACGACGTAGATGTGATACGGGAGCGCCATCACGCCCTGGAAAAGGAAGTCCGCCGCCCGTTCAACCTCCCACGGCAGCTTGTCGCGGACGACGTACGCCGCCGTGAACATGATCGGCGCCGTCTCGCCCGCCACGCGCGCGATGCCGAGGATCGAGGAGGTCAGGATGCCGGGCATCGCATACGGCAGGACGTTCTTCCGGATCGTCTGCCACCGGGTCGCCCCGAGGGCCAGCGAGCCCTCGCGAAAGCCCTTCGGCACCGCCTTCAGCGACTCCTCCGAGGCCGTGATCACGACCGGTAGCACCATGAACGCCAGCGTGAACCAGCCGGCCAGCAGCGAGACGTTCCAGCCGAAGTAGATCACGAACATGCCAAAGCCGAAAAGTCCGAACACGATCGACGGCACGCCCGCCAGGTTGAGGATCGCGAGCCGCACAAAGCGGATGAACACGCCGTCCCGCGCATACTCGTTCAGGTAGACCGCCGCCGAGACTCCCAGCGTCAGGGCGATGGTCATCGAGCCGAGCACCAGCAGCACGGTCCCGACGATGCACGGGAAAATCCCACCGGCCGAATAGACGTAGCTCTCGGAGTGGACCCGCGCGGCCTCCGGATGGGTCGCGAGGAAGGTCCGATATTCCCGGTCCCCCAGCTCGAGCTTTTTTCCCTGCCAGTCGAGCACGTGGAGCGACTCCGGCGCGTCGGTCAGAAACGACACGTTCACGAACGGCGCTTTCGTCTGGAAGACCGTCGGCGCGCCCTTGAAGACGATGGTGCCGAACACCAGCGCGCCGCACAGCAGCACGAGGTAGGTCGCGCCGCCGAACAGGCCGAGCACGAAGCGCTCGCTCCGGCGGGCAACCGTCGGGACGGTCTGGAAAGGATGACGGGTGGTGGCCATGGGTCAGCCGACGGCGATGCGGTACCGGCGCACGATGCCCTGCGCCAGGTAGTTGATGGCGAGCGAGAGGAAGAAAAGCGCCAGCCCGACCACGAACAATGCGCGGTAGTGGATACTCCCCTGCACCACCTCGCCCATCTCCTGTGCAATGATACCCGTCATGGTGTGCACCGGCTGGGCGACGACCGCCAGGCCGGCGGTGAAGTCCGGGATCGCGATTCGGTTGCCCGCGCAGAGCAGCACGACCATCGTCTCGCCGATCACCCGGCCCAGGCCGAGCAGCACCGCCGAGATGATGCCGGACAGCGAGGCGGGCACGATGATCTTGATGACCGTCTGCAGCCGCGTCGCGCCGAGGGCGAACGAGGCCTCCTTGAACGCCCGCGGCACGTTGTTCAGCGCATCCTCGGCCAGCGTAAAAATCGTCGGGATCGCGATCAGGGCCAGCAGGCACCCGGCCGTCAGGATGTTGAGCCGCTCGCTGTACGGGAAGCCGGGGATCCACGAGAGCCACGACACCTGCGAAAGCGCCCGCAGAGCCTGTCCAAGGACCGCGATGCCGAAGAAGCCCAGCACGACCGACGGAATGGCCGCGATGAACTCGATGCACGGCTTGATGAAACGCTGCTCGGTCGCGCTCGCCATCTGGTTCACGTAAATCGCCGCCCCCACGCCGAGCGGCACGGCCAGCGCGAGCGCCACGAGCGAGACCAGGAGCGAGCCGACGAACAACGGGATCACCCCGTACCAGTCCTGCCAGAAACTCGCCGTCAGCCACTGCCGACCAAACACGAACGACGTCAGCGCCTGCGACGCGGGCACCGGCTTCCGGTAATCCCAGGTCTCCAGCTGCGTCACGATGCCGGGAAATCCGGCGAGGTACTCCCGCGTCAGGACCTTGAAGCGCTCCATCCGCGCCTGCAGCTCCGGGCTCGCCAGCGCCGGCGCGCCGGCCAAGACCTGCTCGACCTCCCGGGCGAACGCGGCGTTGAGCTCCTTGTAGGCCGGCAGCGTGCCGGTGATGGGCTGGAGCGCGGCGGTGAAATCAACTTCCTCGATCACCACCTTGGCCGCTTCGGCTTGGCGTCCGGCGGCCTCGAGCTGGCGCCGCTCCTCGCGCTTGTCTTCGGCCACGGTGAACCGGGTCTTGATCTCGGTGGCTTGGTCGGTGAGGTCCGAGACGAGCGACCGGAGCGGCTCGACCGAGTCACCGAACTTGCCGGCAAAATCATCGAAGCCCGCCAGCCGGGCGTTCGCCGCCGCCAAGCTCAGGCCCTCGTCCCGGGTCAGGTGCTGCAGCTGCCGCAGCCGGAGATCCGAGAGATAGCGCGTCAGCGCCGTGTGGTCGTCGACCTGCGCGCGCATGAAGTCGACGTATTCCAAGCCGGCCTGACGATAGACCAGGAGGTTCTGCCGGTTCTGGCCGAAAAACCCGGCGCCTTCGCGGAAGAGAAAGATCGTGATCAGGGTGAGCACCACGATCGACACCACCGCGTTGCCGCCGAAGAAGACGCGGATGCAGTCGTCGAGGCTGAGGCCGAACACGCGGATTCGGCTCTGGTTGACCAGGAAGTGACGGGACGGTTGGGTCGAGGGCTCCATCGCGGATGGTACGTCAGGCGGAGGGCGCGGAAGAGACACCAAAGCCCGCCGGGGATTGGCCGGCGGGCTGGAAGGGGGGCGCGGAATCGTCGCTCAATTGGTGACCGGGGCAACGAAGCCGATCTTTTCCACGATGCGCTTGCCCTCGTCACTCAGCGTGAAGTCGATGAACTTCCGCGCCTCGCCGGTGGGCTCGCCGTTGGTGTAGTAGAAGGTCGGCCGGGCGTACGGGTACTTCTTGCTCAGCACGCTTTCCTTGCTCGGCTTGGCCCCATCGATTGAGGCAACCTTGATGCCGGGCTCGGTCATGTAGGCCAGCCCGACGTAGCCGATGCCGTTCGGGTTCTTCGCGACCTCGGCCACGATCTGCTCGTTGCCGGCCATCTTCTGGGAAGACGAGGCGTAGTCGCGGTTCTTCATCGCGAGCGCCTTGAAGTCCGAGTAGGTGCCGGAGGAGGTGTTGCGGGTGTACAGCGAGATGGCGCCGGGATTGCCGCCCACCGCCGACCAGTCGGTGATGTCGCCCGCGAAGATCTGCTCGACCTGGCGCTTGGTCAGGCTGCTGACGGGATTGCCGGCGTTGAGGACGACCGCGATGCCATCGAAGGCCACGATGGTGGGCTTCATGCTGACCCCCTTGGCCTGGGCGGCGGAGATCTCGGTGGGCTTCGCGCGGCGCGACGCCATGCCGATCTGGGCGGTGCCGTCGATGATGGCGGCGATGCCGGTGGTGGAACCTTCGGTGGCAATCTCAAATGAGACCCCGGGATTCCGGGCCTTGTATTCCTCCGCGAGCGTCGGGACCAGCTTGGCGCCGAGCGTGTCGGAGCCCTTGATGACGAGCTTTTGGGCGGAGGCCGGGAGCGCCGCCGCAAGAGCGGCAAACGCGAGGAGAACAGGAGATAGTTTCATGGCGAGGATCCTTGTTGGAGGCGGTCTAGAATTTCACGACGAGGTCGAGCTGGAGCAGCTGCGAGTGGTCGATGTTGGCCAGCGTGTAGGTCAGGTTGTCCTGCATCGCCGTGGTGTAGAAGTAGGTGACGTTGAAGTTGGCGAAGTCCGTGAGGTTGTAGCTGCCGGCGAGCTTGAAGCCCTGCTGGCTGAGCTTGCCGAAGGCGAAGTCCGAATCGTTCGTGTTGACGTCCGACGAGCCGAGGCCGATTTGCCGGTAGTCGAGCTTGACGCTGTAGTCGCCCTGGACCTTGCCGGTGCCATAGCTGTACCCAACGCCCACGAGCCAGGCCAACGGGTCGTCGCTCCAGGTCGCGAGGTTCAGGCCGTAGACCTTGCGCACCCGGCTCGCCGCCTCGAAGTTGTAGGCGGAATCCCAGTAGAGCTTGAAGGCCGTGCCGGCGCCATTGACGTTCACCCAGTTGACCTCGCCTGCAAACGTCATGAGCGAGAGGAAGCGCGTCGAGCCGAGGAAGGGATTCTCATTCGTCGTGCCGTTGGCCAGAACCGAGGCATCGTATTTCGAGAAACCCAGCGCGAAGATCGAGCTGTTGAGCTTCTCCGGTCCGAACCAGTGGGTATAGACGGCCTGCTGCTCGAACAACCAGGCATCGCGGCCGTTGGGTCCGGCGACGCGTTCGTCGCGGTCATCCATGATGTCCTGCAGCGCCCGGACCTCGAAGGTGTCCTTCGCGCCCAGGTACGACTTGTAGACCTCGGTCAGACCCTGCGGATTGATGTCCGCGTCCCACCGCAGGTCGGTCGTGTAGAGGATATTCTTCTGCTTCCCGAGCACGAAGGCCCAGTTGAGGTTCGGCTGCCAGCCAACGTAGGCCCGGGCGAGGAAGATGCTGTAGTCGTCATTGCTGCCCTGGAACGTCTGGTTAGCCGAGTCAGCGGCGGCGCCAGTCTCGAGCGCAAAGCCGGCGGTCCAGCCTTTCTGGAGGATGGCGTCACCGTTGAACCGGAAGCGGAAGCGCTCGCGCGTGCGCTCGTTCGTGACAACCGGCGAGCCCGAGGCCACCGCCGGCGCCTGGGTCTCGTTCTGGTGGCGAATACGGATGTCGCCGGAGAGCTTGAACTCCGTGAGAGAGGAATTGAGGTTCAGCTTGCCGGCGGAGGAGTTGTTGACGAAGTCCTTGACGAGGTCCGCGCGCAGCTCTTCGGCCTCCTGGTCGGTGACGATGCCCTTCTTGACGAGCAAATCGATGAGTGGGCCGCTGTCCTGCGCCAAGGCGGTGCCGGCGGCGAGCAATGCGCCGGCCGCAGCGGCCAGCCATTTCAGTTTCGATGAGAACATGATGGATGCGTTCTAGGTTTGGTTTGGGAACGCACCCACGATGCCCGCCGAATGTTACGATCGTGTGGCGGCGGCGTGACAAAGGGGCAAAACGGCCCCTTTGGCCGCCTCGGCGGTCACTTTCTCCCCCACCCGCGCCGCCTCGGGCGCCACTCGCCCTAGGCGACTTCGCCTGTGGGCCGGCGGCGCTTTTCCACGAGCGCCAGCAGCAGGTCCGTCTTCGCCAGGCTGCCGAGCAGGCCGCCCGTCTCGGGGTCCACCACCGGGAGTCGCTCGACCGGATGCGCCAGGAACAGGCCCAGCGCGTCACTCATCGACTGCGACGGTCCGATCCGGGGAAAATCCTCGCGCAGGATGTCCCGCGCCAGCACCAGCCCCGCCAGATTGCCGTCGGCCAGGTAGGGCTTAATGTCGTGCAGCGAGACCGCGCCCATGAACCGCCCGCCCGCGGGGTCACACACGTACAGGTTGTTGACCCGCACTCCGAGGAACAGCTGCGCGATCTCCTCGAACCGGGCCGAGGGCGACAGCACCGGCGGATTGGTCCGCATCAGCTCGCGCACGCGCCCGACCGGAACCATCGGCGCCGCCGACTCGCCTTCCTTGCGCTTCAACGCGTCGCTGTAGAGCGAGGAGCTGCCCTGGATGCCCTTCGCGGTGTAGTACGCGATCACGCTGCACAGCATCAGCGGCAGGATGATGTCGTAGCTGAGGGTCATCTCGAACAGCATGATGATCGCCATCACCGGCGCGCGGCTCGCCGCCGCGAGGAACGCGCCCATGCCCACGAGGGCGAACGCCCCCGGGTCCGCCGCGCCCGTCGGCCACACCGCGTGCACCGCCGCGCCAAACAGGTAGCCGGCGCTCGCGCCCATGAAGAGCGACGGCGTGAACACGCCGCCCGGCGCCCCCGAGCCGAACGACGCCATCGTGGCGAGCCACTTGCACGCGAACACGCCCAGCAGCACGCGCCAGGCCACCGGGCCATTGAGGATCTGGACCACCACGCTGTAGCCGTTGCCGCAGACCTGGGGAACGTTGATCGCCATCGCGCCCACCAGCGCCCCGCCCAGCGCCAGGCGCCAGCCGATCGGGAGCTTGAGCGAAAGGAAGAACTCCTCCGCCTGCTTCAGCGAGCGGAGGAACGCCGGCGCCAGCGAGCCCGTCACGAGCCCGAGGACCACATACGGTCCCATCTCCCACGCCGAGTTTAGCTGGAATGCCGGCACGTGGTACATCACCTGCGCCGAGGTGAGCACGCGGATCGTCAAGGCCGCCACGACCGCCGAAACCGCCAGCGGCCCGAGGCTCTCCATGGCGATCGTGCCCAGGATGATCTCCGCCACGAAGAACGACCCGGCGATCGGCGCGTTGTAAGCCGAGGCAATGCCGGCCGAAGCGCCGCAGGCCACGATCAGGCGCAGCTGGGGTCCCGTGAACAACCGCCACCGTCCCACCAGCGAGGCCACCACCGCCGCGAGTTGCACCATCGGGCCCTCGCGTCCGATTGAACCGCCCGAACCGATCGAGAACAGCGCCGCGACGCTCTTCACCAGGCTCGCGCGCACCGGGATCCGGCCGTTGCCGATCGCGATCGCCTCCATGTAGTCGGTCGAGCTCTGCGCGCGGGTCAGCCGCTGACCGTAATGGAGCACCAGGCCCGCCGCAGCGCCGCCCATCGCCGGCACCAGCAGGCAGCCCCACCACGGGAGCTGGCGCATCGACTCCACCACACCCGCGCTCGTGCCCGTCAGCATCTCGTGCACGCCCTCGGCCAGCGCCGAGAAAATCAGCGAGACCAGGCAGCCGAGGAAACCCGCCAGGGCCGCCCAGAGCAGCGTCACCTGCCACTCGGACAGCTGCATCTTCTCCTGAATCCAAAGGCGCCAGCGCAGCAGCCGTTGCAGGCGCCGCAGGAGTTCCGTCGCGGGATCCGTCGCCACCTTCATCGTTTCACGCCGCGGGCCAGCAGTTCCCGGAAATCCGCCTCCGTCTTCGCCGCGAGGAGCCCCGGACGGATCCCCTCGGCCTTCAGCACGCGGGTGATCGCCGCGACCGCGAGCAGGTACTCGTCCACCTGCGGCTTGGGCGTGCCGACCATGAAGACGAGCCGGACATTTGGGTGCTCCGCATCGAAGCCCACGCCCGGCGCCGCGAGACGCGCCACGCCCAGCACGATGCGCTCGACCGCATCGGTGCGCGCATGCGGCAGCGCCACGTCCGGCGCGATGCAGATTGGGGCGAGCATCGCCCGTTCGAGCAGGCCGTGCAGCAGCCGGGGCGCATCCTTCACGGCGGGACAGCGGGACAGCGCGGCATGCAGGCCGGACAGCGCCGCCTCACGGGAGTTCGCCGCCAAGTCGAGGATCAGGGCGTCGGGCTTGGCGAGAAGTTGCGACGGAAGGTCCACCGCCGCCACCTTACCCCGGCGTCACCTCGAAACAAGCCGCGTTTGGCCGGCGTCCATGAATTTTCCGTCATGTTTCGTGTTCGACGGCGCGAGAGGTCACCGGATGGTGGCCGCGTCAACCCGACGTCACTTAGGGCATTGGTTCACCACGAAGGGCACGAAGCTCACGAAGCAGGATCCGTTTTCGTGTCTTTCGTGTGTTCCGTGGGCAAGAAAGTCGGATCCCAGTCGATAACTTCGCTGCGCGCTTATTCCGCCCACGGAATACACGGAACACACTGAAGCTGGGCACACCCACCCTGCTGTCCGGATCGGTCTTCGTGCCCTTCGTGCGCTTCGTGGCACCTTGCGCAACCGCGATCCTGCGGCGTCGCTGCACGCCTTCGCCCGTTACTCGGCGGGTGCAGTCGGATCGGGCTCGGTCGGCTCGGCTGAAGGAATCTGCGTGAGCAGTTCGATCGACAGCGGCTCGGGCGGCGGGGTCGCGGGCGCGGCGGGAGCCGGCTCGACGGGCTCGGGCGGGATTTCGGCGACCACCTGAGATGTGAGCTGCACAAGGCCGCGCAGCGACGTGAAGTGCTGGCTGAGGTCGAAGTCGCCGCCGAGGCCACCGACGAGCTTGTCGAACAGGTCCTTCTTCGACGCCTTCAGCGCCTGGATGCGCTCCTCGATCGTGCCGGCCGTGACCATGCGGTACACGAACACGGTGCTCTTCTGGCCGATGCGGTGCACGCGGTCGACCGCCTGCGCCTCCACCGCCGGGTTCCACCACGGGTCGAGCAGGAAGACGTAGTCCGCGGCGTGCAGCGTGATGCCCGTGCCGGCGGCCTTGAGCGACACCAGCATCGCGGCCGCGCCGGGCGCGCCCTGGAAGGCCTGCACCGGCTTCTGGCGGTCGAGCGTCATGCCGGTGAGCTCGTACAGCGGCAGGTCCGGGAAGTTCGCCGTCAGCGCCGCGCGCACGC
>CAYYGV010000145.1:0-8868 GCA_964471615.1 uncultured Opitutaceae bacterium
CGAGCATGCAGGAGCAGACCCTGACCTTCATCCCGAAGCTCGTCGCGCTCGCGGGCGTCTCCCTGCTGCTGATGCCCTGGCTGCTGCGCACGCTGGCGGAGTTCACCGTGAGCATGCTCTCGCGGATGGGCACGCTCGGACACTGACGCGGCCGCGCCGCCGCCCGTCCGCCCCGCGCCATGCCGATCGCCCTCCTGGTCACCTGGATGATGGTCTTCCTGCGCGGGCTGGGCGTGCTGCTCCAGCTGCCGGTGCTGGCGGGCCGTCCGCTGCCGGTCACGGTGCGCATCGGTCTCGGTGCCTGCCTCGCGACCCTTGTGGTCGGGGTGGTGCCGGAGGCGAGGCTGCCGGACACGCTGCCGGAGCTGGCGCTCCAGGCGGGTGGGGAAGTGCTGCTGGGCCTGGCGCTCGGCTTCGTCGGCCGCATGGCGTTTTCCGCCGTGGAAATGGCCGGACGGATCATGTCGTCCGAGGTGGGCCTGAGCGCGACGCCGGGCATGGGCGTGCCAGAGCCGTCGACCGAGCCGCTCGCCGCGCTGCTGTCGTCCTTCGCGATCGTGCTGTTTTTCCTCCTGGGCGGACACCACCTGCTGCTGGGGGCGTTCGCCCGCAGCTTCCAGCTCACGCTGCCGGGCAAGGCGGCGCTGAACCCGGCGGCGGCGGAGGTGCTCATCCGGGCGACGGGCCACGTGATCGAGCTCGGCCTGCGCATGGCCGCGCCCTTCATTGCGCTGAATTTCCTCGTGACGCTGGCCTTCTCGGCGCTGGGCCGGGCGGTGCCGAAGATGAACGTGTTTGTGCTGAGCTTCTCGGTGCGGGCGCTGGCGGGCTTGAGCCTGCTGGGCGCGGCCGGGGCGCTGCTGGCGCGGTACCTGTACGCGGAATTCGCCGCGGCGCCCGGCCAGATGCTGCAGCTGCTGCCGCTGCGCTGAACCGGTCGGCCGACCGGACGCTCCCGCGAGCCCACCGGGCAATTTCTGCCGGGATAATTAGGCGGAAAAATCTCGGGACCTTAAATCAAGGCAGGGTCCGACAACAAAAGATTTAAGTACTTGGTGGTAAGCGGTTAAAAACGACTCCCGATGCGTTGGCATCTGCATTGCTATTTTCCGGCCGCACATGGCCGAAAGCGACCAAGATCAAAAAACAGAACAGCCGACCGAGAAGCGGCTGCGCGAAGCGATGGAACGCGGACAGTTCGCGAAGTCGCCGGAGCTGTCGGTCGTGCTCACGTTGGCGGCGGTGCTCGGCGCGATCGCGTTCACCGCGCCGGCGGCGGCCCGCGACATCGGCGGCTATGCGGTCGCGATGTTCACGCGCTTTGCCACGACGCGGGTGACGAGCGACACGGTGCCGGGCGAAATGATGACCCTGGTGCTGACGGCGGCCAAGGCGATGCTGCCGCTCCTGCTCGGTTGCATCGGCGCGGCGCTGCTGGCCGGCGGCTTGCAGAGCGGTTTCCAGCTCACGCCCGAGGCGGCCACGTTCAAGTTTGAGAATCTCAACCCGGTGACCGGCTTCCAGCGCGTCTTCTCGAAGGCGGTGCTGGTGCGGGCGCTGATCGACCTGCTGAAGCTGGTCGCGATCGGCTCGGCGCTCTACGTCGGCGCGCGCGGCCTGATGGCCGATCCGCTGTTCAACGCGCCGGTCGAGTCCGCCTACCTCGGCGAGTTCCTCCAGCGCGCGACGATGGTCTTCCTCGGCCGCCTGCTGCTGGCGCTCGGCGTCGTCGCGGCGGTGAGCTACGGCTACGAGAAGTTCAAGACGGGGCGCGACCTGCGGATGACCCGCGAGGAGGTCAAGGAGGAGCGCCGCAATGCCGAGGGTGACGCCCACACGAAGGCGGCGATGCGCCGCATGGCGCGCCGCCTGATGCAGAAGCAGATGCTGGCGGCGGTCGCGACCGCCGACGTGGTGGTGACGAACCCGACCCACTTTGCCGTCGCGCTCAAGTACGAGCGCGGCAAGGACCAGGCCCCGGTCGTGCTGGCGAAGGGCGAGAACCGCTTCGCGCAGCGCATCAAGGCGATCGCCGCCGAGCACGGCGTGCCGACCGTCGAGAACAAGCCCGTGGCGCGCCTCCTGTTCGCGCTCGGCCAGGTCGGCGAGACCATCCCGGCCAATCTCTACCAGGCGGTCGCCGAGATCCTCGCGGTCGTCTACCGCACGCACCGCTACTATTTCCACCGGCTGAAGGCGCGGCGGATGGAGGCGTCCGCCTAAGCCATGAGCGCCGCTCCCTCCAGCCCGATTGCGACGCTGCTCCGGCGTGCCGACCTGATCTTCACCGGCGGCCTGTTCCTCACCGTCCTCCTGCTGATCGTCCCGATTCCGACGGTCCTGCTCGACACCTTCCTTGCGCTCAACATCGGCCTCTCGCTGCTGGTCCTGCTGGCCATCATCTACGTCAAGGACCCGCCGGAGTTCTCGAGCTTCCCGACGCTGCTGCTGGCGCTGACGCTCTTCCGCCTCGCGCTGAACATCAGCTCGACCCGCCTGGTGCTGGTCAAGGGCTACGCGGGCCAGGTGATCGACGCGTTCGGCCACTTCGTCATCCAGGGCAACTACATCGTCGGCGCGGTGGTGTTCCTGATCCTGGTGGTGATCAACTTCGTGGTCATCACGAAGGGCGCGGGCCGCATCGCTGAGGTGAGCGCGCGGTTCACCCTCGACGCGCTGCCCGGCAAGCAGATGGCCATCGATGCCGAGCTCAACGCCGGCATCATCGACGAGGTCACCGCCACCGCGCGCCGCCTCAAGGTGCAGAAGGAGGCCGATTTCTACGGCGCGATGGACGGCGCCTCCAAGTTTGTGCGCGGCGACGCGATCGCCGGCATCATCATCACGCTGGTCAACATCATCGGCGGCTTCGCCATCGGCGTGTTCCAGATGGGCATGTCGCTGGGCGAGTCGCTGCAGAAGTTCACGCTCCTCTCCATCGGTGACGGCCTGGTCTCGCAGATCCCCGCGCTGATCCTCTCGGTGGGCGCCGGCGTGCTGGTCACGCGCGCCTCGGAGAACACCAATCTCGGCACCCAGCTGGCCGGCCAGCTCTTCCGCTACCCGCGCGCGATGAACATCGCCGCCGGGATGCTCGCGGTCTTCGGCCTGATGCCCGGGATGCCGCTGCTTCCTTTCATGCTCCTCGCCGGCATCGCCGCCTACCTGGCGCGCGTGCTCAAGGAGGAGGAGCTCAAGTCTGGTCATCCGCTCGGCCTCGATCCGGCGGCCCCGGCCGCCAAGCCCGCGGCCAAGGGGGCGAACGGCAAGGCCGACGCGCCCGCCGCCGCCGGCTCCCCGACCCCCGGAGTGGCCGAGGATGTCCGCAAGCTCATCGAGATCGACGTCTTCGCGATCGAGATCGGCTACGGCCTCCTGCCGCTGGCCGACGTCAAGAAGGGTGGGGAACTGCTTGCCCGCGTGACCGGCGTCCGCAAGGCGCTCGCCCGCGAGAAGGGCATCGTCGTGCCGCCGGTCTCGGTGCGCGACAACCTCGAGCTCGAGCCGAACGACTACCGCTTCCTGCTCCGCGGCAAGCCCGTCGCGCGCGGCCAGCTGCTGCCCGGCCGCTTCCTCGCGATGAACGTCGCCGGCAGCAAGATCCGCCTGAAGGGCGTCCCGACCCGCGAGCCCGTGTTCAATCTCGAGGCGACCTGGATCGACGAGGGCGAGCGCAAGACCGCCGAGGTCAACGGCTACACGGTCGTCGATCCCGCGTCGGTGCTCATCACCCACCTTTCCGAGACCCTCAAGCTGTCCGCGCACCACCTGCTCGGCCGCCAGGAAGTCCAGCAGATGGTCGACCACCTCAAGCAGACGCAGCCCGCGCTCGTCGCCGAGCTCCTGCCCGACCTGGTCAACCTCGGCATCATCCAGCGCGTCCTGCAGAATCTCCTGCGCGAGAACGTCGCGATCCTCAACCAGCCGCTCATCCTCGAGGGCATCGCGGACTTCGCGTCGCTGTCCAAGAACCCCGACGACCTGAGCGAGCTCGTGCGCCGCCGCCTCGGCCTCTACTTCGTGCCGGAGCACGAGTGCCGGGCGGGTGTCATCCGCGCCGTCACGCTCGACCCGCGCCTGGAGCAGTGGCTCTCCGGCCGCATCCATCGCTCGCCGACCGAGGTCGGCCTTGCGCTCGACCCGCAGTCGACCCGCCACCTGCTCGACGAACTCACCCGCCGCACCGGCGCGCTCACGTCCGCCGGCCAGCCGTCCGTGGTGGTGGTCTCCAGCGAGATCCGCCTCCCGCTCAAGCGCTTCTTCGAGTCCTCCTTCCCGCGCCTCGTGGTGCTGGCCTACCAGGAGCTCCCGCCCGCCACCGAGGTCGAGAACGCCGGCATCGTCACGCTGCCAGCCCATCTGGGTCGCACCGAGTCCCCGGCCATGCCCGCTGCCGCGTAACCCGCCATGTCCGCCCCGAATCCCAATCTCGCGCCCGGCGCCTACAAGTTCACGGTGAATTCCGCCGCGGAGGCCGTCACGCTCATCCGCGAGCGGCTCGGCCCCGCCGCCCGCGTCCTGTCGGTGCGTTCCGTCGAGGCCCGCGGCCTGAAGAAACTGCTCGGCGGCTCGCAGCTCGAGGTCGTCGCCCAGGTTGATCCCGCGCCCGGCGCGACACCCATGCTGGACGCCACGTCGGCCGAGCCCGCGCTGCCGCCGGCCGCCGCCGAGTCCGTCCCGACGCCCCCGCCGGCTGCGCCGGCCGCGGGTCTGTCACATCTCCTCCGCCGGTCCGGCCTGACCGAGGTCACGCTCTCGCGCCTCGAGCGCGGCGCCGGCTGGTCCGAGCTGAGCACGCTGCCGCTGCACCGCGCGCTGGCCGAGACGTCGCGCCTGCTGCGCGAGTCCGCCGGCAGCCGGACGCCGCGGGCGCCCATCAGCCGCGCCGCCTTCCTGGGCGCGCCGGGGGTGGGGCGCACGACGGCCCTCTGCAAGTGGCTCGCCGTGGAAGTGTTTCGCCGCGCCCGGTTCGGCCACGTGGTGACCGTCGAGTTTGACCGCCCGAATGCGCTCGGGCCGCTGCCGGTGTTCAGCGAGGCGCTCGGCGTGCCGCTGGCCCATTTCCCGTGCGAGACGCAGCCGGCGGTGCCGGGCGGGTTCGTGTACTTCGACCTGCCGGGGCTGTCCCCGCGCCGCCCGGCGGACAACCGCCCGATCGGCGAGTTCCTCGACCGCGAGCAGATCACCGAGCGCGTGCTGGTGCTGAACGCGGCGTACGACCGCCCGGCGCTGCGCGACGCGTACGCGGCGGGCCGCGACCTCGGCGCGACGCACCTCGTTTTCACGCACCTCGATGAAGTCCCGCACTGGGGCAAGCTGTGGGACTACCTGTTCGACGAGCAGGTCGAGCCCCTGTTCCTCGCCACGGGCCCGTCGCTGACGGGCGACTGCGAGGAGGACGCCCCCGCCGCGATCGCGCGCCGCACCCTTCCCAATCCGGAATCCCCATGAAATTCGTGTTCCTTGCCGGCGGCCTCGCCGGCTTCCTCCTCGCCGCCGCGACCGGCCTCCTGGCCGACCGCGCCCCGGACCGCGTGCTCTTCGACGCCGCGGTCGGCGCCCTCGTGGGCGGCCTGCTGTTCCGCTGGTTCTGGACCGTGCTCGTGCGCGGCATCCGGGAGACGATTTTGCAACGCCACGCCGCCGCCACCGCGACGGCCAAAACCAAGTAACTGAATAGGTCCATGCTGTCATGAATACCGCCACTGCCTCCGTCCCTGGCATGGAAGCTACGCCCGCCGCTGCCTGGCGCGCGTATCAGGGAGTGTCCCCCAGCGCTGTCGATGAAAAGGATTTGATCGAGCGCTATCTGCCCCTCGTCCGCAATGTGGTCGATCGGATCAAGCTCAACGTGCCCGCGCACGTCGACGCCGACGACCTCTACAGCGTGGGGATCACCGGCCTGATCGCGGCCGTGCGGAAGTTCGATCCCGAACAGGGTCACACCTTCGCCAGCTACGCGGCCATGCGCATCCGCGGCGCCATCCTCGACGAGCTCCGTCGGATGGACTGGTGCCCGCGCCGCGCCCGCGCCCGCGCCCGCAAGCTCAAGACCGCCATCAACGACGTCGAGCAGAAGCTCGGCCGCGCCGCCTCCGACGACGAGGTGCGCGACTCCCTCGGCCTCAATGCCAAGGAGTACGCCAAGTGGGTGGAGGAGGCCAAGCCCGTGACCTTCATCAACATCGACCAGGAGTCCGATGCGGAGGAGGGGAAGGGCGGCTCCCTGCATGAGCTGCTGGCCGACGAGAACGACGTCACCGGCCGGGACAACCTCGAAAAGGAGGAGTTCGTCCAACTTCTCACTCAACGGATCGCGGAACTGCCCGATATACCGAGAAAGATCATTGCCATGTACTATTATGAGAATCTCCGGCTGGCCGAGATCGCCGCGGTCTTCGGGCTGACGGAGTCGCGGATCTGCCAAATCCACGCCCAGACCATCCTTGGCCTGCGGGCGTACCTGCAGCGCGTCCGCGAGCGCTGAGGCGCCCACCCGGGCCCGGAGCGTTTTTCTCATGCTGATTCTGGTCGGAGCTTTCGTCGTCCTGGCGTCCACCCTCGGCGGGTTCATCCTCGCCGGCGGCAACCCGCTGGTGCTGCTGCATGTCTCCGAGTTTGTCGTGATCCTCGGCGTCGCGCTCGGCGTGCTCATCATCGCGAGCCCGGGCCACGTGCTGAAGGAGATCATCCACAAGCTGAAGGGCGCGATCAGCGGCAAGGCCGCGACGCGCGAGGAGTACACCGACCTCCTCAAGCTGCTCTACGAGATCTTCATGGTCGGCCGCCGCAACGGCCTGATCGCGCTCGAGGAGCACGTCATGGATCCCCAGAAGAGCAGCATCTTCCAGAAGTACCCGGACATCCTGAAGCACCACGAGCGGATCGAGTTCATCTGCAACGGCCTCAAGCCCGTCATCGACGGCAAGATCAAGCCCGACCAGCTCGAGGAGCTGATGCACGCCGAACTCGCCGCCAAGACCAAGGAGGCCGAGCACCCCGTGCACATCCTCCACCTCGTGGGCGACTCGCTCCCGGGCATCGGCATCGTCGCGGCCGTGCTCGGCATCATCAACACCATGGCCGCGATCTCCGAGGGTCCCGAGAAGGTTGGCGAGAAGGTCGCCGCCGCGCTCACCGGCACCCTGCTCGGCATTTTCGTCGCCTACGGGTTCGTCAACCCGCTGGCCAACCGCGTCCAATTCAACAACGCCTCCGACGAGCTCTGCTTCAAGTGCATCATGCAGGCCGTCGGTGGGTTCGCCAAGGGCCTCGCCCCGCTGACCGCGGTCGAGATCGCCCGCCGCTCGCTCGACAGCTCCGTGCAGCCGGGCAGCGCCGAGCTCGAGGCCGCGGTGAAGAACCTCGGGCCCGCCAAGTAGGCCCCCCGCGCCATGTCTGGTGGAGCCTGGAAAGTAGCCTACGCGGACTTCGTGACCGCGATGATGGCCCTGTTCATGGTGCTGTGGATCTCGGCCCAGGATCAGAAGATCCTGATCGCGACGTCGGAGTACTTTCAGAATCCCTTTCATTCGCCCGTGAACGCGACCTCGGGCGTGCTGCCGTTCAACAGCAAGCAGACCACGCACAGCGAGGGACGCGAGCAGGGCAACGAGAAGGAGACGGACCGGAACAAGCACATCGAGATGACGTTCCTCAACACCGTCGCCGCCGATTTCTACCGCCTCCTGCACCTCGACGAGAACCTCGCCGACAAGCCGATCGACATCCAGGTCACTTCCGACGGCCTGCGCATCACTTTGTTCGATCGCGCCCGCCGGCCCCTGTTCAAGGAGGACTCCACCGAGTTCACCGAGTGGGGCCGGTTCATCATGCAGAATCTCGCCTGGATGATCGACCGCCATCACTTCCGCGTCACGATCGACGGGCACACGCGCGCCCCGGTGAAGCTGGTCGGCGACGATGACCGTGGCTGGGAACTGTCCGCCGCGCGCGCCAACGCCTCGCGCCGCCTCCTCGTCTACTACGCGGTCGAGTCTGACCTCATCGAGCGGGTCACGGGCTACGCCAGCACCAAGCCGCTGCCCAACGAAAAGCCCACCGCCGAGTCGAACCAGCGCGTCACCCTCAGCCTCGCACTCGGGTCCAAGGCCCACGAGGACAAGAAGGAGCCGGCCCCGGCCGCTCCCGCCGTGCCGGCACCCGCCGCCGGCTCCGTCGCGGTCATCTCCGACCCCCATACCGCCCCCGTTTCCAAGCCATGAAGCCTTTCCTGCACGGCAAGAAGTCCCTGAACGTACCCTCGCTCCGCCAGGTCGCGGCTCCGCCCCAGGCCCACAAGCACGTCGGGCTCGTCCCGCACGCCAAGACCGGTTCATCGGCCGATCTGGCCCCGGCGCCGTCGGTCGAGGTCATCAAGGAAGGCGACAAGGTCGCCCGCCTCATCGTGACCTGCAGCTGTGGCGAGAAGATCGAGATCGACTGCATCTATCCCGTCGGCGCCTGAGGCGCGGCGGAATCCCGGCAAATCCTGCCGGGTTATGGCCGGGGTCGGCCGGCAGGTTTTTAGGCCCGGCTAGAGAAAAGTTTAATCCGCTGGTTATAGGATAGTTACAGCGGTACAGGTGAGTTCGGCACGCGGTTGGCTTTAGGGGAGGTCCATGAATATCGGACTCTACCAAAGTGCTTCATCGCTTTCGGCGCTTGAGCGTTGGCAGGATTCCGTTGCCCAGAATATCGCGTCGAGCCAGATGACCGCGTACCGCAAGCGCACGGTCAATTTCTCGACCGAGGCGGCGGGCGAAATCCAGAGCGATCCCCGGGGCCGCGTGGGCCACGACGGCGGGCAGGCCATGATCTTCCCGAAGGTCAACACGGGCATCAACTTCGTCACGGGCGAGACCCAGC
>CAYYGV010000146.1:0-8661 GCA_964471615.1 uncultured Opitutaceae bacterium
TTTCCCGAGAACAAGATGGGCTACCGGCTCGTGCTGACCGGCGGCGTCTCGATGCCGAACCTCGTCGCCACCGAGGAAGGCGAGGAATCCATCCTCGTCCAGGCGCGCGTGTACAATCGGCTTCCGACCACGCAGGTGCTCGACATCATTTTCGCGGTCGGCGACGACCATGACTCGTACCATGCCAAGGGCGTCGTGTTCCCGGGCGACCGGGCCCGCGACATTCGCTTCAAGCTGAGTCGGCAGGCGACGCAGAATCTCTGCCTGATCGTCACGCGCAGCAAGTGACCCCGGCCGGCATGTCCCCGTCCGGGCCCGAGCCCCTGCGGGTCTATGCCCATCTGCTGGAACCAGCGGAGCATCCCGACTACCGTCGCCGCGCCGTGCGGCCGCCGGATTGGTCCACCTTTGGTCATCGGCCGCAGTTCACCTGCCTTCGGAGCTTTGAGGTCCGCGAGGGCCGCCTGGTGGGAGTGGCCGAGGAACTGGCCCGCCATACGCGCGAGCACCGGCTCGGCCGCGTGATCTGGCCGTCGTACCAGGTGCTGTTCGCCGCCAATCTGGACGAACTGGCGGACGCGATTGCCCGCGAGGATCTTTTCCTGTTCGACATCTGGGGCTACGTCCCCGGTTCGGGTTCGGGCGGCTATTGGACCCAATTTAAGGCGCCGCTGGCTGCCCTGACCCTGCTGGAGTCCAAGCTCGGGCCACGGTGGCTGGGCACGGATTTCGGGGAACAGGACGGGCGCTATCTCAACGGCTATGCCGGGCAGGCGACCCCGACGTCACTGTCGCGGCCGGAGCAGTACCTCCATTTCCAGCGTCATTTCGAGCGGATGGGCGACGACCTCGGTCATCGCCATGCGGCGCTCGTGTCGCTCAACTTCGGCCACTACCTCCTCAAGGAGGGCACCTTCACCCTGATCGGGGCCGAGACGGCGCAGGCGCTGCCGAACAGCCAAGTCTACTACGCCTTTATCCGTGGCGCGGCGAAACAGTATGGGGTGCCGTGGTTCGGCAACGCCTCGGTCTTCAACCGCTGGGGATTCAAGCGCTACGTGACCCCCGGCGAGACCGACGGCTACCCGTTCGGCCCGACCAAGGGGACCAGCCTGAGCCTGCTGAAGCGACTGCTCTACACCCACCTCCTGTACAACAGCATGATCGCCGGCTTCGAGACCGGCTGGCTCGAGGAGAACGGCCTCACGCCGATTGGCGCAGTCCAGCAGGCGGCGGTCCGCTGGGTCGACCGGCACGGAAGGCCCGGCGTGATGCACACGCCTGTGGCGCTGCTGCTCGACTTTCACTGCGGATGGTCGTTCCCGCGGCACCTCTACTCCGAGCGCGTCTATCGGGTGTGGGGCAACCTGCCGTACGGTGAGGGGGATTATCTGACGGATGCGGTGCTCGACCTGATCTACCCGGGCTATCAGGACGCGTCCTATTTCCACGACGAGTCGGGCTTCAACGTGGCCACGCCGTTTGGCGACCTGGCGGATTGCCTGCTGAGCGATGCGGCCGGTTGGCTGCTCGAGCGCTATCCGGTGGTCGTGGTGGCGGGCGAACTCACCGGCGGCGCCGAACTCCGCGACAAGCTCGATGCCTACGTGGCGGGCGGCGGGCACCTCGTGATCACCCGCGGGAATCTGGCGAAACTGCCGGGAGGACTTGGCGGAGTGGGCGACGCCCTGCGGGACGAGACCATCGCCTATGGCCGGGGCCGACTCACGCTGCTGGCCAGTCCCTTTGGCGTGCGACGAGTGCAGCTGGACGGGACGCTACGCAGCGAAATCGACCGTCCGCTGCCGAAGCCATACGAACTGGAGCCGTCGGTCCGCGAGACCTTGTCCGCGTTGTTCCGATCCCAGATGCTCTTCGCCGCCGGTGCGGGGCTCAGCCTGGTGTGCGGACGCGTGGGGCCCGGCGAATACACCGTGGGCATCGCGAACAACTGCTGGCACGAACTGCCGTTCAACCTTGAGGCTTGTCGGGGCCGGATTACCGCCGTCGAGGAGTTGCCGATCGAGTCGGTCGAACGCTCCGCGGAGGGCTTCCTCCCTGAAGGCACCGACGGCTCCCACCTCGGCCGGAACTCCGCGAATACGATTGCCGGAGGCGACATCCGGGTCTTCCGGGTTCGGGTGACAGATGAGGCCGTGGTCGAAATCACGCACGCTCCCCCGGGCCCGCGCCCGACGGGCCGGCTGCTCACCCTGCGCCGCCTCACCTCGGTCCGGGAGGCCGTCCTGTCGCGTCCGACCTTCTTCGAGCATTTTGACGGCGTCGTGGTGGATTGGCGCTACCTGCACGAGAGGGAAGCCGGCGTACTGCGCGCCGAAGCCGCCTGGATTGGCCGGCAGGGATTGCGAGTGGTGGCGGATCTCAGCTCCGGCCTCAATCTCTACCCGGGTCTGCGCCTGGTGGAAAACGACCCGGCGGAACACGCCGCCAGCGTGGCGATCGTCGAGTCGATCGTGACAAAGCTGGCCCTCCTCGGCGGCCGGGACCTGCTGCTGTCGCCGCACCGCGCGCCGGAGAACAATTACACGGCGGAGGAGACTTTGGTGTCGTTCGAACGGACCCTGCGGCGGCTTGCCGACTATGCCGAGACGCAGGGCGTGGCGGTGCACCTGCGATCCGACCTCGGGAAGTCGCCTTATCCGCCGCGCCAGCTCGCCGAACTGGTCGCGCGGGTCGGTCGACCGAACCTGAAGATCGCGCCCATGCTGGCCCCGTGGCTGGCTGAGCAGCACCGCGGGGCGGATGCCACGCCGCCGACCGGTGACGCGGAGCTTTGGCTGGTCGCGGGTCCCCGCTACGACATCGCGGGCGAGTGCTATGACCTCCATGCGCCGCTGGCCGCGGCGTCAGGCGAAGAGCGGAAGCAGGCAGAGAGGTGGCTGGCGGCAGCGCGCTGCCACACCGTGGTGCTTGATGCAGTGCTGAACGGGTCTGATGACGAGTACCGCGAGGCGCGTGCGGTGCGTCAGGGCTAGGGTGGGGCTCCGTTGAGCTCCCCGATTGCCGGAAACGAAAAGGGCCGGCGGATGGCCGGCCCTTGATCAAAAGCTGCTCCGGGCGTCAGTTTCGCTCGGCGCGCGTCGTCCGGCGGGTCTTGGCCTCGACGAACTCGCGGATGACGGCGTTCCGCTGGCGGACCCGCTCGTCTTCCTCGATCTCCTCGACGGTGCGGACAGCCTCGTGCTTGGCCATGGCCCGGCGCATCTTTGAAAGCGCCAGGTACTCGAGCTGCCGGATGCGCTCCCGGGTCACGTTGAACCGCTTGCCGACCTCCTCGAGCGTGAGCTCGTCCTTGCCGTCGAGGCCGAAGCGCAGGCGGATGATCTCGGCCTCGCGCTCATCGAGCGAGTCAACCATCGCCTTGAGATCGGTGGTCTGGTTCTTCTCGCGCAGGCCCTCGTAAGGATCGACAGCGCTTTCGTCGCCGACGATCTCGCCGAAGGTGGCCGAGTCGGAATCCTCGCCGACCGGGGCGTCGAGCGACGCCGGCCGGACGCTGACCGACTTGAGGTGGGCGACCTTGCTGGTCGGGATCTGGAGCTCGATCGCCAACTCCTCGTCGGTGGGCTCGCGACCCAGTTCCTCGGTGAGCTTCATCGCCGTGCGCCGCATCTTGGAGATCTTGTCGACGAGATGGACCGGGAGCCGGATCGTCTTGGACTGGTTCGCGAGGGCGCGCTTGATGGACTGCTTGATCCACCATGCGGCGTACGTCGAGAGCTTGCCGCCCTTGCGCGGGTCGAAGCGCTCAACCGCCTTCACCAACCCGATGTTGCCCTCGCTGATCAGGTCGAGGAGGGGCAGGCCAAAGTCCTTGTAGTCCATCGCGATTTTCACGACGAGCCGGAGGTTGGCGGAGATCATCTTGTCGCGGGCGGCCTTGTCGCCCCGACGGATCCGCTTCGCCAGGAGGATTTCCTCGGCGACGGTCAGGAGCGGGGTCTTCCCGATCTCCTGCAGGTAGAGTTGAAGGTTGCTGCGCTCGCCATGGGCGATCGGGGCCTCGGCGACGGCGGGTTCGGAACGCTCGAGAAACGAAGGAGGGGTATCCGGACTTTCGGTCCGGAGCCCAGCGGTCATGTCCTCGGAATCGGAAACACTCAGGGACTTGATCTTGGCAGGCATGATTACTTCCTTGGTAAAGTAGAGAGGCTTGAGAAACGGGTTTGTTCCCGTGTCTTAGCTAGCGCCGTTCCAAGAGTGAGACGTATACGTACGGGGCAAAGATGCCAAAAACGTCAAAAAGGGCAGTGTTTTTGTCACAGCCCGACCTATCCGAGCGCCAAGCTGGCGCACATCTGAATAAACAGCCAGCTAGAACTGCTCGGCCATCGCGACTGCTTTGAAGAGCGCGGAGGCCTTGCTGATCGTCTCCTGGTACTCGCTGGCTGGAACCGAATCGGCCACGACGCCGGCGCCGGCCTGGATGTGGATTCGGCCGTCCTTGAGGAGTGCCGTCCGCAGGGTGATGCAGGTGTCCATGTTTCCGTCGTAGCCGAAATAGCCGAGTGCGCCGGCGTAGAAGCCGCGCTGCGTCGGCTCGTACTGGGCGATGATTTGCATGGCCCGGATCTTCGGGGCGCCGCTCACGGTGCCGGCAGGAAAAGTCGCGCGCATCAGGTCGTACGCATTTCGGTCCGGTGCGATGGTCCCCTCCACCTGGGAGACGATGTGCATGACGTGCGAGTAGCGCTCGACGACCATGAACTCGGGCACGTGGATCGAGCCATAGCGGCAGACCCGGCCAATGTCGTTGCGGGCAAGATCGACCAGCATCAGGTGCTCGGCGCGCTCCTTTTCGTCCGCCAGGAGTTCCTTCTCAAGGGCGACATCCTCCTCGGTCGTGGCGCCGCGCTTGCGGGTGCCGGCGATCGGACGGATTTCCACGCGGCCGTCGGTGAGCCGGACGTGGACCTCTGGCGAGGCACCCACGATCGAGAAATCCCGGGCCTCAAGGATGAACATGTAGGGCGACGGATTCACCGACCGCAGCGCGCGGTAGAGGTCGAGCGCCGACCGGCGGAACTCGCGGGTGAACCGCTGCGAGGGCACGAACTGGATGATGTCGCCGGCGCGGATGTACTCCTTGCCGTCCTCGACGGCCTTCTCGAAGTTCGGCCGGGTGAAGTTGCCGGGCGGCACGACGATCTGGCCGGGCTCCACCAGCGGCGCAGGCGCGATTTCCCGGGGCTGGCGGAGGATGGCGAAGAGCTCGGTGAGTTCCTTGACCGCCGCATCGTACGCCGCGCCGGCGTCGCCGGGCTGGCGGACGTGCGCATTGACGCACAGGCGCAGGGTCTGCTTCGCGCGGTCGAATATCAGCAGCGAGTCCGACAGCATGAAGTAGAGCAGGGGAACCTTCAGGTCGTCGGCCGGCGCGGCCGGGACCGTCTTTTCAATCCGGGTCACGTACTCGTAGCCGACAAAACCCACCGCGCCGCCGGTGAAACGCGGCAGGCCGGGAATCGCCACCGGACGGTAGCCCTTCATCTCGGCCTCGATCAGCGTCAGGGGATCGGCCGGCGTCGGCACGCGCTGGGTCGGCTGGCCGGGCTGGCGGATCTCCGTCGTGTCCGGCCCGCAGACGAACACCTTGCGGGGACGGCAGCCAATGAAGCTGTAGCGCGACAACCGCTCGCCGCCTTCGACCGACTCGAGCAGGTAGGACGGACCGGCCTCCTTGAGCTTGGCATAGGCCGACACCGGGGTCTCGAAGTCCGCCATCAGGTCCGTGCAGACCGGGATGACATTGCCCTGCTGGGCAAGGCGGACGAAGGCGTCACGGGTCGGGTGGATGTTCATCGGCGGAAGTGGCTTATGCGAGGCCGCGAGCGGCGCGGCAAGGCGAATGCGGGTCAGCCTTGCGGGAGGCGCCCGTCAGTCGCTGAAACCCGGCAGCTGCCACTGGACGTTGGCCGATATGCGCTCGAGCGTGGCCTCGGACAGCTTCAACAGGCTGACGCTCTTGACCGGATACCGCTGGCGCAGCGTGAGCGCCACCAGCGCCGGATCGAGCGGGGCGCCGATCTTGACGTCCTTGAGGCGAAACGGATCGCGCGGTTTCAAGGGATCGATGCACCACCATTGCCCGCCCTTGCGGTACGCGAGCAGGCTGTGGTTCACCCGCATGGTCGGCGACGTGGCCGCGTCGGGCGTGTCGTACGACATCAGGACGAGGCCCGCCTCGTCCACGCCTCCGTGGTCGTGAAGCACCCACAGCAGGGTGTGCAGGGAGCCAATGACGCAGGCGTTGCGGAGATACAGCTGGTCTTGGCGGAACGTCTCGGCCACCGGGTTGGGGTGGACCGTGACCGCGGTCACCGTGGAATCCAGCTCCCGGAGCCGGGTCGAGAGCGTCGCCGGATCCGGCCACAGCCGGCTGGCAGGGCCGAGCACCTGCGTGCCGGTTTCGGGGCTGTAGATCCAGAAGACCCCCTCGAGCGAAAAGGCCAGCGCGTAGAGCGGTTCGCGTCCGCCCTGGGCGGGATTGAACGTCACGCGGACGACGCACGCGGATGCGACGTCTGCCATGATCTGCCGCGCCACGAGAATATCGCGCAGTGTGGCCGAGGCCGACGTGGCGGCGCCCGCGAGGAGCACGACGGCGATCCGGACCAGGATACCCAGGGTGAAACCTGCCGGCCGGTCTCGTCTTTCCACTTTCATACCGGGCGTCCCGGTTGGTCGTCGGTTATTCCACCGTGACCGACTTCGCGAGGTTGCGCGGCTTGTCGACGTCGCACCCGCGCTCGACCGCGATGTAGTAGCTGAGGAGCTGGACCGGGATGGCGGCCACGATGGGCAGGACGGCTTCGTGGCACTCGGGGATCGAGATCAGGTCGTCGGCCAGGCCCTTCGGCAGGTCGACGCCCTCGGTGGCGATGGCGATGATCGGGCCCTTGCGGGCTTTAATCTCCTGCATCGAGGAAACGATCTTGCTGAAGATCTCACCCTTCGGCGCGAAGAACACCGAGGGGCATTTCTCACTGACCAGCGCGATCGGGCCGTGCTTCATCTCGGCGGCCGGGTAGCCCTCGGCGTGGATGTACGAGATCTCCTTCAGCTTGAGGGCGCCTTCGAGCGCGAGCGGGAAAAGCGACAGGCGGCCGAGGAAGAGCATGTCCTGGTACGGCGCGTATTTCTTCGCGATCTCGCGGATGCGCGGGGCCTGCTTCAACACCTGACGCACGAGATCAGGCGCGGCCTTGAGCGCATTGGCGTACTCGACGCCGTCGCTGAAACTCATGTCCCGCATCCGCGCCAGGTAGAGTGCGATCATCGCGCCGATCAGTAGCTGGGACGTGAAGGCCTTGGTCGAGGCGACGCCGACCTCGGGGCCGACGTGCTGGTAGATGCCGCCGTCGGCCTCCCGGGCGATGCTGGAGCCGACCACGTTGTTGACGGCCATCACGCGGTAGCCCTTGCGCTTCGCCTCGCGCACCGCGGCGAGCGTGTCGATCGTCTCGCCGGACTGGCTCATGACGAAGAACAGCGTCCGCGGGTGCAGCGGCGAGTTGCGGTACCGGAACTCCGACGCGTAATCGACCTCGACCGGGATGCGGGCGAAGCGCTCGATCAGGTGCTCGGTCACGAGGCACGCATGCCACGCCGTGCCGCAGGCGCAGAACATGAAGCGCTCAATCTCGCGGAACTCGCCGGGGGTGATGTTCAGGCCGCCGAACAGGGCAGTGCTGCCGTCTGCCGAAAAGCGGCCGCGCATGGCGTTCTCGAGCGCCGTCGGCTGCTCGAAGATCTCCTTCTCCATGAAGTGCGCGTAGGCGCCCTTCTCGGCGTCGGACACGGACCACGTGATCGTGTCGACGACCGGGGAGACGTCGGCCTGGTCGAGCGTGGAGATGGAGAAATTCTTCGGCGTGAGGTGCGCGATCTCGCCGTCCTTCAGGTAGACGACGTTCTGCGTGCGGCTGACCAGCGCGGAGGCGTCCGAGGCGAGGATGTACTCCTGGTCGCCGACGCCGAGGATGAGGGGCGAGGCCTTGCGGGCGCCGACGATCTCACCGGGAAAATCGACGCAGAGGACGGCGATGCCGTAGGTGCCCTCGACGTGGCGCAGGGTCTTGCGCACGCTCTCGACGAACCGGCTCGGGCCCTTCGTGCGCTTGGGCTCCTTGGCGTAGTGGTAGGCGATGAGGTTGCAGAGCACCTCGGTGTCGGTCTCGGACTGGAACGTGTAGCCCTTGCCCAGGAGGAATTTCTTCATCTGGGCGTAGTTCTCGATCACGCCGTTGTGGATCAGCGCGAACTTGCCGTCGCTGCTGACGTGGGGGTGGGCGTTCGCGTCCGTCACGCCGCCGTGGGTGGCCCAGCGGGTGTGGCCGATGCCGGTCGCGCCGGCGAGCCGGTGCCGCGCGACCTCCTTGGCCAGCCGGTCGACCCGGCCCGCCTTCTTCACCACCTCGAGCCGCTTGCCCTTGTCGACGCAGACGCCGGCGGAGTCATAGCCGCGGTACTCGAGGCGCTTCAGCCCCTCGAGAATGATGGTAACCGCGTTCTGTTTGCCGACGTAGCCGACGATGCCGCACATGGATGGTTCCTTCGGTTCTTTTGACTGGCGAAAAGTGAGCCGCGGGAAAACATGGGGCAAGGCAGAAGGTTTTACTCAGTATTCCCCCACATGAT
>CAYYGV010000147.1:0-8523 GCA_964471615.1 uncultured Opitutaceae bacterium
GGTCGCGCGCCTCGCCGCCGCCCAGGCCGCGATCGCCGACGAGAAGAAGAAGTAAACCGTCGCGAGTTCGTCTGACTCAAGCAGCCCCGGCCCCCAAGGCCGGGGCTTTTTCTTTCTTCGCTTGGGGCTGTCAGCTTTCAGCTCTCAGCCCTCAGCCTTCAGCGGTCAGCTTTCAGCGGTCAGCCATCAGCCATCAGCACTCAGCTCGGTTTGCCGCAAGACGGCGCAAGAGGCGCAAAAGCATACTTCCTCCGGCTACCCAGCGGTCTTCCATCTTCCATCTACCATCTACCGGCTGCGAGCGTCAGTTACCATCTACCAACTACCAGCTACTAGCTACCAATCCCGAGCCTCGCTCTCCACCACGCTCCCGCTTCCGCCATCGACTCGGCGTAGTCTCGCACCGGCTTGTAGCCGAGTTCTTCGCGCAGGCGGTCGCCTTCGCAGGGGAGGATGAAGTAGTCGCTCGGCTTCACCTGCTCGATCGGGATTTTCGGCAGCGGCGGCGCATCGGGGAACCACGACCGCATGTCGCCCGCGAAATCCCGCCACGCCACGTGGCCATCCACCACGTTGTAGGCCCGACCGATCGAGCGCGGCTGGTCCAGCGCCAGGGCGACGGCGTGGATGACGTTGTCGATATGGGTCCACGGCATCACGTCCGAGCCGTCGCCACGCAGCGCCACCTTGCCCTCCCGGACCTTTGCCGGGACTTTCGCGATCCAGGCCGAGGTCGGATGCACGCCCAGCACGGCCGCGAGCCGGAAGGTCGTCGCCGCCAGCCCGCGCGCGATCTCGGCCTCGAGCGCTCGCTCCCCCTCGGCCTTCGTCGTGCCGTAGTACGGCGACGCCGCCGGCGAATGCCCGTAGGTGCCGCCCAGCACGCGCCGCGGCGCGTCCTCGTCGAAGCGTTTCGCCCCGCTCTGGAAATCATAGACCGAAAGCGTCGAGATGTGAATGAACCTCCCGCAACCTGCCTCGCGCGCCGCCGCCGCCAGCGTGGCCGTGCCGGTGACATTCACCCGCACCGCCTCCGCCAGCTCTAGGCTCACCGTCGCCGCCGCGTGCACCACCAGCGCCTGACCAGCGCAGGCCCGCCGCGCCGTGACCGGGTCCGTGAAGTCTCCCTCGACCTGCGTGATGTTCGTCGACTCGAGTCCCGGATGATCCCCCTTGCGCCGCACGAGTGCCGTCACGAGCGCGCCCTCCGCCGCCAGCCAGCGCGCAAAGCGGCTGCCCACAAATCCGCTGCCGCCCGTCACGAGTGCCCGCACGCCCTGGAGTTTCATGCGGGAAGTGTCGCGTGAACACTTCGGCCCGCAAGGAGCGAAACGCTTTTCATGGAGGCAGTCAGCGATCAGCGTTCAGCTGTCAGCCCTGATTTTGGCCTCTGAGCGCGTGATTTCGCCGGAAGCGCAGCATGCCCCACGCACGCTAAGGCCTAATCGAGTTTGCGGAAGATCCGCAGCACCAGATCCCACCTGACCTCGGCTGAGGAGCTTCCCCAGACGCGTTCGAAACCCGGACGAAACTCCTCGACGATGTCGGCGCCGGTTTTTTCGCGATGGTAGCGCACGGCGGACCACGACGCCAGATGGGCGAGGTAGTCGGCGGCGGTCCAGCGCACCGCGATTTGGAATTTTGGCGCGGGCAATTCCGGCAAAGAGAAGCGCAGCGCCGCGTATCCGGCCTGCAGGAGTGCGGCCCGCGGAGGCCAATGCGGCGCGATTTGAGCCTTGAACTGCTCCAGCAGCGCATCGACCGCGGGATTCACCGCCGGCCAGACGTAACCCCAGCACGCGAGAATCCCGCGTGGCCTCAGGACCCGCAGCACTTCACGCTCGAACAGGGGATGCTCGAACCAGTGCAGCGCCTGCGCCACGGTCACGAGGTCCACGGAACGGTCCGTCAAACCCGAGTTCTCCGCGTGGGCCACGCGATAGCGAATCCGGGGATGGGCCGGCGCCTGCCGCAGCAACTCCGCGCTGAGATCAGTGGCCTCGACCCGGGCAAAGGTTGCGGCCAAAGCCACCGCCGCCTGGCCACTACCCGTCGCGCAATCCCACGCGAGGTCATGACCGGGACAAAGGCCCGCGAGATGGGCGAACAACTCCGGCGGATAGGAAATCCGCCCGCGGGCATAGGCCTGGGCAATCGACGAAAAATGGTCGTCCGGGGAAGGCTTCATGGCGGGCTCCACCTGTCATGGCCCACCCGCGGAACGAACCAATCCTTTTCGGGCGCTAGACGTCGTTTGCCGCGCCAAGTAACAGGTAACAGGGTCCAAGTAGCAGGGTGAGGTGCGGGGAAGCGCAGAGGCGGTAAGCGGTAGGCTGAAAGCTGTAGGCGGTAGGCGGTGAGCTGTAGGCCGAGTTCACCTTCCAGCTACCATCTACCAACTACCAGCTGCCACGGTGCCCCTACTCGCTACACGCTACCCGCTACTCGCTACGCGCTACGCGGCAGGCTTCGCCTGCCGCCCGCCGCCTGCCGCTTCATTCCCCTTGTTACCCGACCCCTGATTCCTGTTACTTCCCTCTCTTCAAATGTCCTCCATCGAACGCATCCATGCTGAAGGCGAGGCGCCGGTGGCGGTGCGGACGCATCCGGGACGCGTGATTTTCATTCTCGGCGCCGTGACTGCGTTCGCGCCGGTGGCGATCGACATGTACCTGCCGGCGTTCCCGAGCATTGAGCGCGATCTCCACGCCGGAATGGGCTCCGTGGAGCTGACCGTTTCGCTCTTCCTGGTCGGCATGGGCGTCGGCCAGGCGGTGTACGGCCCGCTGTCCGACCGCTGGGGCCGGCGCGGTCCCATGCTGTTCGGCAGTCTCGCGTACGCGGTGGCGGCCATCGGCTGCGCCCTCGCGGACTCGATCGGGCTCCTGCTGGTGGGCCGGCTGCTGATGGCGCTCGGCGGCGCGGCGGGATCGGTCATCGCGCGGGCCATGGTGCGCGACTGGTTCGACGCGCGGCAGTCGGCGCACGTGTTTTCCACGCTGATGCTCGTGATGGGCGCGGCGCCGGTCCTCGCGCCGGTGCTGGGCAGCCAGATCCTGCTCTTCGCCAACTGGCGCGGCATCTTCATCGCGTTCGCCGTCTTTGGCGTGGCCTGCGCCGCCGCGGTGGCGCTGTGGCTCCCGGAGTCGCTGCCGCCCGAGCGGCGCTCGCGCGGCGGAGTGGGCGGGGCGTTCGGCACCTACGCGCGCCTGCTGCGCGACGGACGCTTTGCCGCGTTCGCGGTCGCGGCCGGGTTCGGCTCGGGGCTCCTCTTCAGTTACATCACCGGCTCGGCCAATGCCTTCATGGGCGTGCACGGCGTGTCGTCGTCGACCTTCGGCCTGCTCTTCGGCCTGAACGCGCTGGGCATGGTCGCCGTCTCGCAGCTCAACCGTCGGCTGCTCTCGCTCTACAGCTCCGCGCAGATCCTGAAGGTCGGCTATCACATCCAGGCCAGCGCCGGACTCCTGTTGCTCGTGCACGGCTGGACCGGCTGGGGCGGGACGCCGGCCCTGACGGTGCTGCTGTTCGTGATGCTCGCGATGATGGGCTTCGTTTTCCCGAACATGACCGCGCTGACCATGGCGCCGTACAAGGCCGAGGCAGGCAGTGCGTCTGCCCTGATGGGCACCGCGCAATACGCCGTCGGCTCCACCGCCGGCGCCGTCGTGAGCCTCGCCCACAACGGCACCGTCCGTCCCATGGTCGCAGTGATGTCCACCAGCGCGATCGTCGGCTGGCTCCTGGTGCACCGCGCGCTGCGGCGGCAGGGGGCGCCTGCCGCGTAGCGAGTAGCGAGTAGCGGGTAGCGTGTAGCGAGTAGTAATGCGGTGGTAGTTGGTAGCTGGTAGACAGTATTTGGTAGGCGATCTCGGCCTACCGCTTACGGCTTACCGCCTTTCGCTCACCTCGCACCTAACCCTGCTACCTGTTACTTTACCCCACCACCTGATCGTCGTCCAAGTCCGAGTGGACCTAGCGCTGCGCGCAGCGCGGCGCGACGGTCCGCGAGGCCTCGTCCGATCTCCCGGCCGCAAATCCGTGTGATCCGTGGTGAAGGAGCACGCTGGAAGTAGCGTGTAGCGAGTAGGAGGACAGCGGTAGTTGGTAGCTAGTAGACAGTAGCTGGTAGGCGGACTCGGCCTACAGCTTACCGCCTATCGCTAACCTCGCACCCCACCCTGCTACTTAGCCCCTGCGCCCTGTTACCTGCCGCCACGCTTCGCGTGGCGCGCTAGATCTTGCCGTCGATGAAGCAGGTCCGGACCTTGCCGATGCCCTTGCACATGATCGCGCCGCGCTCGACGATGCGGAACTTGTCGCGGAGGCGGTCGCCGGCCTCGCCGGAAACCAGCACGCGGTTCGGCGTGCCCGAGGTCTGCAGGCGGCTCGCGAGGTTCACGGTCGCGCCCCAGAGGTCGTAGGCAAATTTCTGGTGCCCGATCACGCCGGCCACCACGGGACCCACATGCATGCCGAGACGCAGGCTGAGGTTCATACCGCGCTCCTGGTTGAACGCCGCCAGCGTGTCGAGCATCGCCAGGGCCATGGTCGCGACGGCCTCCGGGTGATCCTCGCGCGGCAGGGGCAGGCCGCCGACCACGAGGTAGCAGTCACCGATCGTCTTGATCTTCTCGAGGCCCATCGTCCGGGCCACCTCGTCAAAGCGCGAGAACAGGTCGTTCAACATGCCGACCAGCTCGACCGGGTCGGTCGTGTTCTGCACCAGCGTCGTGAAATCCACGAGGTCGGCGAACAGCACGGACACGTCGGCGTAGCGCTCGGCAATCGTCTGCTCGCCCTGCTTTAGCCGCTCCGCGATGGCCGGCGGCAGAATGTTGAGCAGCAGCCGCTCGGACTTTTCCTGCTCGAACGCGAGCAGCTGCTTCTCCCAGTGCAACTCGATCAGGCGCAGCTGTTCGAGGTCGCGCAGGCGCTTGCGCTCGAGCGAGGCGGCCACGCGGGCGCGCATGATGACCGAGTTGACGGGCTTGGGCAGGAAATCCTCCGCGCCGAGCTCGATGCAGCGGACGATCGCCTCGAGCTCGTTGAGGCCCGATGCGACGATCACGGGCATGTGCCGGAGCACCGGGTCGCCCTTCACGGTCTCGAGCACCTTGTAGCCGTCCATGCGCGGCATCTCGATGTCGAGCACCAGCAGGTCGTGCTCTTTCTTCTGCAGCTGCTCGATCGCGTCCTGGCCGTCGACCGCCTCGGAGAGGTTGCGGTAGCCGAGCGAGCGGAGCATGAGGATGATGATGGTGCGGACGGCCTCGGAGTCGTCGGCGACCATGATCCAGGCCTGCTTGCCGGTGCGGTCGGACTTCGCGAGCTCGAGCTGGTTCTGCTGTTCGGCGGTCAACGCCGCGGTCTTCGCATGCCGCAGCAGCTCCAGCGTCCGCCGGGCGTCGTTCTCCAGCGGATCGGTCATGGCTGGAGCCGCACCAGCGGGTCGGGCTGGCGGGCGGAGCGGATCAGGGCGGGAACAGTCGTGGGGGGCACAAGGGGCGGGACGCCCCAAGGAGCGTCCCGTGGAAACGAGTATTCGCGGTCACCCGGAAATTAATCAACTCCTTTGAACAGACCGGGACGGGTGGCCCACGGAACACACGGAATACACGGAAATCGGGCTGGCAGATGAATCCTCGCGGACCGTCGCCCGGCGCGTCGCGCCAAGCTAGGTCCGCTCGGCCGGGTCGACCCGATCGGCTGAGGCGGAGTCAGGAGCGAACGACTCGGTTTCAGTCCGATTTCCGTGTATTCCGTGTGTTCCGTGGGCCCATCACCCCCGCGCCAAAAGCCTTGATCGTCGCCGGACCCACGGCGACCGTTCCGCCGCCCCATGAGCCAGGCTCATCCCCACCACGAAGCGGCGCGGCTGCGCGATCTCTCGCCGCAGCAGTGGCGGTCGGGCATCGCGGCGTGGCTCGGGTGGCTATTCGACGGGCTCGAGCTGCACCTCTACACGCTCGTCGCGCTACCGCTCGTCATCCAACTGCTCGGGGCGACCAACGCGTCGGATCCGGCGGTGAAGGAGAAGAGCGCCTACATCCAAGCCGCGTTCCTCGTCGGCTGGGCGCTGGGCGGGGCGTTCTTCGGCTGGGTCGGCGACCGCCTGGGACGGAGCCGGGCCCTCGCCCTGACCGTGCTGACCTACGCGCTGTGCACCGGCCTGTGCGCGCTCGCGCAGACGTGGTGGCAGCTGATGCTATTCCGGTTTCTCGCGGCGCTCGGCATCGGCGGCGAGTGGGCGGTCGGGGCGTCGCTGCTCACCGAGACTTGGCCCAAGGCGTGGCGGCCGTGGCTCGCGGCGATGCTGCAGACCGGGGTCAACCTGGGCATCCTCGGCGCGGCTGTCGTCGTCGGACTTTTCACCCTGCTGCCCCACCCGCCCTCCGAACGCATGGTGTTTCTCGTCGGCGTCGTGCCCGCGCTGCTCGTGTTCTGGATCCGGCGGCACGTGCCGGAGCCGGAGACCTGGCAGCGCGCCGAGCACGCGGTGGCGGTGAAGCCCGGGCTGCGCGACCTCTTCCGCGGCGACATCGCCCGCACCACGCGGGTCACCGTGGCCGTGTGCGCCCTGAGCCTGTCCGCCTGGTGGCTCTTTGCCTTCTGGCATCCTCAGCACCTGCGGCGCCTGCTCGCGGCCGAGGGCGCGGCGCCGGGAGAAATCACGCGGCTAGTGTCGGCGGCGTTCTTCGCGGTGAACGCCCTTGCGATCATCGGCAATTTCGCGGCCGGGCTGCTCGCCCGCCGTCTGGGCAACCGCCGGGCGATCGTCATCATGTTCGCCGGGCTGTTCGCCAGCATGGCCGGGGCGTTCATCGTGCCGCGGACCTTCGCCGAGCTCGGCTGGTTCTGGGTGCCCCTCACGGGATTCTTCTCGGGCGTGTTCGGGCTGTTCACGATGTACCTGCCGCCGCTCTTCCCGACGCTCCTGCGGACCACCGGCGCGGGCTTCTGCTACAACATCGGCCGGCTCGCCGCCGCAGCCGCGTCGCTGGTCTTCGGCTGGCTGGCGCCGGTGGGGGATTTCCGTCTCGCGCTTCTGGCGTCGAGTGGTCTCGCCCTGGTAGCCGCAGTCTGGTCCTGGTGGCTGCCGGAACAGACCCACGAAAACGAAGCCATTTGAGGTCGTTTTCCGGACCGCCCGGATACCCGTTGCGAGGTTGAAGCGGCCCTTATCCGCGCACACCCCCGAATCAGGCCGGGTTGTTCGCCGGAGGCTCTTTCGTGGCCTCGTAAGTAACTGCCTAATGCTTTTTTAAGGAGACAGCTGAATTAGCCTCCCGATCGTGTCGATACCCCCTCCTATGCAGGGATTGTCCGCAATCCGCGAGCAGTCTTTCTACTACCCCCGGGTTGACGGCGACATGCCCGGGTAGCAACGTGAACCCTCCAATTTTATGGTCAGTCTGAATTCATCCTCCAACAACCCCGAAGGCGCCCCGGCCAAGGCCGCGCCCAACCGCACTCTCAACGACGTTGTCATCCGCCTGGCTGGCAATTCCCAGGATGGCATCCAGGCCGTCGGCGGCTTCCTCGCCCGCCTCGCCGGCCGGTCCGCGCAGGAGGTCATGACGTACATGACCATCCCGTCGACGATTTCGGGTGGTCCCTCGATCTTTCAGGTGCGCATGGGCACCGGCGACATCCTGTCGGCCGGCGACCGCGCCGACGTCCTCGTCGCCTTCTACCAGCACAGCTACGAGAGCCACCGCGCCGCGCTGCGGCCGGGCGGCGTGCTCCTCTACGATTCGGACCACGTCAACCCGAACCCGGACGACAAGGAAATCACCGCGGTCGGCGTGCCGATGACCAGCGCGACGGTTGAGGCCGTCGGCGGCTCCAGCAAGGAGAAGGGCAAGAACATCTACGTGCTCGGCCTGCTGGCCCGCATGTTCGACCTGAACGTCCCGAAGCTCACGCAGCTCATCAAGGAGCGCTTCGGCGGCAAGAACGAGGACATCGTCCGCAACGCCATGCTGGCCTTTGACGCCGGCTACGCCTACCCGGCCGAGAATCTCCGCCACATCCTCTACAAGCTCGACCAGCCGGCTCCGGCGGCCGATGCGCGCCCGCAGATCACGACCGATGGCAACACTGCCATCACCTACGGCCTGATCACCGCCGGCGTGCGCTACGGCGCGGGCTACCCGATCACCCCGTGGTCCTCGATCATGGAGTCCCTCCGCACCGAGCTGCCGAAGTACGGCGGCATCTTCGTGCAGTGCGAGGACGAGATCGCGGCCGTGTCCACCGCCCTCGGTTTCTCCTACGGCGGCAACCTCGCCATCACCGGTTCCTCCGGCCCGGGCCTCTCGCTGAAGGCCGAGGCGCTCGGCTGGGCCGTCATGGCCGAGATCCCGCTCGTCGTCGTGAACGTCCAGCGCGGCGGCCCGTCCACCGGCCTCCCGACCAACGTCGAGCAGAGCGACCTCATGCAGGCCATCTATGGCAGCCACGGTGACGCCCCGCGCATCGTGCTCGCGCCGAAGACGGTCGAGGACTGCTACTACACCG
>CAYYGV010000148.1:0-8523 GCA_964471615.1 uncultured Opitutaceae bacterium
ACGGCCGCGGCGCGATGTGGCGCGTCTCCGAGGCGCACTGCATCAACTACTACGATGCCCAGGTCTTCTGGAGCACGCTCGAGGTCCACACCGACCTGGAGAACGGCCGCTACCTCGTCATCGGTCTCGATAACGAGGGCCCGACCTACAACTTCAACCTCAAGCGCACCCCGGCCGACTACAGCCCGGACACCCTCCGCCGCGAAGGCATCCGCTGATCCGTCGCCGGATGCCGTGGTCATCCTTCCTGTGTTAAGCGAAAAGGCGGGCGGCCCGTGCCGGCCCGCCTTTTCCATCGCATGATTTCCTCGCTCCCCGTCCGCGTCCTCCTGCTGGCCCTGGGCCTGGGGACCGTCGCACGTGCGTTCGACCCGCGGACGCTCCTCCTGCTCGACGGCGCCACCGCCGGCCCGGCCATCGTTGCGGTCGGTGAGCGCGGCACGATCGTCCGCTCGACCGACGGCGCCCGCGGCTGGACCCAGGTCGCCTCCGGCGCCGCCGCGACGCTCACCGGCATCGCCTTCGCCCCGGATGCCCGCCATGGCTGGGCCGTCGGGCACGACGCGCTGATCCTCGCCACGGCCGACGGCGGCCTCACCTGGCAGCGCCAGTGGCAGGGAACCAATCTCGAGGAGTCGTTCCTCGACGTCGTGGCGCTCGACGCCCAGCACGTGATCGCCGTCGGCGCGTACGGCCTGTACCTTTCGACCGGCGACGGCGGCCGGACCTGGGAGCGACGGCGCCTCGGGGACGAGGACTATCACTTCAACCGCATCACGCGCGGCCCAGGCGGCACCCTTTACCTGGCCGGCGAGCGCGGCACCCTGCTCCGCTCGCGTGACGCCGGTCACACCTGGGACCGCATCGACTCGCCCTACGACGGCTCGTTCTACGGCATCCTGCCGCTTGGCGAGCGCGAGCTCCTGGCCCACGGCCTCCGCGGCCGCATCTACCGCTCGGAGGACGACGGCGCCAGCTGGACGCTGGTGCCGAACGAGCAGCGCGTCCTGGTCGCCACCGCCGCGCGCCTGGGCCCCCGGACCATCGTCTTCGGCGGCCAGTCGCGGGCGTTGTTCGTGAGCCGCGACGGCAGCCGCACCGTGACCGCCTGGACCCCCGGATTCACTACGGCCGTGGCCGAGCTGCTGCCGCTGCCCGACGGGCGCGTGCTGGCGCTCGGCGAGGCCGGCGCCGCAATCCTGCCCGCCCCCTGACCGCCATGCTCGCCCGCTTCGCCACCTGGATGTTCCGGAACCGGTTCCCGCTGGTCGTCGCGATCATCGTGCTTACCGGCGTCATGGCCGTCTTCGCGAGTCGGATGAAGGTCGACGCGAGCTTCAACAAGTCCCTCCCGACCGGTCACCCGTACATCCAGACGTTCGTGAAGTACCAGTCCGAGTTCGGCGGCGCCAACCGGGTGCTGGTCGCGCTGATGGCGAAGGACGGCGACATCTTCACGCCCGAGTATTTCGCCCAGCTGCGCCAGGTCACGGACGAGGTCACGTTTCTCCCGGGCGTTGATCGCCCCCAGGTCCAGTCGCTCTTCACGCCCAACGTCCGCTACATCGAGGTGGTCGAGGACGGCTTCGCCGGCGGCAACGTCATCCCGGCCGATTTCAAGCCGACGCCCGAGAACTTCGCCAAGGTCCGCGAGAACATCATCAAGTCCGGCAAGCTCGGGCAGCTCGTCGCCGCGGACTTCTCCGGCGCGATCGTCAGCTCGCAGCTGCTGGAGGTCGATCCGCGCACGGGGGCGAAGATCGACTATATGCGGGTCGCGAAGGGCCTCGAGGCGATCCGCGCCCGCGTCGAGCGCGAGAGCCAGGGTCGGATCACCGTCCACATCATCGGCTTCGCCAAGGTCATCGGCGACATCAGCGACGGCGCGCGCGGCGTGCTCGTCCTCTTCGGCATCTCGATCTTCATCACCGCGCTGCTCGTCTGGAACTACGCCGGACGGTGGAAGCTCGCCGCTGCGCCCATCGTCTGCTCGCTCGTCGCGGTCGTCTGGCAGCTCGGCGCCCTCACCGCCCTCGGCTACGGCATCGACCCGTTCTCAATTCTCGTCCCGTTCCTCGTCTTCGCCATCGGCGTCAGCCACGGCGTCCAGAAGATCAGCATGTTTCGGAACGAGATGTTCAAGGGCCACGACGGTCCTACCGCCGCGCGCTCGGCCTTCATGCAGCTGATCGTGCCCGGCGTGGTCGCGCTCATGACCGACACCGTGGGCTTCATCACGATTCTCGTGATCAAGATCCCGACAATCCAGGAGCTCGCGATCATCGCCAGTCTCGGCGTCAGCGTGATCATCGTCACCAATTTCTTCCTGCTCCCGATCATGCTCTCCTACCTGCACCTCCCGCCGACCTACGGCGCCTGGGTCGCCGGCCGGCGGGCGCGCACGGACCGCATCTGGGCCCGCCTGGCCCGTGAGATGAAGCCGCGGCCCTCACTGCTCATCATCCTCGTGTGCTTCGGCTTTGGCGCGTGGGGCTACTGGAAGGCCGAGCAGGTCCGCATCGGCGACACCCAGGCCGGCGTGCCCGAGCTGCGGCAGAATTCGCGCTACAACCAGGACACCCGCGTCATCACCACCAAGTTCAGCATCGGCGTCGACATCCTGTCCGTGATCGTTGAGACCGTCCCGAACGGCTGCGTCGACCACGGCGTGCTCACCCTGATGGACCAGTTCGAGGGCACCGTGCGCGCCGTGCCGGGCGTCCAGTCGGTCATTTCGCTCCCGGCGATGGCCAAGATCGTCAACGCCGGCTTCAGCGAGGGCTCCCTCAAGTGGCGCGTGCTCTCGCGCAACCAGCAGGCCCTCGCGCAAGCCGTCTCGCCGATCGAGACCGCCACCGGTCTCCTCAACGCCGACGGCAGCGTGATGCCGATCATGATCTTCCTCGCCGACCACAAGGCCGAGACCCTCACCGCCGTCACCGCCGCCGTGAAGCAGTTCAGCGCCGAGCATCCGTCGGACAAGGTCCGGTTCCTCCTCGCCAGTGGCAACGCGGGCGTGATGGCCGCCACCAACGAGGTCGTGCAGGCCGCGCAGACCCCGATCGTGCTCTGGGTGTTCGGCGCCGTCATCGCGCTCTGCCTGTTCACCTTCCGCAGCGTCCGCGCCACCCTGTGCATCGTGGTCCCCCTCGCGATCACCAGCTGGCTCGCCTACGCGCTCATGGTCTACGTCGGCATCGGCCTCAAGACCTCGACGCTGCCGGTCGTCGCACTCGGCGTCGGCATCGGCGTCGACTACGGCATCTACCTCTTCGCGCAGCTCCACGCCCCGCTCCGCGCCGGCGGCGAGTTCGAGGAGACGATGTTCACCGCGCTGAAGGATACCGGCGCCGCGATCCTCTTCACCGGCCTGACCCTCGCGATCGGCGTGAGCACGTGGATCTTTTCCGACCTCAAGTTCCAGGCCGATATGGGCCTCCTGCTGACGTTCATGTTCATGGTGAACATGCTCGGCGCGATCGTCCTACTGCCCGCCATGGCGCGCTGGCTGTTTCGGGGCCGCGCGACGCGGCCCGGGAGTTGAAGGTTGAGGGTTGAAGGTTGAAAGGCGGAGCCAGCCTCCTCACGTCGGCTGCTACGTTTTCGGTAGCAGCCGACGTGAGGAGGCTGACCCAGAGCCAAGGCGCGCCGTCCGGCTTTCAACCATCAACTCTCAACCTTCAACTCCCTCCCCACCCCGCTCCCGGTTTTCCTTGGCCTCGGCGACTCGTTCAGTGAGGGTTTCACGCATGGCCGAAGGTTCCCCTGCACCGCTCTTCACGCCCGCCCAGCGTCGCGCCCTCGCGGCCGCCCTGGTCCTGCTGGCTGGCGCCGCCGCGATCGCCACGGTCATCGCCGGGCTTTTCCTGCTGGGCTGGCTCGGCGGGTTCTTCTCCGGGGTCCTCTGGCCGCTCGCCGTGGCCGGCGTCCTCGCGCTGATCCTGCGCCCCATCGTCACGCTGTTTGAGACCCGCCTCCGGCTTAGCCGGCTTGCGGCGGTCACCCTGCTCTTCGGCATCTTCGTCCTGGCCGCGACCGGGCTGCTGGTGCTGGCCGTGCCGCCGGTGGTCGACCAGATCCTCGATTTTATCGGCTACGCCCCGACGCTCTGGACCAACGCCCAGGCTTATTTCCACCAGCACTACCCGCAGTGGGTCGCCCTGATCGACCGCCAGCTCTCGAACCCGATGGTCCGCCAGATGGCCGATCATGTCGGCGAGGAGCTGCGCACGATGCTGACCCACACGCTGCCATCGCTCCGTGCGGCCGGCGGCGGGTTGCTCGGGCTCGTCGCGTTCACCACCCACCTCGCCATCGTGCCGGTCTACCTCTTCTTCTTCCTCCTGGCCCGGGGCGGTTCCGTCGAGGCGCTGCGGCCGCACCTGCCGTTCCTCCGCCGCGAGACCCAGGACGACGTGCTGTTCCTGCTGCGCGAGTTCGTCGGCATCGTGGAGTCGTTCTTCCGCGGCCAGCTTGTGATCGGCCTCATCATGGGCGTCCTGCTGGCCCTCGGCTTCAGCCTCGTCGGCCTGCGCTTCGGCCTCCTCATCGGCGTCGCGGCCGGGATCCTCAACATCGTCCCATATCTCGGCACGATCATCGGGCTTGGCGCCGCCGTGCCACTGGCCTTGTTCCAGTCCGACGGCGGGTGGCGTCTCGTCGGCCTCGTGCTGGTCGTGAAGCTCGTGGTGCAGCTGATCGAGAGCTGGCTGCTCACGCCCAAGATCATGGGCGAGCGCACCGGGCTGCATCCCGTGACGATCATCGTGGCGATTTTCTTCTGGGGCACCGCGTTCCACGGCGTGCTCGGCATGCTCTTCGCGATTCCCCTGACGGCGTTCGTCGTGACGGCCTGGCGCCTCGTGAAGCACAAGTATTTCGGGGCGGCCGCGGAGTGACGGCGCGGTACGGTCGCGCATGGCTTGGGAGCTACATCACCGCAAGGGAATCTGGCTGCCCCAGATCGGCTGGTGGCTCGACGCGCAGGCCCGCGCCGAGCGGTCGTTCGTCTCCCACGCCCACAGCGACCACATCGCGCGGCACAAGGAGGTGCTTTGTTCCGCCGCCACGGCCCGCCTGCTGCAAGCCCGGCTCCCGGGCCGGCGGGCGGTCAGCACGCTCGCGTTCGGCCAGCCGCATCCCCTCGAGTTCGGCGTCACGGCCACGCTGTATCCCGCCGGCCACATCCTCGGCTCGAGCCAGATCCTGCTCGCGCACGAGGAACACGGCACGCTGCTCTACACAGGCGACTTCAAGCTTCGCCCCAGCCTGGCCGCCGAACCGTGCGCCACGCCGACGGCGGAGACCCTCGTGATGGAGACCACGTTCGGCCTGCCGCGGTATGTGTTCCCGCCGGAGGCCGAGACGATCGACCGCATCGTCACGTTTTGCCAGGAGGCCGTCGCCGCCCGCGCGACACCGGTGCTTCTTTGCTACAGCCTCGGAAAAAGCCAGGAGGTCCTGCGCGCGCTGACGCCGGCCCGCCTGCCCGTGATGCTGCACTCCGAGACCTTTCGGCTGACTCGGATCTGCGAGCAGCAGGGGCTCGCGTTTCCCACCTATCGCGAGTTCGACGCCGACCTGCTGCCCGGCCATGTCGTCATCTGCCCGCCGTATTCGACGGGCCTGCTCGGCCGGATTCCAACGCCGCGGACGGCCGCGATCACGGGTTGGGCGCTGGATCCGGGCGCGATCTACCGCATGCGCTGCGACGCGGCGTTTCCGCTGTCGGACCACGCCGGCTTCGACGACCTCGTCCGGTTTGTCGAGCTGGTGCGGCCGAAACGCGTGCTAACCCTGCACGGTTTCGCGCGCGAGTTTGCCCAGACGCTGCGCGAGCGGGGATGGGACGCGCTTGCCATTGGCCAAGGCAACCAACTTGAGTTCAGGCTGTCTGGTTGAGTCCCGAATCCATGCGTCGCCTCCTTTTCCTCCCGATCCTCTGCGCCTCGCCCCTGCTGGCGAACACCCAGCTGGCCCTCCGCCCGGGCGAGCAGCTGACCTACCGCGTCAGCTGGGGGCTGTTCGCCCGTGCCGGGGAGATCACGGTGGCCGCGCGCGCCGAGTCCAACGAGTCCAAGCCTTGCACGGTCGTGGTAACCACCACCTCGACCCGCGGCTTCCTGCGCGGACTCTATCCGTTCGACGCCCGGGCCGAGTCCGTCTTTGTGAACGACACCGGCCGGATGGTGGTCCACACCGAGAAGAGCCTCGCCGGCAAAAAGCCGACGGACACCCTCCTCACCTTTGACTACGAGAAGAAACTCGCCGACTACCGCGACCTCGTGCGGCCCGAAAAGAACCAGCTCGTGAAGCTGCCCTCGGGCGATCCGATGGATCTCATCACCTGCCTCGTGCAGACCCGCGCGTGGAATCTCAAGCCGGGCGAGCAGCGCGACGTGCTCGTGATGTTCGAGGAGGAACCGTATGAGCTGACCTTCCACGCGCTCGGCTACGAGACGGTCCGCACGCCCCTTGGCAGCTTCAACACGCTGGTGATCGAGCCGCGCATGGAAAAGACCGCCCCGAAGGGCATGTTCAAGCGCGGGTCCAGCGTCCGGGTCTGGATCGCGCAGGACGAGCAGCGGCTGCCCGTGAAGTTCGAGGTCGAGTTCAAGTTCGGCGTCGGCGTCTCGACCCTCACGCGCTACGAGCCGCCCACCGAGGCGGTGGCCAATGCGGATCCTCGTCCTTAGGGGCGGCGCCCTCGGTGACCTGATCGTCACGCTGCCCGCCCTCGCCCTGCTGCGCCAGCGCTGGCCCGCCGCCCGCCTTGAGCTCGCGGGCAATCCCGTCGCTGGACAACTCGCGATCGAGGCCGGACTCGTGGACGTCCTCCACTCCCAGCACGAGCGCCGCTGGGCCGCGCTCCACGCTCCGGTTCCGCTGCCGCGCGAATTTCGCGCATGGCTCGCCGCCTTCGACTTGGTCGTCAGCTACTGGCCGGATCCGGACGGCGACCTGGCGCGCCTTTTCCCGCTTCGCGAGGGCCAACGTTTTCTCGCAGGCCCGACTCACCCCAGCCACGGACCGGCCGCCGCCGCCTACTGCGAGCCGCTCGCCGCGTTGGGCCTGCAGCCTACCGCCCTGACCTTCCGCCTGCGTCCACCCATGAAGCGCCGTCTCGTGGTCGCCCTGCACCCCGGCAGTGGCTCGCCGCGCAAGAACTGGCCGCTCGACCGCTGGGAGGGGCTCGCGCGCTGGCTCCGCGATGAGAGAGGGCGCGAACTGCTGGTCATTTCCGGCGAAGCCGAGCCGCCCGATCTGCTGGCTGGATTCGGACGCGCGCTTCGATCGCTGCCCTTGCCCACGTTGCTCGACGAGCTGGCTTCCTGCCGCTTGTTCATCGGCCACGACTCGGGCGTGGCGCATCTGGCGACCGCCGCCGGAACGCCGAGCCTCCTCCTCTTCGGCCCGACGGACCCGGCGATCTGGGCGCCGCCGGCTCCGTCGGTGCGCGTGATCCACCGCGGATCGGATCTCGCCGGGATCAGTCTCGCCGAGGTGCAGTCCCAGGTGGACGCACTGCTCGAGGATCAATCCTGAACCGCCAGGACTTCGCCGCCCAAACCGGGCCGGCGTAGGCCACTCCAATCCGCGGTCCGGCTTCGATCAGTCGCGACGGCACCCGGACGCCACGGTCCTCGATCCAGAGCCCAGAGGTGCTGGACGCGGGCTCGCGATTCAAGCGGCGATCGATCCCGAGCAGGCGCGTCAGCCGGCCGGGCCCGGTGCAGCCCTCGACGCCGCGGATGAGCACGGCGGCCGGCCAGCCCGGAGGACCCACCACCAGGTTGAGCATTTCGTGGACGCCGTAGCAGAGATAGACGTACCAGAAACCGCCCGGGCCATACATGACGGCGGTGCGCCCGGTCAGACCGACCCGCGCGTGGCAGGCCAGGTCCCGCTCGCCGTCGTAGGCCTCCACCTCGATGATCATTCGCGCCGCGTGTCCCCGTCGCACCAAGTACTTGCCGAGCAGAAAACGGGCGTGCCGCAGGGTGGCTCGCCTTTGCCATGACTCGGATGTAACCATTTCGTGCATGACTTTGCCGGATGCGGCTGTTTTAGCCTGATCCCAAGTGCACACAACTCCGTCCCACGGCAAGACGCTGACACCGCTCCGCCGCAACGTGCGGTTCGGCATTCTTGACGGCGTCACGGCCATGCCGCTGGTCATGCTGAGCCAGCCGGGCAATTTCGTGATGGCGGCGCTGCTGACGACCTCGTTCGGCTTCACCACCCGCACCTACGGTCTCTTCACGTCGCTGCCGTTCTGGTTCAATTTCCTGCAGGTGCTCCTGACACCGGCCCTGGCGCAGCACCTGCACTCGCGGTCGATGACGATCCTGAGTGCCTGGCTGCACGTGGTGGGCTGGATCTCGCTGCTGGTGGCCCTGCCCTTCCTGCCGGCAGAGGAGAGCCCGCGGACCGTCTTCGTCTTCTTCGCGACCTTCTCGCTCGTCTCGCTCTCGTCGGCGATCAACGGCGTGGCCTGGAACGCGTGGATGCAGGAGTGCATCC
>CAYYGV010000149.1:0-8455 GCA_964471615.1 uncultured Opitutaceae bacterium
TGGGCCCACCTCCCGCCGCACCCATGAACGCGCTGCCCTGGACCATCTACACGGCGTTCGCCGGCGCGCTGCTCGCGCTGGTGGCCGGCGCCCGCTCGGCCGCCGCCGCCCGCGCGGTGGCGCTGCTCACGGCCCTGGCCGGTCTCGGCCTCGGGCTCGCGGCCGCCGCGGACTTCACCCCCGCCGCCGCCCCGCAGGCGCTGGTCGACCTGCCCTGGATCGGCTCGCTCGGCATCCGCTACCATCTCGCCGCCGACGGCATCAGTCTCACGCTGGTCGTGCTCACCGGCCTCGCCGCGACCGCGGGCATCCTGTTTTCCTGGAACATCGAGGAGCGCGTCGGCGAGTTCTTCGCGCTCTACCTCGCCCTGATCGGCGGCGTCTACGGCGTCTTCCTCAGCGCCGACGCGTTCCTCTTCTTCGTCTTCTACGAGATCGCGATCGTCCCGAAGTACTTCCTGATCGCGAACTGGGGCTCGACCCGCCGCGAGTACGGCGCGATGAAGCTCGCCCTCTACTCCTTCGCGGGCAGCGCCCTGGTCCTGGCGGGCCTGATCTGGACCTACGCCGCTGGGGGCGCGCAGAATTTCTCGCTGCCCGAGCTGGCGCGCGCCGCCGCCACGCTGCCGCGCGGCGAGGTGATCGTCCTCTTCGGCCTCGTGTTCTTCGGCTTCGCCACCCTCGCCGGCCTCTTCCCGCTGCACACCTGGGCCCCCACCGGCCACGTCGCCGCCCCCACCGCCGCCTCGATGCTGCTCGCCGGCGTCGTCATGAAGCTCGGCGCCTACGGCTGCCTCCGCGTCGCGATGCCGCTCTATCCCGAGGGCTTCTTCTGGTGGCACGGCATCATCGGCTGGCTCGCCGTCATCGGCATCGTCTACGCCGGCCTGATCGCGTTGGTCCAGGACGACTTCAAGTTCGTGATCGGCTACTCGAGCGTGAGCCACATGGGCTTCGTGATGCTCGGCCTCGCCGCCGCCACGACCCGCGCCGCCTCAGGCGCCGTGCTCCAGATGTTCTCGCACGGCGTGATTGCCGGCCTGCTGTTCGCCGTCGTCGGCCGCATGGTCTACGAGCGGACCCACACGCGCCAGCTCGACGCCCTGCAGGCCCTACCCCTGCACCGCCTCCTGCCGTTTGCCGCCGTGACGTTCGTCCTCGCCGGCCTCGCCTCGATGGGCCTCCCTGGTTTCTCCGGCTTCCCGGCCGAGCTCACCATCCTGATGGGCACCTGGCCGACTCGCCACCTGTGGGCCCTTGGCGCCGCCGCCGGCGTGCTGGTCGCCGCCGCCTTCACGCTCCGCGCCATCCAGGTCTCGTTCTTCGGCCAGACCGGCGACGCGCCGGCCGCCGCCCACGGTGACCATCATTTCGACCCGATCAGCCTGCCCGAGAAGCTCGGCGCGTTCCTGCTGCTCGCCACCACCATCCTGATCGGCCTCAAGCCGGACCTGATCCTCGACTGGGTGACCCCGGCGCTGCAGTCGCCGTACTTCCAGGCCGTGATCGGGAAAGGCACGCCATGAACTCGCTCTACGCCGACCTGTTTCATGCCTTGGTGCCCGAGACCATCCTCACGGTCTCGGCCCTGCTCATCATCGGCTTCGACCTCGCGGTCGGCCGCCGCCGTCCCCTGGCGGCCCGCCAGACGCTCGCCGTCTTCCTCGGTGCCATCGGCGTGGTCGTCGCCCTGATCCTCGGGCTCTCGAATGGTTCGGTCGGTTCCGTCTTCGGCGGGGCCATGATGTTCGACGCGTTCGCGGTCGCGGCCCGGGCCGGTGTGCTCGTGCTCGTCCTCCTGACGCTCGGCGTGGTCACCGCCGCCCCGGTCACCCGCCAGCCGGCCGAATACGTCGCGCTCGTGCTGTTCGCCGCCGTGGGCTTCCTCCAGATGGCGGTCGCCCAGCAGCTTCTGCTCGCCTTCCTCGCCGTCGAGCTCGCGAGCATCTCGCTCTACGTCCTGGCCGGCTTCGACAAGACCCGGCCCGAGTCCGCCGAGGCCGCGCTCAAGTACTTCCTCGTCGGCGCCATCTCCGCCGCCTTCCTGCTGTTCGGCTTCAGCCTGATCTACGGCATCACGGGCTCAATCGGCTTCCAGGACATTGCCCACGCGCTGCTCTACCAGCCCATGAGCCCGATCCTGGCGGTGGCGCTGGTAATGGTGCTCGTCGCCTTCGGCTTCAAGGCCGCCGCGGCGCCGTTCCATCTCTGGGCGCCCGACGCCTATCAGGGTGCGCCGACGCCGTCCGCCGCGCTGATCGCCTCGGCCTCCAAGCTCGCCGGCCTGGCCCTGTTCTGGCGCCTCCTGTGGGGCGGCCTCGGCTCTGTCGCGGGCAACTTCGCCGCCTTCCGCGGCACCCCCGGCTGGCTGTCCATCGTCGCCGTCATCGCCGCCGCCTCCCTGCTCCTCGGCAATTTCGCCGCGCTCGCCCAGCGCAATGTCCGGCGCCTGCTCGCCTATTCCGCCATCGCCCACGCCGGCGCCCTGCTGCTCGGCCTGATGGCCTCCGGCCAGGCGGGTCCCGGTCCGCTGTACTATTACGCCGCGACCTACGGCATCGCCACCGCCGGCGCCTTCGGCGTGCTGGCCGTGCTCGAGAATTCCGGCCGCTGCCAGGACCTGACCGATCTCGCCGGCCTCTACCGCCGGTCGCCGCTGCTCTCCGCCTGCCTGCTGGTCTTCGTGCTGTCGCTGGCGGGCATTCCCCCTCTCGCCGGATTCGTCGGCAAGTTCACGGTCTTCGTGGCCGCCTTCCAGATGGGCGGCATCGCCACCCCCGCCGGCTGGCTGGCCATCCTCGCCATCCTGCTCAGCGCGGTCGCCCTCTACTACTACCTGATGATCCTGAAGCAGGCCCTCGTCGCGGCCCCCGCCGCCGACGCGCCGCCGGTCAGGGTCCCGGCCATCGCCAGCCTCACGCTGCTGGTGGCCGCCGCCCTGCTGGTCCTGTTCGGGTTGTTCCCGTCGGTGCTGCTCGGCTGGGTGTGACCGCGCGGCTCCGGCCTAGTGCTGGATCGGCGTCAGCAGCACGGCATGAATGCCGTCCTTGCCCAAGGCGCGACAGAGGATTTGGCCGGCGTCGTTGATCGCGACCACGTTGTCGAGGGTCGTGAAGGTCCGCCCCTCAAGGGAAACGAGCGTGCTGAGTTCGATCCATTTTCCCTCCACCAAGAGCAAGGCCCGCCGGTCCATATAGGATCGGGAGCCAATGTTCGCCCGAGAAACCGCGATGCCGGCAATCTGCCCGCTGGCATTCAGGCACGTGGGGCCGCTGTGCGCGAACCCGGCCAGAATCCCCAGTTCGTGCAGCACCCCAGCCTTGTCGCGCAGGCACATCACCGGCCTGGCCGGAGGTTCGAGCCCCTCGCCGGCCTCGTATCCGATCATCACCCCGCTTTCGTTGATGGCGTGCGGGATAAACCTCCCAAGATCGATTGCCACGCCATTCTTGAAAAGCACGCCGTGAGCAAACCCGCTTTCTTCGCTTTCTACGTTCGGGTCGGTCCGGCGCCATCGATAACCTTCAACGTAGCCTATTACCTGATCACCATCGGCCAGTTGGCTGACGTGAAATCGGGCCCGCAAGTCGGTCGGGATGTGACCGGTGGGGTACGTCAGGGGCACAAACTTGCCCTGGGCCAGCAGCCCGAATCGCGCAGGCCTCTCGTTCGTCTCAACCAGGGCCGTACCCTCTCGATTGAGCCCATGGACGCGACTGACCCCAACACCCGAAGGCAGTCCCACCGGAGTCCAATCGTTCAACTTGCCGCCCGCGTATCGAAACATACGGGTCTTGGGTGCCCCCACTTCTCTCGGGCCCATCGGGTATTGGGCGCGAACGAGTACGGTCCCGTCATCGCCCAGCGCCCCCGCGAAGTTCATCTCGGCCGCCGGGTCTCCGAAAATCCGAATCGTGCCGCCGGAAAAAAGAAACGCCGACTGGCGTCCACTCGACAGTGGCGATGCCGTGATGGTGCCGGTGACCTCCCCGGCGCGGTTTAGGAACCGGGGCTCTGTCCCGGGTCCGAGGTCAACAAGGCTGTACCGCGGCTCCGCCGCCGCGACAGCGGCCCAGCCCATGGTCGCCGCGAAGACCAAACCGCGCCGAACTCGCGAGCCGCTCATGCTGTGAGCAAGGCTACCATGATCGGCCGGGGCAAGCCCGCGGCTGCCCGGCCTGCATGCACCCCTCAGGCCTTCCGTGAGCCGAGGTAGCGATGAATGCCCTGTGCGGCGCGGCGGCCGTCACGGACGGCGTGCACCACCAGGCTCGGGCCGCGGACGTCGTCGCCGCCGGCGAACACGCCCGGCTCGCTGGTCATCTGGGAGCGGTCGACCTTGAAGGTGCCCCACTCCTCGACGGCAAGGCTGGCGAAGTCGCTGCCCGCCGGGAACGGCACGGCGTCGAAGCCGTACGCCACGAGCACCAGGTCCACCGGCACGAGAAACTCCGAACCCGGCACGGGACGCGGCTTGCGGCGGCCCGAGGCGTCCGGCGCGCCCAGTTCCATGCGCACGCAGCGCACCTCGCCGACGCCGCCTTCGGCGTTCGGCACGATCTCCACCGGGTTGACGAGAAACTCGAACCGCGCGCCCTCCTCGAGGGCGTTGTAGTACTCCTTCCGGCTGCCCGGCATGTTTGCCAGGTCGCGCCGGTACAGGCACACCGCCTCCTTCGCGCCGCAGCGGAGCGAGGTGCGGAGGCAGTCCATCGCCGTGTCGCCGCCGCCCAGCACCGCGACGCGCTTGCCCGCGACCGGCACCTTCGGCAGGTCGACGAGCGGCGAAGCCACGTTCTTCTGGATCAGGAACGGCAGCGCGTCGACGACGCCGCTGAGCTGGCCGCCGGGGATGTCCAGCACCTTGGACCGCTGCGCGCCCACGCCGAGGAAGACCGCGTCAAACTGCCGGCGCAGGTGCGCCAGCGAGATGTCCCAGCCGACCTTCACGCCGAGCTCGAACTTCACGCCGCGCTTCACGAGGAGCTCGATGCGCCGCTCGACGAGCCGCTTCTCCAGCTTGAACGCCGGGATTCCGTTCACGAGCAGGCCGCCCGGGATCAGCATGGATTCGAACACCGTCACGGCGTAGCCGAGCTGGATCAGCTCGTCGGCGCAGGCGATGCCGCCGGGGCCGGAGCCGACCACCGCCACGCTGAAGCCGTTCGGCATGACTGGCGTGGCGTCGACCGCGCCGCGGTCGAGGGCGTAGTCGTTGATGAACCGCTCCACCGCGCCGATGGCGACCGGGTCGCCCTTGGCGTTGAGGATGCAGGCGCCCTCGCACAGCCGCTCCTGCGGGCACACGCGCGAGCAGATCTCGGGCAGATTGCTGGTGGACCGCGAAAGCGCGGCCGCCTCGAGGAAGTTGCCCTGCGCCGCCTGCGCCAGCCACTCGGGGATCCGGTTCGACAGCGGGCAGCCCTGCGAGCACAGCGGGTGCGGGCACTGGATGCACCGGCTCGCCTGCTCCCGCACCGTCGCCTCGTCGTAGCTCCCGTAGATCTCCTCAAAGTCGCACGTGCGCTCCGTCGCCCCCCGCTTCGGCGGGCCGATCCGGGCGATCCGGGACCAATTATACTTGGGATTGGCCAGGGGATTGGGGGTGGAGGGCATGGGGTGGCAGGTTCAGGAAACGTTTAACGCTCTACGTTCAACGCTTAACGCTCAGGTTTGTGTGTAGACTCGGTCGGCATCATCAGGTTGAAAATTGAGAGTTGAATGTTGAGCGTTGGGCGTTGGGCGTTCGATGTTCGGTTCGCCTGTATCCCCGCCTACACCCGCCAGCTCTGCAGGATTTTCTGGTAGTTCGCCCGCTCGAAGGCGCCGGGGTCCGGGCAGCGGGCCAGGTTCATCGCCCCGCGGAACTCGTCCACGTTCTCGTAGCCGTGCTCCTCCATCCAGGTCCGGAGCCCGGCGAGCAGCGTCGTCAGGAGCCGCGGGCCGTTCTTCAGGAGGACCGACACCACCTGCACGGCGTGCGCGCCGGCCAGCAGCGCCTTTACCATGTCGCGGGTGCTGTGCACGCCGCCCGACGCGGCGAGCGAGCCCTTGAGGTGCGGCGAGAGCACCGCCAGCCAGCGGAGGCGGAGCAGGAGCTCCGACGAGTCCGAGAGCTTCAGCTGCGGGGCCACCTCGAGCTCCTCGACGTCAAAGTCCGGCTGATAGAACCGGTTGAACAGCACCACGCCCTTCGCCCCCATCCGCTCCAGCGCGAGCGCGAAGTGCGCCGGCGCCGTGTGGAAGGGCGAGAGCTTCACCGCCACCGGGATCTTCACGCTGCCCAGCACCAGCCCCACCGTCTCGAGCATGTCCGCCTCGAGGTCGTCCGCCGCCTTCGACGGGTCGGTCGCGAGCTGGTACAGGTTGAGCTCGATCGCGTCCGCGCCCGCGCTCTCGCAGCGCTTCGCGTAGTTGGTCCAGCCGCCCGGGTTCGTGCCGTTCAGCGAGGCGATGACCGGGATGGTCAGCGCGCGCTTCAGGTCCTCGATCTGGCGGAGGTAGTGGTCGGGCACCAGCTGGTACTCCGCGAAGTTCGGGAAGAACGACGTGGCCTCCGGGTTGCTCTCCGCGGGCGTCTCGACGTGGTGCCGCAGCGCGCGCTGCTCCGCGTCGATCTGCTCCTCGAACAGCGACCGCATCACGACCGCGGCGGCCCCGGAATCCTGGAGCTGCCGAGCCACGTGGGTGTTGTCGCTGAACGGCGAGGCGCCGATCACGATCGGGTTGGAGAGCTTGAGGCCGAGATAGGTGGTGGTGAGATCCATGGTGGGAGGGGTTGGGGAACGGGGAGGTCGAAGGGCGCAGGTCGAAAGTCGAAGGTCGGCGTTCCGACCTGGCCCTCCGGTGGAGTTTGGCAATTGGGCGCTTGGCTTTGTGGTTTGGCGCTTGGCGTTTTGGCGTCTCGGAGTCCGCTACTTCGCCGGCACCGGGGCGGGCGTCGCCGCGGGCGCGGCGGCCGGGGCCGGCGCGTGGCCGTTGCCGGGGGCGACGGTCGGCGCGGCGAGGTGCTGGTACAGCTTGAAGTGCTGATTGACCTGCGCCTGCGCCATCACCGCGAGTTCGCTGGCCCGCTGCGGCGCGACGTTCTTCAGGATGCCGAAGCGCGTCTCGTTGGCCATGAACTTGGCGAGCTCGACCTTGGGCGTCGCGGAGTCGAGCCGGAGGCCGACCTCGCCCTTCTCCACGAGCCGCGGGTCGTAGCGCAGCAGCGGCCAGTAGCCGGAGTCGACCGCGAGCTTCTGCTGCTCGAGGCCGAGGTGCAGCGGGTAGCCGTGCGCGATGCAGTGCGAGTACGCGATGACGAGCGCCGGGCCGTTGTAGGCCTCGGCCTCCCGCAGCGCGGACACGGTCTGGCTGTCCTTCGCGCCCAGCGCGACCCGGGCGACGTAGACGTGGCCGTACTGCATGGCCATCAGGCCAAGGTCCTTCTTGGCGATCGCCTTGCCGCCGGCCGCGAACTTCGCGACCGCCGCCATCGGCGTCGACTTGGAGGACTGGCCGCCAGTGTTGGAGTAGACCTCGGTGTCGAGGACCAGGACCTTCACGTTCGCGCCGGACGCGAGCACGTGGTCGAGGCCGCCGTAGCCGATGTCGTACGCCCAGCCGTCGCCGCCGACGATCCAGACGGTCTTCTTGACCAGGTCGTCCGCCAGCGCCAGGAGGCGCTGGGCGTCGGCGCCCGTGACACCCTTGAGCGTCTCGCGCAGGGCGACCACGCGCTTCCGCTGCTCGGCGATGCCGGCCTCGGTGCTCTGGTCGGCCTGCAGGAGCGCGGTCGCGGCGTCGGGCCCGATGCGGGCGGCGAGGCGGTCAACGAGCGCCTTGGCCGTCCGGGCGCGCTGCTCGACCGCGAGGAACAGGCCGAGACCGAACTCGGCGTTGTCCTCGAAGAGCGAGTTGGCCCAGGCCGGGCCGCGGCCGTTGCTGTCCTTGCAGTACGGGGTGGTCGGCAGGTTGCCGCCGTAGATCGACGAGCAGCCGGTCGCGTTGGCGATGAGCAGCCGGTCGCCGAAGAGCTGGGTGAGGAGCTTGACGTACGGGGTCTCGCCGCAGCCGGCGCACGCGCCGGAGAACTCGAACAGCGGCGTGAGGAACTGGGTGCCCTTCACGGCGCTGACGTCGATGCGGGCGCGGTCCGGGTCCGGGATCTTGGTGAAGAACTCCCAGTCCGCGCGGTCGGCCTCGAGTCGCGGCGGCTGCGCCACCATGTCGATCGCCTTGTGGCGCGGGTTGGTCTTGTCCTTCGCCGGGCAGACCTGGACGCAGAGCGAGCAGCCCGTGCAATCCTCCGGGGCCACCTTGAGGACGAAGCGCTGGCCAGGGAACTCGTTCGAGCGGAAGGCGGCGCTGGTGAAGCTCGCCGGCGCGCCGGCCAGGGCCGCGGGCTCGCAGAACTTGGCGCGGATCGCGGCGTGCGGGCAGACCATCACGCACTTGTTGCACTGGATGCAGA
>CAYYGV010000150.1:0-8425 GCA_964471615.1 uncultured Opitutaceae bacterium
TCGACGCGAAGTCCTACGGCATCAACCCCGCGACCAACAAGGTCGCGAAGGTCGGTGACTCGGTCGGCATCATCGCCGCCCAGTCCATCGGCGAGCCTGGCACGCAGCTCACCATGCGTACGTTCCACATCGGTGGCGTCGCAAGCGCGGGCTTCAAGACCCCCGAGATTCGGGTCCGCGCGAGCGGCCTGGTCCGCTACCGGGGTCTCCGCCTCGTCGGAACCGCCGAGGGTGCGAACATCGTCCTCAACAAGACCGGCTCGATCCAGATCGTGGACGCCGACGACAAGGAGCTGGAGTCCTACAACATCGTGGTCGGCTCCTTCCTCCATGTCGGCGACGGCGCCAAGATCGAGAAGGGCGCGGTCCTGGCCCAGTGGGACCCGTACAACATTCCCGTGCTCTCCGAGAAGGGCGGCACGATCGTGTTCAAGGACATGATCCCGGGCGTCACCGTGAAGCGCGAGCTCGACGAGTCGTCGGGCCGCATCGCCACGGTCGTCATCGAGCACAAGGAAGACCTCAACCCGCAGGTCGAGATCCGCGACGCGAAGAACAAGCCGCTCGCGGCCTACTCGATTCCGGTCGGGGCGCAGATCGCGGTCAACGAGGGCGACACCATCGCCCCCGGCGCGCTGCTCGCCAAGACCCCGCGCCAGGCCTCCAAGACCAAGGACATCACCGGCGGTCTCCCGCGCGTCGCCGAGCTCTTCGAGGCTCGCCGCCCGAAGGAGGCGGCCGAGATGTCCCGCATCGACGGCATCGTCTCGTTCGAGGGCACGGTCCGCGGCAAGCGCAAACTCGTCGTCAAGAACGAGGAGACCTCGCAGGAGGAGGAGCATCTCATCGCCACCGGCCGCCACATCATCGTGCAGCCGGGCGACGTGGTGCACAAGGGCCAGCACCTCACCGAGGGCGCCGCTGACCCGCACGAGATCCTCGAGATCCTCGGGCCGTCCGCGCTCTACGACTTCCTCATCTCCCAGGTGCAGGAGGTGTACCGCCTGCAGGGTGTGACGATCAACGACAAGCACATCGAGATCATCATCCGCCAGATGCTCCGCAAGGTCCGGATCACCGATCCGGGCGACACGGAGAACTTCTGGGGCGAGCAGGTCGACCGCGCGGCGTTCCTCATGGAGAACCGGCGGATCGAGGAGGCCGGCGGCAAGCCCGCCGAGGCCGAGCCGATCCTGCTGGGCATCACCAAGGCCTCGCTCGAGACCGAGAGCTTCCTCGCGGCCGCCTCCTTCCAGGAGACGACGCGCGTGCTCACGGACGCCTCGACGCTGGGCAAGGTCGACATGCTGAAGGGCTTCAAGGAAAACGTGATCATGGGTCACATGATCCCGGCCGGCACCGGCATGCCGTCCTACTCGAAGCTCAAGATCACCCTGCCGTTCGGCGCCGATCTCCCCATCGAGGAGGAGAAGGCCACCGAGGCGAGCTGATCCCAGCTCCCACCGAATTCAGGCCGCAGTCCCGCGAGGGCTGCGGCCTTTTTCGTGTATGCGCGGCTGCCTCAGTCACGCGCCGGCGAAACCACCTCAGCGGGACACGCGGTGATAGACCTCGAAGCAGGCGTCGTTGGTGAGGTAGCCGCGTCCGATGATGAACGGGATCGCCGCCACCTGCGGCCGAACGTCGAAGACCTTCGCGAGCTCGTAGTCACGGGTGAAAATCGCGGGATTGTGCTGTCGCACCACGGCGGACTCGTACGGCCGCAGCACCAGCCAGTCGGGCTTGAGGTCGGGTATCAGCTCCGACCAGACCTCGGGATAGCCGCGCAGTTTCGCGCGCCGGCGCGCCGCGATCACCTCGGGCGAACTCAGGCCGGGAAAATCGAGCATCTTGAGATTCGAATAGAATCCGATGTAGCCGAGCGGCTCGAGCATCACGGTGTCGTGGGCGGTCGCCGCGTGTTCGCGGAGCCATTGTCCGATCAATTGCCGCTCGCCGCGCTCGATGATCGCCTGCTGCAGCCGGAGCTGGTGCGCGGCGAACAGCGTGATCGTGAGCGCGCCGGCGGCGAACAGCCCGGCGCCCCCGAGCGCCAGCCAGCGGAGCGCGCGCCGCCCGGCAGTCGCGGGGCCCTCTAGCGCCGCGATCACGCCAGCCAGGGTGAGCAGCGCGAAGACCGTGTTGGTCGGCACGTACCACGGCACCGGAAAACCGACGAACGAAGTGAGGTAGAACTCGCCGGCGCAAAACGCCAGGGAGACGAGACGGGTTGCGCGCGACACCCCGGGCAGTACCCAGATGATCGCGACCAGGCAGGCGAGCCAAAAGGCCGCATGCATCGGCAGCGCCGGCCACCCCGAGATCGAGCTGTAGGGCGGCATGAAAGTCGTCGCGAGCATGTCGACATGTGCGACCAGCATCGCGGGAAAGGCCCAGACAATGTGCGGGAGGCTCCCGAGATTGACGGGCGGGTGGAACAGGCCTTTTGCCACGATGGTGTGCGGGATCGGGGAGCCGTAATAGCTCCAAGCCCAGACGACCCACGGCGCATAGAGCGCGGCGGCGACGAGGCCGCCGAGAGCGAAAGCCTTCAGCCGATCCAAGCGGGTAGCCCACTGGGAGGCGGGTGGGGCGAAAATCAGGCTGCCGACGGCAAGGGCGGCAATGTAGACGCACGAATCAGGACGGGTCCACATGAGGCCGGCCCAGGAAAGTCCAAGGTGAAGCCATGACCGCGGCGGCCCGAGCAACAGGGCAAAGAGCGTCCACGCGAGAAACAGCATCATGAACCCTGTCTCCATGCCATTCGTGCTGAAATCGACGATCTTGGTGTCTACCGCATACCAGAGCAGCAGGGCATTTGCGGCCAGCTGGCTGCCGTGGAGGCGCCGGCAGAGAATCCAGAGGATCAGCCCGCCTCCGGCGTAGGCGCAGAGGCTGAAAACCCGAAAAACCCAGAGAGCCGCGTTGTCAGAGCGATTTCCTGTGAGAAGGCTGGCTAGGGCCGGGGCGAGGGTCCCAAGCGGGGAAGTGAACGAGTGAACGCGCTCGCCGGCTGTAAAGGTCAGGCCCGCACCCGTCGCCAGGTTCTTCGATGCACGAAAAGTGATGTAATAATCTTCCCAAGCGTGATTTGTGTAACACGCCCAACAAAATCCCACCGTCCAAAGTGCCAGAAAGACCCAGAGCTTTGTGGTTTTGGAAGGAGACGGGGAGTGCATGGCGACGGGGGAGGCAGGCTAGAGCGAGGTGAACTCTGTTAACAGCTAAAGATCAATATCTTCAGGTTATTTTTCTGCAATCCGAAGGCGTGCTGGGGCCATTGCACTGCAAAGGGCAGGAGGGCTCAAGACTGATCATCGTTGAGCACCTGGATTGGGAGGAGGGCAGGGTGGGAAAGACATCGAGACGGACGTGGTTTTTGCCGGCGATTCGGGCTGATTTTGGACCTGGGGGTGGGGTGGCATGAAAGCCGGAGAAATTTCCTTGTGTTTGTGTGGGGCACGTCGATGTTCGACCTTCCATTTTTTCCCTCGAGAGGGAACTGACGGTCTCGTTGGTAGCCTCTCAACCTCTTGTGGAGCGGGCGTGACACCTCGCCTCACGAAAACCAGCCGCTGCCAGCCAGAAAGTTCTTGCCGAGCTTTTGGGGCTTGGTAGCTTTTTCCTCTTTTCCCTAATTTCCACTCTACAAAATCCTCATGCCGACCATTAACCAGCTCGTACGCAAGGGCCGCCGCAAGGTCCGGTCCAAGTCGAAATCTCCTGCTCTGGCGGGCAACCCGTTTCGTCGTGGTGTCTGCGTGCAAGTGATGACGCGTACGCCGAAGAAGCCGAACTCCGCCATCCGCAAAGTCGCGAAGGTTCGCCTCACGAATGGTAACGAGGTCATTTCGTACATTCCGGACGAGGGTCACAACCTGCAGGAGCACTCGATCGTGCTGGTGCGCGGTGGCCGCGTGAAGGACCTCCCCGGCGTCCGCTACCACATCGTGCGTGGCACGCTCGACGCGACCGGCGTCGAGAAACGCCGCCGCAGCCGCTCGAAGTACGGCGTGAAGCGCCCGAAGGCCGCCAAGTAACCGTTTTCAACCAGCAACCCTTTCGTCATGTCACGTCGCCACAGAGCAGATAAACGCCACGTCGTTCCGGATGCGCGCTACAAGAGCCCGCTCGTTGCCCACCTGGTCAACGTCATCATGAAGAACGGCAAGAAGAACCTTGCCCAGCGGATCGTCTACGGCGCCTTCGAGAAGGTGTCGGAGAAGCTCGAGAAGGGTGATCCGGTTGACCTGCTGCTGGGTGCGCTGGAGAACGCGCGTCCGCGCCTGGAAGTGAAGAGCCGCCGCGTCGGTGGCGCCACCTATCAGGTCCCGATCGAAATTTCGTTTGAGCGCCAGGAGAGCCTCGCGCTGCGCTGGATCGTCGCCGCCGCCACCGCCCGCAAGGGCATGCCGATGCGGGACGCCCTCGCGGCCGAGATCGTCGATGCCTACAACAACACGGGTGTGGTCGTGAAGAAGAAGGAAGACACCCACAAGATGGCCCAGGCCAACCGCGCCTTCGCCCACCTCCGCTGGTAAGGAATCGAATCCATGTCCGCTGCTCCCGCCATTACTGTCGTCACGGATAAGGCCAAGGTTTCGCCGGCCAACTCGAAGGATCGTCCGTTCCCGCTCGAGTGGACCCGCAACATCGGCATCGCCGCGCATATTGACGCGGGCAAGACGACCACGACCGAGCGAATTCTCTTCTACTCCGGCGCCGTCCACAAGATGGGCGAGGTCCACGAGGGCACCACGGTGACCGACTGGATGGAGCAGGAGCGTGAGCGCGGCATCACCATCACCGCCGCCGCCATTTCCTGCGCGTGGAACGCCTCGTGCGGCCCGTGGAAGGGAATCAAGCAGCGCATCAACATCATCGACACCCCCGGGCACGTCGACTTCACCGCCGAGGTCGAGCGCTCGCTGCGCGTGCTCGACGGCGCCGTCGCCGTGTTCTGCGCCGTCGCCGGCGTGCAGCCCCAGTCCGAGACTGTCTGGCGCCAGGCCAACAAGTACCGCGTGCCCCGCATCGCGTTCATCAACAAGATGGACCGGACGGGCGCCGATTTCTTCCGCGCCGTCTCCGAGATGCGTGAGAAGCTCAAGGCCAACGCCCATCCGCTTTTCATCCCGATCGGCAAGGAGGAGAACTTCACCGGCCTGATCGATCTCGTTCAGAACATCGCCTACATCTTCGACGACACCAAGGACCCGCTTGGTCTCAATCCGACGACGGCTCCGATCCCGGCTGACATGGTCGAACAGGCCAAGGAATACCGCGACAAGCTCCTCGAGGCCGTCTCCGACTTCGACGATGTCATCGCCGAGAAATATCTCGGTGGTGAGGAAATTGGTGTCGACGAGTTCATGCTCGCGGTCCGCAAGGCGACCATCTCGCTCAATTTCACCGGAGTTGTCCCTGGTTCCGCCTTCAAGAAGAAGGGTGTGCAGCGCCTGCTGGACTGCGTCGTCAACTACCTCCCGAACCCGATCGACGTCCCCCCGATGAAGGGTCAGGACAGCGACGGCAAGGAAGTGGAGGCCGTGGTTAACGACAAGGCGAAGCTGGCCGGGTTGGCATTCAAGCTCTGGACCGACCCGTTTGTCGGCAAGATCGTGTTCTTCCGGGTTTACACGGGCCAGCTGCCCAAGGGCATGTCGCTCTACAATCCCCGCACACGCCGCAGCGAGCGCGTCTCGCGTCTCGTGCTGATGCGCGCCATGGATCGCGAGGAAATCGAACTCGCCTACTCCGGTGACATTTGTGCGCTCGTTGGCGTCAAGGACGTCATCACGGGCGACACGCTCTGTGATGAGGATTTCGATATTCGTCTCGAGCCGCCGTCCTTCCCGGAGCCGGTCATCTCGATGTCGATCGAGCCGAATTCCAAGGCCGACCAGGAGAAGATGGGCAATGCGCTCCAGCGCCTTGTCGCCGAGGATCCGACCCTCCGGGTTAAGACCGATACGGACACCGGCCAAGTCATTCTCGCCGGCATGGGCGAACTTCACCTCGACATCATCCGCGACCGCATGAAGCGCGAGTTCAAGGTCGAGGCGACCGCGGGCAAGCCGCAGATCGCCTATCGCGAGACCATCACCCGGCCGGCCGAGGCCGAGGGCAAGTTCATCCGCCAGTCGGGCGGCAAGGGCCAGTACGGCCACGTGGTCGTCAAGATGGAGCCCAACGAGAAGGGCAAGGGCATCGAGGTCATCAACGAGATCGTTGGCGGCGCGATTCCGAAGGAGTTCATCAAGCCCTCGACGGAAGGCATTCTCGAGGGTGCGAACAATGGCGCGGTCGCCGGCTATCCGGTGGTCGACGTCAAGGTCAGCATCATCGACGGCTCGTTCCACGAGGTCGACTCGTCGGAACTCGCGTTCAAGATGGCCGGCATCTTCGCCTTCAAGGAGGCGATGAAGAAGGCCAACCCGATCCTGCTCGAGCCGATCATGGGCGTCGAGGTGACCACGCCCGAGGAGTACCAGGGCGACCTCATGGGCGACATCAACCGTCGCCGCGGCCAGATCCAGGGCATGGAGAACAAGGCGGGCGCCTGCATCATCAATTCGCACATCCCGCTCGAGATGCTCTTCGGCTACGTGACGGATATCCGCTCGCTCTCGAAGGGCCGCGCCAGCGCGTCCATCACGCCCTCCCATTTCGCCCAGGTCCCGAACGCGCTTCTCCAGAAGATCGTCGAGACGTCCACGAAAGCCCCGGCCCGCACCTAAACCTCGTTCTTTGCCACCCATGAAAGGTCAACGCATTCGCATCAAGCTCCAGGGCTTCGACTATCGTGTCATCGATCAGTCCGCCCTCGAGATCGTCGAGACCGCCAAGCGCTCCGGCGCCCGCGTCTCCGGTCCGATCCCGCTCCCGACGCGGGTCGAGAAGCTTTCGGTCAACCGTTCCCCGCACGTCGACAAGAAGTCGATGGAGCAGTTCGAGACGCGCACCCACAAGCGCCTCATCGACATCATCGAGCCGACCGCCCAGACGGTCGACGAGCTCAAGAAACTCAACCTCCCGTCCGGCGTCGATATCACGATCAACGTCTAACACTTTTAACCCACAACGTTAGCAGTTGCCTGTGTCCCGCCCCGCGGGACCGCCAGGTTCCGACTAATGTAGGTCGTTAAACGGAAACCATTCCACCTACCACTTAGCCCATGATCTCATCGCTTCTAGGTAAGAAGATCGGCATGACGCAGGTCTACGACAGTGCGAACTGTCTGGTCCCCGTCACCGTGGTTGAAGCCGGCCCCTGCGCCGTCGTTCAAGTCAAGACCACGGAAACCGACGGTTACAATGCCGTCCAGATTGGCTTCTCCACGAAGAAGGCCAAGAACGCCTCCAAGGCCGAGCGGCAGCACGCCGCCAAGGCCGGCCTGACTGACACGCCCCGCGTGCTCAGCGAGGTCCGCCTGGCCTCCGCCCCGACCCTCAAGGTCGGTGACGTCGTAACCGTCACGGCCTTCACCGAGGGCCAGCTGGTCGATGTCATCGGCATCACCAAGGGCAAGGGCTTCCAGGGTGTCGTCCGCCGCTGGCGCGTCGCCGGCGGTCCCGCCTCCCACGGCTCCATGTTCCACCGCCGCATCGGCGCGATCGGCATGCGCCAGACCCCCGGCCGCGTCTGGAAGAACCAGGCGATGCCCGGCCACATGGGCGGCGACGCCCGCACGGTGCAGAACCTGCAGGTCGTGAAGATCCTCGCCGACAAGAACCTCATCCTGGTGAAGGGCGCGATCCCGGGCGCGAACGGTGACGATGTCATCGTCCGCTCCGCCATCAAGGGTCAGCCGAAAGCCAAGGCCTAACCCGGAGAACCACCGCCATGAAACTTACTGTGTTTAATTCCGAGGCCACCTCCAGCAGCGAAAAGGAGTTCTCCGGTCTGCCCGTGTTCGAGGGCGACAAGGGTCTCCAGGCCGTCAAGGAAGTCATCGTCGCCATCAACGCCAACAACCGCCAGGGCACGCATTCCACGAAGACCCGCGGCGAAGTCCGCGGCGGTGGCAAGAAGCCGTGGCGCCAGAAGGGCACCGGCCGCGCCCGGGCGGGCTCGATCCGCTCGCCGCTCTGGAGCGGTGGTGGTGTCGTGTTCGGCCCGAAGCCGCGCGACTACTCGAAGAAAATCAACGCCAAGGTGAAGCAACTCGCGTTCAACCGCGCGCTCTTCGACCGCGCCTCCGCCGGCGAGATCGCCGTCATCGAGGCGTTCGCCCCGAAGGTGGCCAAGACGAAGGCCTTCAACGCCGTCGTCGGCCGCATCGCGCCGAAGGGCCGCGTGCTCCTCGTCGACGCCCCGTTCGCCGCCGAGACCGCCCGCGCCTCGCGCAACCTTGAGCGCGTCTCCCTCCAGGAGGCCGCGAAGCTCAACACCCTCGATCTCGCGCAGTACGCCAAGATC
>CAYYGV010000151.1:0-8376 GCA_964471615.1 uncultured Opitutaceae bacterium
CGGCAGCAGAGGCGGAAGTCCGGGACCTTGTCCTGCAGGCCGATGTGCTGCGTGTTGTTGCAGAGGAAAAAAAGCCACGCGCCGTACGAGGGTGTGAAGGTGAACAGGATCGGGATGATCCAGAGCCCGTAGTAGATCGAGACGGCGGTGAGCACGACGTGGAAGGCGAGCACGATGCGCGCCCAGAGGATGGGCACGCGGCGGAGCTTCGGCTGGTCGGGCGGAAAACACACGAGCTCCCACTGGCCCTCGAAGCGGCCGCTCGCGAGGCGGAGCGTGTACTTGAACATCCAGAGCCAGCCGCGCGGGTTGAAGAAGCCCTGCTCGAGGAAGTTCCGCAGCATGAGTTTCACCGGCAGCACGACCTCCTGGTCGTCGGGCGGATGCAGCGTGTAGCGATGGTGACGCTGGTGGCTCGCGTTGAACATGTCGGGATGGAGCCAGTAAAGCAGCGACAGCACCCGGACGAAGAACTCGTTGAGCGCCTTGGTGCGGAACACCGTGCCGTGTCCCAGCTCGTGCATGCCGTTAACCATGAACACGGCCACCATGCCGTGGAGGAACACGAGCAGCGTCGTGAGATACCAAGGCTGGTGGTGCTTCCACGAGAGAAAGGAGAGCGTCGCCGTGAGCGCATAGACGGCGAGGAAGCCGCCGGTCTGCGCGAACGCCCGCAGGTCGCTTCGCTGGTGCAGGCGCTTGAAGACGTCGGTGGGGATCGGGGTGCGATACCAGTCGATGACCGCAGGGGTATGCGTTTCAGCCATATCGCGTGGGGTAATAGGCCCCGCCGCCGCCAAGGCAAGCCCGCCACCGTTGAATAAACGAGCCGGGACTGGGGCGGTCAGCCGGTAGCCTTCAGCGGTCAGCTTTCAGCTCTCAGCCTTCAGCTCTCAGCGGTCAGCTTTCAGCGGCCAGGCATTCAGGCTGATGGCTGACAGCTGAAAGCTGACGGCTCTCTTCACTCCCGGTCCCGGGCTCGCTGGCGGGAGAGGCGTTCGAGCAGCGCGGGATAGGCAGCGCGCACGGGCGAGGTCGCGAGGAACTCGGCCGCCAGAGCCTTCGCGCCCCGGGCGCAAAGTCCGCCGTAGACGTGGAGCTCGAACTGGAGGTTCAACTGGTCACGGGCCTCCTTCAGGCCCAGCGCCCCGAGCAAGAAGATGAGCGCCTCGGCGGTGCAGAATTTCCCGGCGCCGGCCTGCGCCCGCAGCCAATAGCGGCTCTCACCCGTCATCGGCAGCGCCACCCGACGTCCCCACCCTTCCACCGCCCGCATCAGGTCACCCGCCTGCCGCCAGGTCCCGTCAAGCAGCAGCACCTGAACGTCCTCCGGCGAGGCCTCGGCCGGCATCGGCTCGCCCAACGGGTGCAGCACCCACAGCTCCTTCTCGGGCCGCACAATCAGGTCGCGGCTCGGTCGTCGGTCGTGACCGAAGAGATGGATGTCCGCGTCCCGCACCACGCGTTTCAGCAGGTGGCCGGTGCTGCTCGGGCGGTACTGCTCGTAGTGGTGCATGAGCACGTCGACCTTCACCCCGCAGTCGACCACCCGGACGCCCTCGCACACGCACCAGCGGGGCGGCAACTGGCAGCCCGGACAACGCGGGCTTTCGGGGGTGATCACGCTGCGTCCCATGCGTCCTCATCGGGCGCCACGAAGGCGGCAAGGTCAAGGCGACTGAATGAACCGGACTGAACTTCGAACATCGGACGTCGAACGCCCAACGTCGAAGGGCCTCGGGCCTACCGAGGCGCGGAGGCCAGGTGCCAGCAACCGCAGAGCGGACAGAGATACGCGATCCGTTGCCGCTCGACGCCGGCGACCAGGGCGGCATCGAGGGCGTCGCCCTGCGAGCGGTAGCGCCGCTTGCGCGTGCAGCGATGGCGGCGTTCGTCGGCCGTCGGTTTCTTCATGACGCCGCTGCTCTCGCCGATCCGCGGCGCCGCGTCAATGGCGCCGCCGCGACCTTCGGCTTGGCTCCTACCGGGAAACCGCTTCCATCGCCCCATGGCCGCCCCCGTCCCACCGCCTGCCAAGGCCGACCGCGATACCCTCCGGGTTTTCCAGGCCGCCGGGATTCTCGCGGTGCTCGCGTTCGCGGCGTACTGCAACTCCTTCGGCGGTCCGTTCATCTTCGACGACAAGCCGGCGATCCTCGAGAACCCGACGCTGCGCCACCTGTGGCCGTTGACCGATGTGCTGTCGCCGCCGCCCATCGGCAGCAGCGTGACCGGCCGTCCGTTGGTGAACCTGACCTTCGCCCTGGACTACGCCGCCAGCGGCACCCTGACATCGAGCTATCACCGCACCAATTTCCTCATCCACCTGCTGGCCGGGCTGGCGCTCTTCGGCCTCGTGCGGCGGACGCTGCAACGGCCGGTCATTCCCGAACCCCTGCGGAAGGAGTCTCTCTACGCGGCGTTCTTCACTGCGCTGCTCTGGCTGCTCCATCCCCTGGCCACCGAATCAGTGACCAGCATCGTGCAGCGCACCGAATCCCAAATGGGGTTGTTCTACCTGCTCACGCTGTATGCCTTCGCCCGCAGCCTGGACGCGGAGCGTCCGCTGAAGTGGCAGGCCGTCACGGTGTTCGCCTGCGCCTTGGGCATGGCGACGAAGGAAGTGATGGTAACGGCGCCGGTGGTGGCATTCGCGTATGACCGGACGTTCGTCGCCGGCAGCGTGGCCGCGGCATGGCGCCGGCGGTGGAAGTTCTACCTCGTTCTCGCGTCGACGTGGCTGGTGCTGGCGTGGCTGCTCCTGACCGTGGGCGGCACGCGCGGTGTCGCGGCCGGATTCGGCCTGGGCGTCACGCCCTGGACCTATGCCCTGACCCAATGCCGCGCCGTGATGCTCTACCTCAAGCTCGCGTTCTGGCCCCACCCGCTCGTGTTCGACTACGGCATCGGCGTCGTGCGCGACCCCGCCGCGGTGTGGATGCAGGCGTTGCTGCTCGCCGGGTTGGTGGGGGCCTCGCTCTGGGCGTGGGTGCGGCGGCCGGCGGTGGGCTTCCTGGCCCTGGCGACCTTCGTGATTCTCGCGCCAAGCTCGAGCGTGGTTCCGCTGATCAGCCAGACCATTGCCGAGCACCGGATGTACCTTTCCCTGGCGTGCGTGCTGGCGCTGGTGGTGGCGCTGGCGGTGAACCGTTTCGGCGGTCGGGCCCTGGCCGCCCTGGCGCTGGTGGCCTGCGTGCTGGGCACATTGACCATCCTGCGCAACCGCGACTACCAAAGCGAACTCGGCATCTGGGCCCAGACGGTGGAGCGCGCGCCGGACAATCCCCGGGCCCGCATCAACCTGGCCGAGGGACTGCTCCTGCGGAATCGTCCGGCTGAGGCGCTGCCCCACGCGCTGGAGGCGGTGCGCCTGAAGGCGAACTATCCCGAGGCCCAGACCAACGTCGGCATCGCGCTCGCGCAGCTCGGCCGTCCCGCGGAAGCGCTGCCGTATTGTCTCGAGGCCGTGCGCCTGAACCCCGACGGCCCGCGCGTGCAGAGCAACCTCGGCACCGTGCTCATCCAACTGGAACGCTACGCCGAGGGCATCGAGCACCTGGAGGCCTCGCTGCGCCTGGCCCCGGATGCGCCGGACGCGATGCTCGTGCGAAACAACCTCGGCATCGCGCTGCTACGGTCGGGCCAGCCGGCCAGGGCCATCCCGCACTTTGAGGCAGTGCTGCGGGCCGATCCAGCGCTCGCCAACACGCACTTCACCCTCGCCGTCGCCTACGGCCTTTGCGAACGCCTGACCGACGCCGAGCGGGAACTGGAAGCCGTGCTGCGGATCCAGCCGGAGCGGACCGACGCGCGCAATGCCCTGGAGTCCGTCCGCGCCGAACTCGCCGCGCGGGGGCCGGCCCGCTGAGCGGGCCGGAGCCGGAGTCGAAAGTCGCAGGTCTCAGGTCGAAGGCAGGGCCCGTAAGTCGCCGACTTTCGACCTGAGACCTGTGACTTTCGACCAAATCCTACAGCTTAACCGGCTTGGCCGCCTGGGGGCCGACGACGGTCGTCCACGGGCGGATGCGCCACTGCTTCACGATCCCGTTCTTCACGTAGGGATCAGCCGCGACGAATTTCTCTGCCGCCGCCGGAGTCTCACCGACGAACAGCAGGATCGCCTGGTCGACGGGATCCGCCAGCGCGCCACCCAGCACCAGCTCGCCGCGGTCCGCGGCGGCCTGCGCCAGGCCGAGGTGTTCCGACCGGAGCGGCACGCGGCGCTCGATGTAGTCCGGGGCAAGATCGTAGATCAGGAGATAATGCATCATGGGAGGAAAGACGTCCGCCGAAGTGACGGCGAAACCTCGTCGTTAGCAAGGCGTTTGGTACACGGGATTCTCACAGGAGAGAACGGAGGTCTGGGGAACCACTAATCATCGCTGATCTCCGCTAATAATTCCGAACTCGGATTAGCGAGGATTAGCGGAGATTAGCGGTTCTCGACCCTCCGTTCTCTCCTGTGAGCCGTGTTTTCCCTCTGGTGGATTGAGGCGCGGGACGCTTGGATCGGGTCACGATGCTGCGTCGCGTGGGTCCTCTCCTGTTGATCCTGCTCGCCGGCTGGTGGGTCTACCAGCCGGCGTTGTCCGGCGGCTGGCTGTGGGACGACCAGATTGACCTCGTGCAGAATCCGCTGATGCGGGATCCGGCGGGATGGTGGAAGATGTGGCTCGCACCGACCGGCTGGCACTTCTTCCCGCTCAAATCGACCGTCCAGTGGCTGCAATGGCAGCTCTGGGAACACCACACGACCGGCTATCACGTCACCAACCTGGTGCTCCACCTCGCCGCCGCGCTGCTGCTCTGGCGCGTGCTCTCCCGCCTGGGCGTGCGCCACGGTTGGGTCGGCGCCCTGGTCTTCGCCGTGCATCCGCTCGCCGTCGAGTCGGTGGCCTGGATCTCCGAGCTCAAGAACACGCTCTCGCTCCCGCCGCTGTTGCTCGCGACGCTGGCCTGGATCGACTGCGACGAACGCGGAAAGAGGAGCGACCTGCTGCGCTCGCTGACGTGGTTCACCGTGGCGATGCTCGCCAAGACCTCGGTGGTGATGTTTCCCGTCTGCCTGCTTCTCCACGCCCTGTGGAAACACGGCCGGATCAGCCGCGGCACCTGGCTGGCCGCCCTGCCCTTCTTCGGTGTGTCTCTAGCGCTCGGCCTCGTGACCGTCGTGTTCGAGGGCCGGCACGACCAGGTCATCGCCAGCCTGCTCCCGGAACTCTCCTGGCTCTCGCGCCTGGCCGGCGCCGGCACCGCCCTGGCCTTCTATCTCTGGAAATGCCTGCTGCCGGTCGGTCTCTCGCCGGTGTATGCCGAGTGGCCGCTGGCGAACCTCTCCCCGATCTGGTTCACCGGCTGGCTGGTAATCGGTGCGATCGTCGTCGCGGTGTGGCTCCGCTGGTCCAGCTGGGGCCGGGCCTCCGCGCTGGGACTAGGCTGGTTCGGCCTGAACCTGCTGCCGGTCGTGGGTCTCGTGCCTCTCGCGTACCACCACGTCGCGTGGGTCGCAGACCACTTCGCCTATCTCTCGCTCGTCGGGCTGGCCGGGCTCGCGGCGGCGGGCGCGGACGCGTTGGCCGGCCGGGTCGGCACCCGGGCTGTCACAGTCCTGGCCGTCGCCGCCGCCGTAGCGCTGGCCGTTCCGGCGCGGCAGTACGCTACCGCGTTCCGCGACGAGGAATCGCTTTGGACCCACGCCGTGGCGACCCAGCCGAACGCGTGGCTGGGCCATCACAACCTGGCCTACATGTACGGCCGGACGCAGCGACTCGACGAGGCGATCGTCCACTACCGGATCGCCTTGGAGCTCAAGCCCGCGGACGTCGACGCCGCGAACAACCTCGGCAACGCGCTCCTGGCGCGCGGCCGCCCCGACGAGGCAATCGCCGTGTACGAGCAGGCGATCCGGATCCTGCCCCGCCACGCCGAGGCCCACGCCAATCTCGGCAATGCGCTCGCCCGGGTTGGGCGCCGGACGGAAGCCGTGGCGGCGTGCCAGCGGGCCCTCGCGCTCGATCCCCGGTGCTTCCCCGCCGAACTCACGCTGGGGGACCTGCTGGCGCAGGACGGGCAGTTCGCCGGGGCCGAGTCGCATTACGCGGCGGCCCTGCAGCTGCGGCCCGATGACGCCCTGGCGCTCAACAACCGCGGCACCGTGCTGCTGCAGCTGGGCCGGGCGACAGAGGCGAAAGACTGCTATGAGCGCGCGCTGCGGCTGGCTCCCGGCTACGTCGAGGCGCGCGTGAACCTCGGCTATGCGCTGGTCGACCTCCGCGACCCGGATGCGGCGGCGGCGGCCTGGACCGAGGCCCTGCGCCTGGCCCCGGACAACGTGGCGGCGCTGGGCGGACTGGGCGACATCCTGTTTCGCGCCGGCAAGGTGGCCGAGGCGGAGACGCGATACCGCGCGGCGCTCGGCGTCCAGCCCAACGACGCCGAGCTTCACCAATGCCTGGCCGTGACCCTCGCGCGTCAGGGCCGGACCCTCGAGGCGATTCGTGAGTGTGAAACCGCGCTGCGGCTCAAGCCCGACTACTCCGAGGCGCGGGCGACGCTGGAGCGACTGCGGCCGTAGCGAGGCGGCCGGGCGTGCTCCCAAGCGAACGCTGAACGTCGGACGTCGAATGCCGACTTGGTGCTGAACGATCACGCCGGTCGGAGGTTTCCAACTGGCAGCGAGGAAGGCGACGCGCTTGGATCGCCCCATGAAAGTCCTGATCGTCGGCGGTACGGGATTGATTTCGTCCGGGATCGTGAAAGCGCTGCAGGCGCGCGGCGCCGACCTCACAGTCTTCAACCGCGGGCAGACTGATGACCGGCTGGGGGCGGTGCGTCACCTCCGCGGCGACCGCAACGACTTTGGCGCGTTTGAGCAGGCGATGGCGGAGGGCCGCTGGGACGTCGTGATCGACATGATCTGCTTCCGTCCGGACCAGGCGGAGAGCGACCTGCGCGCGTTCGCCGGGCGATGCGGGCATTTCATCTTCTGCAGCACCGTCTGCACGTACGGCAACACGCAGACCATCGTGCCGACCACCGAGGCGACGCCGCAACGGCCGCACTCGACCTACGGGAAAGACAAAGTGGCGTGCGAACAGCGGTTTCTCCGCGCGCAGGCCGACGGACGGCTGAACGTGACGATCTTCCGGCCCTCGCACACGTACGGCCCCGGCGGCAACATCATCAACAATCTCGGCTGGGCGCCGACCTTCGTGGATCGGCTACGCAAGGGCCGGCCCATCCTCGTGAGCGGCGACGGTCACGGTCTCTGGCAGAGCGCCTACTCCGAGGACGTCGGCGTGGGATTCGCGCATGCGGCCGGGAGATCGAAGTGCTTTGGCGAGGCCTACAACATCGTCGGCGCCGAGGTGGTCACATGGGACGACTACACGCGCCGGACGGCCGCCGCGATCGGCGCCCCGGCCCCACGCATCGTGCATGTGCCGACCGACTTCCTGCTGGCGGTCGACCGGCCCCGGTTCTCGGCACTCGAGGAGATCTTCCGGTACCACGGCGTCTACTCGAACGAGAAACTGCAGCGCGACGTGCCGGAGTACCGGCCGGCGATGTCCTACGAGGAAGGCGTCCGCCGCACGGTGGCGTGGATGGACCAGCACGGTAAGGTTGCCCCCGCCGAGAGCGACCCGCAGGAGGACCGTCTCGTCGCGGCGTGGGAACACGGCCTCGCCGCGGCGGCGCAGCGACTGCAGCAGACGTGAGGCGGTGGCCGGCTCAGGCCCGCTGGGCCATGGGAACGTAATCGCGCTTGACCGGGCCGCAGTAGACCTGGCGTGGGCGGTAAATGCGGCCCTTGGGGTTCGCCGCGACCTCGCGCCAGTTGGCAATCCAGCCCGGCGAGCGGCCGATGGCGAACATCACGGTGAACATGTTCACCGGGATGCCGAGGGCGCGCATGATGATGCCGCTGTAGAAGTCGACGTTCGGGTAGAGCTTCCGGGCGAGGAAGTAGTCGTCCTTGAGCGCGGCCTGCTCGAGGTTCTTCGCGATGGCGAGGAGCGGGTCGTTGATGCCGAGCTTGTTGAGGACATCGTCGCAGGCCTTGGCGATGATCTTGGCGCGCGGGTCGAAGTTCTTGTACACGGCGTGGCCGAAGCCCATCAGGCGGTTGCTCTTGCTGCCCGACTTGGCGGCGGCGATGAAGCGGGTGCCGTCGTCGTGCTCGTCGTGGATCGACTGGAGCATCTGCACGACCGCGGTGTTGGCGCCGCCGTGGAGCGGGCCCGACAGCGCGCAGATGCCGGCGGAGAGCGACGTGAAGAGATTGGCGGCGCTGGAGCCGACCATGCGCACGGTCGAGGTGCTGCAGTTCTGCTCGTGGTCGGCGTGGAGCAGCAGGAGCGTGTTCAGCGCGCGGGA
>CAYYGV010000152.1:0-8303 GCA_964471615.1 uncultured Opitutaceae bacterium
CGCAGCGCTATGCCGCCAAGCCGGGTGGCAAGGACTTCGGCGCCATCTCGATCTTCCTCCAGTCCGCCTACGATATTGCCCCGGGTCATCGGGTGGATGCCGGCTGCTTCTACCCCAAGCCGGACATCGAGTCGTACCTGCTGCACCTCGTCCGGCGTCCGGCGCCGCATGTGTTTCCGGCGCCCGCCAAGGCAGTGATCCGCGCCTGCTTCCAGCAGCGCCGCAAGCAGCTGGGCGGGATCCTGCGGGGGCTGCTGCCCGACGGCGGGGCCGCATGGCTGGCCGACCTGACGCGGGCCGGCTTTACCGCCCAGGCCCGGGCCGAGACAATTCCGGTGGAACTTTGGCAGCGCCTCGCGGTATCAGGGGAATAGCCCCGACTTGAAAGCCAGGTCGGCTCGGTGCATTAGTCATGAGGATGTTGCGCTCCCTTCTGCTTTCCTCGGTGCTGCTGGGGACCCCGCTCCTGGCGCAGGTGGAAGACACCGCGCCCGGTCTCGTCGGGCGCGTCGAGGGTCGCGTCTACATCTCGCCCACCGGCACGTTCCGCATGCCGATCCCGGTGCTGCCCGAGCTGGGCGGAACGATCCGCGACACCGAGAACGTCGTCACCTTCCAGGACAGCTTCAACCTGCACGTGAGCATCGGCGTGTTCACCCAGGATGCCACGCAACGCTGGGAGCTCTCCACCCGCGGCCTGAAGGACTATCTCGTGTTCTTCTTCAGCTCGTACGTCATGCCGGATTTCCAGAACGCGTTTCCCGGCGGCAGCGTTGAGAGCGTCGTCTTCACGCCCAGTGTCATGGAGGGCGCCCTGATCGCCTACACGCTGCTCCCGAACGGCTCGATGTTCGGCGCCAAGCGGGCGATCCTCGGCGGCGACGACACCCCGGTCGTGGCGAAGCGCGGCAACCTCATCTTCGTCCGCAACGGCAACATCTACGTGATCACGACCGAGCTCGCCGAGCGCGTCACCGAGCGCAGCACCTACCACAAGACCAAGGAGGAGGAGAATCACATCCTCCGCGAACGCCTGGTCGAGCTCGCCGGCAAGATGGACTTCAGCCGACCCGCCGCGCCCTAGGCCGGCGGAGTGACGAGTGACAAGTGACGAGCGGAGCTAGCGACAAGGCATTATTCTCGTCACTAGTCACTCGTCCCTCGTCACTGGCCGCTCCGCGGCCAGGTCTTTTCTCTCGCGGCGCTGGGGAGCGGCCGCATGCTCGCGGCATGACCCTGCAGGGCTTTCTGACCTTCCTCATCCTGGGCGCGCTGGCCGGCTGGATCAGCGGCCTGATCAGCAAGGGCAAGGGCTTTGGCCTGGCCGGCAACATGATCGTCGGCATCGTCGGCGCGTTCCTCGGCGGCTTTGGCTTCGGGCTCATCGGCATCTCCGCGCACAGCTTCATCGGCCAGCTGATCTTTGCCGTGCTCGGCGCGCTGGCCTTCCTCTGGGTCCTCAGGTTCGTCAAGAAATAGCCATGACGATCCGCGACGCCCGCGAGGCCGACCTGCCCGCCATCGTCGGCATCTACAACTCGATCATTCCCGGCCGCATGGTCACCGCCGACCTCGAGCCGGTGACCGTCGCGAGTCGCGTGGCGTGGCTCCAGGCTCACGATCCGTCCCGGCGCCCGGTCTGGGTTGCGGAGGACGCCGGCGAGGTCGTGGGCTGGCTCAGCTTCGACACTTTCTACCCGCGCGCCGCCTACGACGGCACCGCGATGATCGCTCTCTACGTCGCGGAGTCCCGCCGCCGCTCCGGCCTTGGCCAGGAACTGCTCGACCGCGCGATCACCACCGCCCCAAGGCTCGGCCTGCACACCCTGCTCGGCTACATTTTCGCCCACAACGAGCCCAGCCTCCGGTTCTTCGCGAAGAACGGCTTCACTCGCTGGGCGCACCTGCCGCGCGTCGCCCGCCTCGACGGCGTCGAGCGCGACCTCGTGATCCTCGGGCGCCGTTTGGCGCCGTGACTTTCTATGCTCCGTAACCTAGCCGCTGCCGCCCTCCTTGCCACCGTCACGCTCGGTGCGACCGAGCCTTCCCCTGCTCCCATGAAAAGTCGGACCTTCGGACTCGTCATCCACGGCGGCGCGGGCGCGATCCTGCGCGAGAACATGCCGCCCGCCCTCGAGGCGGAATACCGGGCCAAGCTGAGCGAAGCCCTGTCGGCCGGCTACGCGGTCCTCGAACGCGGCGGCGCGGCGCTTGACGCCGTGGTGGCGGCGATCCGGGTCCTGGAGGACTCCCCGCTGTTCAACGCTGGCAAGGGCGCAGTCCTCAACGCCGAGGGCGTTTGCGAGCTCGACGCCTCGATCATGGACGGCCGCACCCTCGCCGCCGGGGCGGTGGCCGGCCTGCACCATATCCGGAATCCGATCACGCTCGCCCGCGACGTGATGGATAAGTCGGGTCATGTGCTCATGATCGGCGATGGCGCCGAGACCTACGCCCAGAAGCTCGGCTATGCGCTGGAGTCCTCCGACTACTTCATCACGGAGGTCCGCAAACAGCAGCTCGAGCAGGCCCGACGGATCGAAGCCGGAGGGAAGCCGTCAGCCGCAATCATGCAGGAGCGGATCGGCACCGGCCGGCCCGGCGACGAGTACCGGGTCAATGAATTCAAGTACGGCACCGTCGGCTGCGTCGCACTCGACCAGGGCGGCAACCTCGCCGCGGGCACCTCCACTGGTGGCCTGACCAACAAGCGCTACGGCCGCGTCGGTGATTCCGCGGTGATTGGAGCCGGGACCTACGCGAACAATGCGACTTGCGCCCTCAGCGCCACGGGACAGGGCGAGTTCTTCATCCGCTCAGTCGTCGGCCATGATGTTTCCGCCCAGATGGCCTACCGCGGCGCCAGCCTCGCCCAGGCCGCTGCCGAAACGCTCCGGCGCGTCGGCGAACTTGGTGGCACCGGCGGCGTGATCGCGATCGACCACGACGGCAATGTCGCGATGCCCTTCAGCACACCCGGCATGTACCGCGGCGTGCACCTCTCCACCGGCCAACCCGTCATCGAACTCTACGCCGCTAACGCGGCGCAGTGACGAGTGACAAGGGACGAGGGACGAGACTTTCAGCGTCCGAGCCGGATCGACTCGACCCTAGTCACTCGTCCCTCGTCACTCTCCTCACCGGTATCCGGGGAGGAACGCCTTCTCGGCCTCGAACATCTCGAGGGTCATGCGCTTGATTTCCTCGGGGCTGCAGACGGCGGAGGTCAGCGGATCGAGCATGAGCGCGTAGATCGCGAGCTCCTTGCTGCGCTCGATGCAGGCCTGGGCGCCGAGGTCGAACATGCGCATGTTTGAGTCGCAGACCGCGGCCATCTGGCGCGGGAGCGCGCCGTAGCGCGTGGGGTTGATGCCGTTGCGGTCGATCATGCAGGCGACCTCAACGCAGCCGTCGGCCGGGAGGTTGGTGATGAGCTGCCCGGCGCCGGCGACGTTGTTCATGACATTGCCGTGGATCCGGAAGGGAGTGTCCTTCTCGCGCGCCTCGATGATCCAGCTGGCGTACTCCCAGCTGCGCTCCCACTCCATTGCCTCCTTGCCGGCCAGCATGCGGGCACGCTGCTTGTCGGCGCTCTTCCGCCAGGTCGGCCAGTTGTCGGCGTAGAAGCTCGTGCCGCCATCGTAGCCCTCGCGGCTGAAGCGCTGGATGAGGTCCTTCCGCTTCCGGTAGTACGGCAGGTACTCCGAGAGATGTCCGCTGGACTCCGTGATGAACGCGCCAAAGTGGAGCATCATGTCCTTTCGGACGAGATCCTTGTGCCACTCGGGCGCCTCCCACTGGTGGTGATTGAGGCGCTTCGGGTTCCGCGGGCGGCCCTCCTGGATGGCCCGGGCGAGGTCCGCCGCGGCCTTGCGCTTGAGCCGCGGATAAAGATCGCGGCCCTGGTGCTCGAGCTTGGTGAACCACGCGAGATGATTAATGCCCGCGCACTCCCACTCCATCTCCGCCACCGGCACGCCGGCGCGCTCGGCGAGGAGGTGGCTCGTGCCCTGCACCGAGTGGCACAGGCCCACGATCTGCATGGACGAGGTGCGCCCGGCTGCCAGGCACATCATGGCCATCGGATTCGTGTAGTTCAGCACGATTGCGTCCGGGCAGAGTTCCTCGGCGTCCTTCAGCACCTGAAGGAATACCGGGATCGTGCGCATCGACTTGAACAGGCCGCCGGGCCCGATCGTGTCGCCGATGCACTGGTTGATGCCGTACTTCGCGGGAATGTCGTTGTCGAAGCGGACGCAGGCGGTGCCGCTGACCTCGATGCAGTTCACAATGTAGGTCGACCCCCCCATCACCTTCCGCCGGTCAGCCGAGCCGAGCACCTTCCAGTTGGTCTTCCCGAGCTGCTGCGTGAGGCGCGTGATCAGCTTCACCATCGTCTCCAGGCGCTCCCGGTCGATGTCGACCAACGCGATCGTGCCGCCCTGGTCGCCCGGGATCCGGAGCACGTCATTCATCAGGCGCGGCGTGAAGGCGCTGCCCGCACCCAGCATCGTGATCTTGATCGGCCGGAGGATCTGGCCGGGGAGGCCGCGGGCGGCGGCATCCTGGGTGTGCGAGGCGTGACCGGACATCTTCGTTTTCTGGGCGCTCATGGGTAGAATGTGATGAAAGCGGGATCGGGATCGGGGTGACGAAGCAGGAACGAGGGCGATCCCAGCACGAGCGAGCCCCGCGCGCCGATAGCAAAAGGTTGATTTGCGATGTGCATAATGTGATGACGTCGGCATGCCCCTGCCCGACCCCTTCACCGTCGTCCATGTCGGCGCCGAGGAGGAATATGACTCGCCCGACTACCGGTTCGACAATGCGCACCGCGAGGGTCAGTTCGCCTTGGTCATCCAGCGCACCGTCGCCGGGAGCGCGTACTTCCGCGACGCCGCCGGCACAGTTCCGGTCAGGCCGGGTCACGCGATGCTCTTCACGCACGCCGAGCCGACCGGCTACGGTTATCCGCCCGAGAGCCGCGAGACCTACCGCCTGCGCTTCCTCGCCTTCTCGCCCAACGGCGCCCAGGACCTGTTCGCGCGGATCCGGGCGGACTTCGGGTCCGTGGTGCGCATGCCCGACGAATCCGAGGCCACGGCGCTGTTCGACGAGGCCATCGAACGCTTCCGGAAAAGACAGTTTCGCGACCGGCTCCACGAATCGGAGCTGGTGTGCCGGATGCTGACCGCGCTGTACCGCGAGCAGGTCCAGGGCACGCGCACCAGCGACCCGATCGAGTTCGGGCACCACTATCTCCGGAATCACTTCCGCTCCCCCATCAACCTGAAGGGCGTCGCCCAGAAGTGCGGGATCAGCCGGGAGCACTTCATCCGGGAGTTCAGCGCGCGGTACCGCGAGTCACCCGGGCTGATGCTGCGGCGCCTGCGGCTCGAGCATGCGCGGACCCTGCTGGCGGGCACCGAACTTAGCGTGCAGGACGTGGCGCTCGCCAGTGGCTTTGCCGGCAGCAATGCGTTCTGCCGGGCCTTTCGCACCCGGTTTGGCCGCAGTCCCGGCCGTTCCCGACGCCGCGGAGCGCGGACTCCGCGGTAGAGTGCCCTGAATCGGGCACCAATCGCCGCCGGGACTGTCCGCACCTCATGTCATTGCACCCACCCCAGCCTTCCCCAATGAACCTCACCGGCTTTCCGATGATTCGCCTGGTCCTGTTGCTTTGTCTGTCCCTGTCGCTCAAGGCGGCGGAGCACGCGGTCTTTCCGCTGTGGCCGGAGGGTGTGCCGGGACTCCTCCCGGGTGCCACGCCCGAGGTGATCTCTGGCGACCACGGCAGCGCGGTGCACTATCCGTACCTCGTGGAATTCCGGCCCACCGTGCCCAACGGCACGGCGCTGGTCGTCTGCCCGGGCGGTAGCTACGTCAACCTCTCCCTCGACAACGAGGGCACGAAGGTGGCCGAGCGTTTCACTCGGCTGGGCGTGCGCGTGTTCGTCCTGCACTATCGGCTCAAGGAATACGGGCAGCCCGCGCCGCTCCGCGATGTCCTGCGCGCGATTCGCCTGGTCCGCTCCAGCGCCGCCGACTTTGGCGTCGATCCGAACCGCATCGGCGTCCTCGGCTTCTCCGCCGGCGGCCACCTTGCCGGCTCCGCGGCAACGCTGTTCGACGACCCATCCGGACGCACCGGCGCGCCACTCGATGCCGTCAGCGCCCGGCCTGATTTCGCCGTCCTGATCTACCCGGTGATCACGATGGACGGTTCCGCCATCAGCCATTCCGGCTCCGCGCGTGCGCTGCTGGGCGATTCGCCGTCGGACGAATTGCGGGTGCACTACTCGCTCGAGCGCCAAGTGACGCCGCGCACTCCGCCGGTGTTCCTGGCGCATGGACAGGACGATTGCTCCGTGCCCGTGGAGAACAGCCTGCGCTTCTACGCCGCGCTCCGTGCCGCCCAGGTCCCGGCGGAGCTTCACGTCTGGCCGCACGGCGCCCACGGCTTCGGCATGCACCCGGATGCGGGCCCGGCCTCCGCCTGGCCGGATCTCTGCGCCGACTGGCTCCGCGCCAATCACTTCCTCCCCGCCCCTGCCATGACCACCCCGGCCAAGACTCCGCTTGCCTCCACGGTCCTCGACTGGACCCGACTCCCGGTCAAACCGACCAAGATCGGCGAACGCCGCGAGCTCTTCGACGCCCCCACCGCCACCCTGGCCAACCTCGAGGGTCACGTCACGACGCTCCATCCCGGCGAAACTCCCCACGCGGCGCATCAGCATCCCGACGAGGAGATGATTCTCGTCAAAACGGGCACGCTCGAGATCACGATCAACGGCCGGACCGAGACCGTGGGCCCGGGGTCGGTTTCCTTTTTTGCCTCGCGCGACTTGCACGGCCTCCGGAATCCGGGGCCCGGCGACGCGACCTATTTCGTGCTACGCTTCGTGACAGCCGCCACGCCGGCGCCGTAGCGGTCACTCGATCTTCACGACCTCAAGCTCCGTCGCGCCGCGCGGAAACTTGAAAGGCACCTTCTGCCCGAGTCGCGCGTTCATCAGCGCGCGAGCGATCGGCGAAAGCCAGCTGACTTCGTTGCGCTCGAAATCGGCCTCGTCGACGCCGACGATGCGGTAGACGGACGTCACGCCCTTGGTGTCGCGGACGGTGACGGTGGAGCCGAACGCGACCTGATCCGGCAGCGTGCCGGTGGGCGGCACGATTTCCGCGGTCGAGAGGCTCTGCTGGAGATAGCGGATGCGCTGGTCGAGCTGGGCGAGCTCCCGCTTGGCCTCGGGATCGGTCGCGGCCGTGCGGGCGAGCGCGGGTCGCTTCTCATCGAGCATGTCGGCGAGTTCGGTCCGCAGGCGCTTCGCGCCTTCCGCGGTCATGTAGTTCTTGGCGCCGGGCGGCAGCGGCGAGACGAGGGTCGGCACGACCGGTTCCTCGGTCTCGTCGTCTTCGCGGGTGAATGCCTTGCTCATGAGCATACCATAGCGTTTTTCCGGTCCGCCTTCAATCCGGCAAACGGCGCCCGCGCCCGGATTTCAGTGGCGTCGCCGCCCCGGGTCGGGCAGCCTCTTCGCCTCCCCGCTGCCGCCATGTCCGCCAAGATCGAGATTCCCGCGACCCTGAAGGACGACCTGCCCCAGTCGCGCTGGGGGAAGGTGCTCGCCTCGACGCCAATCGTCATGACCGTGATCGCCACCGCGCTGGCCGGGCTCTCGTCGAGCGAGATGACCCGCGCGCAGTACGACCGATCCCTGGCGGCACAGCTGCAGTCGAAGGCCGGCGACCAGTGGAGCTATTTCCAGGCGAAGCGCCTACGGGCCGCGCTGCAGCGCAACACCCTCGATGTCCTAAGGGGCACGACGGGCGCGCGTGCGCTCGATGCCGCCGCAATCACGGCCCGGCTGGCCGGGACCCCCGCGCAAGCCCTGCTCGCGACGCCCGCCGGGACCGCCGCGCTGGATTGCCTCACCCACGCAACGCTGCCCTCCGCCGGGGGTGACACGGCGCGGAACGAGGGAGTGAACGGGGCTCTGGCAGCGGTCGAGGCCGGAAAGGCCGACGCGGACGTCGATGCCCTCCTGGCGAAGGTGAAGCCTGCCGAGCTCGCCGCGGCACTGACCGATGCCACCCAGCGGGTGCGGTCCTTCGACGCCACGCTCAAGCCGATCAACGCCGTCATCGACGCGGTCGAGAAGGAACTCGCGCAGCATCCGGCCGACGATCTCGCCCGCGACTTCACCCAGGCCCGGCTCACGTACGCCGGCCAGCGCTACGACGCGGAGTCGCGGCAGAACCAGGTCGTGGCCCAGCTGCTCGAGCTGCAGGTCCGGAAG
>CAYYGV010000153.1:0-8285 GCA_964471615.1 uncultured Opitutaceae bacterium
GCCGTTCATCGTCGCGGCCTGCTGCTCGGCCGCCACCTGGCTCTATGGTTACTTTGTCCTGCCCGAGTCGCTGGCCGACGAGAACCGCCGGAGCTTCGAATGGAAGCGCGCCAACCCGATCGGGGCCCTGCTCGCGCTCAAGCGGTTTCCCGCCGTCCTGGGTCTCGTCGAGTGCTACTTCGTGCTGACGCTCTCGCAGGTGATGCTGCAGACGACGTGGGCGCTCTACACCGAGAAGCGCTACGGCTGGAACCCGCTCCAGATTGGCCTCTCGCTGATGTTCGTCGGGCTCGCGACCGGCATGGTGCAGGGCACCCTGATCAAGCGGGTCGTGCCGAAGCTCGGCGACACCCGCGCCGTGGTCGTCGGCATCTGCATCTCCATCGCCAGCTACATCGGCTACGGCCTCGCACCGTATGGCTGGGTGATCTACGCGGTCGTTTGCCTCGGCTGCTTCGCCGGCATCGCGCAACCGGCGCTGCAGTCCTACGTGACGAAGCACATCCCGTCCAATGAACAGGGCGCTGTGCAGGGTGTGTTTGCCGGCCTTGCGAGCCTCGCGGCAATTCCGGCGCCGTTCATCGCGTCGCATAGCTTCGGCTGGGCGATCGCACCCGAGCGCTCGTTCCACCTGCCGGGCATCGCCTTCTTCGAGTCCGCCGTGCTGTCGGCCCTCGGCCTTTACCTCGCCATCCGGAGCTTCCGCAAGGACGCGACGGCGTCAGCGGCCGTGTAGGCGGGGAGTGAATTCCGGGATCCGGATTTCGGAATCCGGATTCCAGTCAGCGCCGTGCTCGGGCCTTCTCATCCAGTTCGCTGAGCTTCAGGTGCACGCTGACAATGTAGGGTTTCTCGTCCTTCGCCCAGTGGCCGTAGGTGGTCGTCACAATCGTGCCGTCGGGCAGGACCTCGACTCCGGGGTAGGAGCTGTCCCAGTCCTTGGTGTTGTCCATCAGGCGGACCCGGTATTGCCCGGGGCGCCCCTGCACGAGGTCGTCGTAGCTGCCGACCCACGCGAGCCAGTCGCCTTGGGTCGGTGACTGCGTGTTGGTGTCGCGGAAGCTGATGAACAGGCGTCCGTCCGGGGCGTAGCGCGCCGTGTGGCGGTCACCAGTCAGCGGGTTCGGCAGCGCCCGGGGCTGGGTCCAGGTGCGACCCTCGTCATCGGACAAGATCACCTGCGACGGCTGCTGCCGGCTCTCCTCGCGCAGCAGCAGCGCGAGCTGGTGCCCGTCGGGCGAACGCACCACGCCGGGTTCGCAGACTTTGATCGCCGTCGTGCTGACGATGCCGCGAGGCTCAGACCAGGTCAGGCCGCCGTCGCGCGACTCCACCTGATAGATCGTGAACACCGGCGGGCTGGCCGGTTTGATCTCCTCGTGGAGGAAACGGCCGTCATCGTGAAACCACGCGAGGTAATGACCCGGTTCGTTGCGCACGCCGGTGAGGCTGGCCATGACCACGATGCCGCCCCAGTGGCCCGCCGGCGCGAGCGGCGTCCAGGTGGCGCCGTCATCGTCCGACGATGCCAGCCGGGCGGGATACAATCCGGACCAGACGATGAGCCGACGGTGGCCCGCCGCGTCGACGACGCGGTGGAGCGTGGGTGTTTCGAGCGACGTCTTCCAGTTGTCCGGCACCGGGAGGCGCGGCGACCAGGTCAGGCCGCCGTCGGTGCTGCGCTTGAGCTGGATCGCTCCCTTGCCATGACCGAGCGGATAGACGCAGAGCAGCGTGTGCCCGTCCTCCAACAGGACGGTCGTAGGATGGCCGAGATACTGGCCGGCCTGGCGGTCGACCACCACCTGCCGCGCGGTTTCACCCGCGAGGTCGAGAAGCGGCACCCTGGGATCAGGCGGAGACATGGCGGCAATGACCGGCACGGCGAAACCCAGCGACACGGCGGCGAGAAACCTCATGGTGGCGGGATCCTGGGTGGTCCGGAGCGGGAAGGCCAGACGAACGCCGAACGTCGGACGCCGAACGCCGAACTTCGAAGGAAATACGGCAGTAACGGCGCCCGTTTGGCTCGGGCACTTCGGCGTTGGGCGTTCGACGTCCGATGTTCGGCGTTCGTCTGACCCCCCAGAGCGGCGCCTCTATCTCCCCACCGCTTTCATCATCAGCTCCGGGTATCTCAGCCCGGCGGCGGCGTCCTTGGGGAAAGCGGCGGCGATCGTGGCGAGGTCGGCGGGGGTCAGGGTTATAGCCAGAGCGCCGAGGTTCTCGTCGAGGTACGTGCGCCGTTTGGTGCCCGGAATGGGGACGATGTCGCGGCCCTGGGCGAGCACCCAGGCCAGCGCCAGCTGGCTCGCGGTGCAGTGTTTGGCTTGGGCGAGCTGCTGGACGCGGGCGACGAGATCGAGGTTCTTCTGGAAGTTCGCGCCCTGGAAACGCGGCGAGATCCGGCGGTAGTCATCCGGGGCGAAATCCTCGAAGCGCTTGAGCTGGCCGGTCAGAAAGCCGCGGCCGAGCGGGCTGTAGGCGACAAACCCGATGCCGAGTTCCCGGCAGACGGCGAGGGCGCCGTCCTCGGGGTCGCGGGTCCAGAGGGAGTACTCCGACTGCAGCGCCGTGATCGGATGCACGGCATGGGCGCGCCGGATCGTGGCGGCGCCGGCCTCCGACAGGCCGAGGTAGCGGACCTTGCCGGCGCGGACCAGCTCCGCCATCGCCCCCACGGTTTCCTCGATGGGCGTCTCGGGATCCACGCGATGCTGGTAGTAGAGATCGATCGTCTCGACCCCGAGCCGCCGGAGGCTGGCCTCGCAGGCGGAACGGACGTACTCGGGGCGCCCGCAGATGCCGCGGACATTGGCATCGGTCCGGCTGCGGACGATGCCGAACTTGGTCGCGACGAAATACGAGGCGCGCGGCCGTCCCGCGAGGGCGCGACGGATCAGCTCCTCGTTGTCCCCGAAGCCGTACATGTCGGCGGTGTCGAGGAACGTCAGGCCGCGGTCGAGCGCGTGATGGAGCGTCGCGATCGACTCGGCATCGACGCGGCCGCTGTAGAACTCGGACATGCCCATGCAGCCCAGCCCGAGGGCCGAGACGCTGGGACCGTTCTTCCCGAGGGTGCGGTGGAGCATGGCCCGAGACTAGCGCGGCGAGGTGGATTGTAAACCCCGCCGGGCGAGACACAGGAATGGCTAATCTCGGGGAGTAGCTGGCGGCGGGCAGTCGGTAGACAGGCGAAAATCCTACTGCGGCGGGAAGCCCCAGCCTTCATGCTGGCGGAACGTCGGCGGTTCCGTAGGGTCAGGGACGCATGAGCGTTATCAAATGGGTGTGCGCCGGTCTGGCGTTGGCCGCGGTGGCGGCCGCGGCGGACCAGCCGGCCGAGCCGGACGAATTCTCCAAGTCCGTGCTGGCGTGGCGCGAGCAGCGCGTCGCGAAGCTGACCAGCGCCGACGGCTGGCTGACGCTCATCGGGCTCCACTTCCTCAAGACCGGCGACAACACCGTCGGCACGGCGGGCGACAATTCCATCGTGATGGCCAAGGGTCCCGCGCACCTCGGGACCTTCACGCTCGACCAGAACAGCGCGGTCCGGGCCGTGTTCGAGCCCGGGATCGACGCCCGCGTCGACGGGGTGGAGGAACTCTCGGCCGACATCCGGGATGATCGGCGCGAGCATCCGTCGGTGATCACGGTCGGCAACCTCACGATCCTGCTCATCGACCGCGGCGGGAAGAAGGCCCTGCGCGTCAAGGACAGCGAGTCGGAGCGGCGGACCCATTTCCTGGGCATCGACTATTTCCCCATCGACCCGAGCTGGCGGATCGAGGCGGACTGGGTGGCGTTCGACAAGCCGCGCGAGGTGCCGATCAAGAACGTGCTCGGCAACACCTCGAACGCCCTGGTGCTGGGCAAGGCGGTGTTCAAGCGCGACGGCCAGACGATCGAGCTCCTGCCGATCCAGGAGTCACCCGACGGTCCGCTGTTCTTCGTGATCTCCGACCAGACGAGCGGGAAGGAGACCTACGCCGCCGCGCGCTTCCTCTACGCCGCGCCGCCAGAAGACGGAAAGGTCATCCTCGATTTCAACCGCGCCCAGAACCCGCCCTGCGCCTTCACGCCCTTCGCAACCTGCCCGCTGCCGCCGAAGGAGAACCAGATGACGATTGCGGTCACCGCGGGTGAGAAGAAGTACCGCGGGCTGCATGAGTAGCTCAGGCGCAGTAGCTGGTAGATCGTAGGCCCGTGCCGCTTGGCCGAGATCTCGGATGCCAGCTGCCAGCTACCAACTACTAGCTACCAGCTTCCGCCCCGAGCCCGGTTCTTCTGCGAGGTCGGGAATGCCGATCGGTGTCGGGCTGTTAGTCCTCGTGCAGCAGGTCCAACAGGTCGTCGCTGGGCTGGTCCTCGACTTCGTCGTTGGCGCCCAGGGCGGGCATGAAGTTGATGTGGGTGACCTGTTCAACCTGGCGCACGCTCACGGCGTAGTCGAAGCGCTGGTCGGCTTTCAGGTCGTACCGGTGCGGGATCAGGAACGCCACCGCCTCGATCCGGCCCGCCACCTGGGCGATGATGATCTTGAAGAAATGCGTCGGGATCGGGATCCGAACCTTGCCGCGAGGCGCCTTGGTGCTCTGCACGGGATGCGTGGCGTCGGTCAGGTAGACCGGACCCGTGATCACTGCCACGCGGCCCAGTCGCACGGCGAGTGCCAGGCAGTCGTTTTCCAGCGCGGCCCAGAGCGGGGCGTTATGCCCCTGCATCTGGGGGCACACATTCGCGAAAGAGAACGACTCCTTCTGTGACTCCATGCCTGTGCTGTCGTCCCCGTGGCCTTTCATCTCGAGATTGCTGGCCATGTGACCGCGCGTGATGCGGTTCCTCGCCGTCACGGGCCGCAATGCCGGTGGATTCGCGTTGGTGTAGTCGGCATTCGTGACCCACTTCAGGTTATGGTCCTGGGAGTACGTCACGATGTTCTCGTCCGGCGTGAACGTGTACTGGCCGCGATCCCATTGTCCGCCCTTGCGAACGTCCGCCGCCTGGGCTGATTCCCGGGTATCGACGTGCGCCACCCAAGTGGGCGCCAAGAGCGCCGTGTCGTAGTCGGAGACGAAGTAATGGTACCGCACGACCAGCGAATTGCTGTTGGTGCCGGCAACGGCCGGCTCACCGCCAAACAGCGCGAGGTCATCCGCCGTCCAGCTCTGCGCCCCCCAGTCGGTCCCCACTTGGCGCACCGACTTGAGGTAGTTGCTGGCCGCTTCACAGGTGCTGTGCGGCAGCAGCGCCAGCAGGACTAGGCCAACTTCAACCGTTGCCACCAACCTGCGACACGTGGTCTGCATGTGAATGATTGGCCTTACTCAGAGGCCAATCACTCACAACACCAGTTCCCTCCGCAAGTCGAAGGCAAAAGCCGGCGGAGTCCTCCCGGCTAGATTCTGAACGCGATACGCTGCTGTTCGGGCGCCGCCGCGCCTTCTTGCTGCGGTGGTACGCAGACCTAAACCGATCGTGAGACCTGACGCCCGGCGGCTTTTCGCTCAGTTCGGTGGCGGAGTCCCGAAGTGCGCCTTGTGCGCGGCGTAGGCGGCAGAGTCGTCGAGCATGGCGTCAATGGCGGCGGCGAGGGGCTCGGCGCGGACCAGGCCGGAGAAGACGGCCTTGTCGCCGATCACGTCGGTGATGACGAAGGCTGGCCGCTGGTTGATCTGGTGGGCGAAGAACTCCTTGGTACTGGCCGCGACCCGGGCGCGGACGGCGTCCGAGGTGGCTGCGGCGCGGAGCTTCTTCGGCGCGATCTTGCCGGCCTTGGCGGCGACCTCGACCGCGAGGTCCAGGTTGCCGATCTTCCGGCCTTCCCGCACCGCGGCGTGCGACAGGGCGCGCCGGACCTCGTCGCCATTGAACCCAAAGTCCCGGGCGGCCTCGGCGACCAGGCTGGGGTTGTCGTAGTTCCCCTTGCGCGCGACCTCGAGCCACGCGGAATTCAGCATGAACGGCGAACGCATGATCGTGCCGCTGCGCTGGTAGAACCAGTCGCACTGCTTCTGGGACACGGGAAAATCCTGGGGATTCATCAGCGCGATGCGCCACTCGAACTGGACGCGGTCGCCGTAGCGCGCCTTGAGGGCGTCCCAGGTCGGCTCGACCCAGGTGCACCAGGAGGAAAGGACTTCGAGATAATAGGTGATGGTAACGGAGGGCATGGGAATTCGAGACTTGGGAAGAAGGAAACGGGAAGATCAGGAAAAGTCGGGGGAGGGACGCATCGACGCCAGTGCGCCATTGCCCGGGCTGAATAAGCGGATGCTTCGTCCGGGCCTATTTGCCAAATAGCTTTTTGAGGCTCTCGCCGGCTTTCTTGACGCCTTCGGCGGCGGCACCGCCGGCGGTATTGCCGATCTGGCCGGCGGCCTGGGTGGTGGCGCTGACCACGCTGCCCGTGACGCTGCTCAGGACCGCGGCGGCCATCTGGTCGGGAGTGATTCCGCCCTCCTTGGTGCCGAGATTGGACAGCTCGACCGGCGGCATGGGGAGAGCTAGGGAGGCGGCCCCCACGCCCACCTTGACTTTGCCGTTGGTCAGGCGGAAGTGACGGACCTCGATCTTGACGGGCTTGCTGTCCGCCTTGCCGGCGGCGGATTTGTCGGAGCTGCCGGTGGACTCCTTGATGTTCTTCAGGAGGTCGCCGAGGTTGCTCGAGAAGATCTTCGTCTCGTAGGTGAACTCCGGTTGGTCGATTTCGATCTCATCGACGATGATGTGATCGCCGAAGATGGAGAACGGCTTCATCGAGACGTGGATCTTGCCGAGGTAGAAGACCCGGCCCTTGCTCCAGCCCTGGGGATTGTCGACCGCGAGGCCCCGCAGCGTGCCGCTGCCCGTGAGCGGCGAGAGGTTGGCGCTCTGGAGAACCACGGCGGTCTTGGTGATCGACGGCCCCATGCGGTTGACTGCGGTCGTGACCACTGAGCCCAGGAAAAAGGTCAGCCCGATGTAGATCACGACGGCGACCACCAGCAGTCCAAGCAGGGAATAGGAGAAGATCTTTTTCATGGAGAGCGTGGGGCCAATCAATCGGCCTTCGGCTCGGATTCAAGCTGCGGGGCGTCAAATGACAGGGAGCTCAGGAAGCGCGGAATCCTGCCGCCCGCCGGAATCCCCCTGAAATCCGCCCGTCGAATCCGCGCCTTTCGCGTCCGTCCCGCCGGCGGACGCGCCCCGGATTACGCTTGTCATACCGCCCTTCGCCGGGACGCTGTGCGCCAACGCAATCATGGCCCAAGCCTATACTGAAGCCAGTATCAAGACCCTCAGTTCGCTCGAGCACATCCGCCTGCGCCCCGGCATGTACATCGGGCGCCTCGGCAACGGCACCCACGCGGAGGACGGCATCTACGTCCTGCTGAAGGAGACCATCGACAACTCGATCGACGAGTTCGCGATGGGGCAGGGGCGCAAGATCGAGGTCGAGCTCACCGAGCGGCTGGTCCGCGTGCGCGACTACGGCCGCGGCATCCCGCTCGGCAAGCTGGTCGACTGCGTGTCGATCATCAACACGGGCGCCAAGTACGACAGCGAGACCTTCCAGAAGTCGGTCGGCCTGAACGGCGTCGGCCAGAAGGCGGTCAACGCCCTTTCCCTGACCTACCGCGCGCAGGCATTCCGCGAGGGCGAGACGAAGTTCGCGGAGTTCGAGAAGGGCAAGCTGCGCAAGGAGTCGAAGGTCCAGAAGTCCGACGAGCGCAACGGCACGCTGATCGAGTTCACGCCCGACGCGCAGCTGTTCGGCTCCGACTTCCGGTTCCGCACCGAGTTCATCGAGGACATGCTCTGGAACTACGCGTTCCTGAACCGCGGCCTCACCCTCACGCTCAACGGCAAGCCCTTCAAGTCCGAGAACGGCCTCCGCGACCTGCTGGCGAAGGAGCTCAGCGGCGACCCGCTGTACCCGATCATCCACCTCGAGGGCGAGGACATCGAGGTCGCGTTCACCCACGGCAACCACTACGGCGAGGAATACTGGTCCTTCGTCAACGGCCAGCACACCACGATGGGCGGCACGCACCTGGCGGCCTTCCGCGAGGCGCTGGTCGACACACTGCGCAACCACTTCAAGAAGGACTACGACGCGGCCGACGTGCGCCAGGCCATCGACGCCGCCGTCTCGGTCCGCGTGCAGGAGCCGGTGTTCGAGTCGCAGACCAAGACCAAGCTCGGCTCGACCGACGTCGGTCCGAAGGGGCCGTCGATCAAGGAATTCGTCGGCAAGTTCATGCAGCAGTCGCTCGACACCTACCTCCACAAGAACCGGGAGG
>CAYYGV010000154.1:0-8208 GCA_964471615.1 uncultured Opitutaceae bacterium
GCGAGCTTGTTCGCGTAGTTGTAGTGCGCCTCGAGGAAGTCCGGCCGCAGCCGCAGCGCGGCCTCGTAATGCTCGAGCGCCTCGGGCAAGCGGCCGGGCACGCGCGCGAGGCGGTTGGCAAGATTGTTGTGTGCCTCCGCATGGTCGGGCCGCAGCCGCAGGACCTGTTCGTACAGCGGGATCGACTCCTCGGCGCGCCCCGGCGTCTGCGCCAGCTCGTTGGCCAGCTCGAAGGTGGCCGTGACCGAGTCCGGCCGCAGCCGCACCACCGCCTCCAGGTGCGCCAGCGCCTCGCCGCGCCGGCCGGGACGCTGCCGCAACAACCGGGCCGCGTTCTCGTGGGCCTCCGCGAGGCCGGGATCCAACTGCAGCGCCGCCTCGTAGTGGGCCAGCGCTTCGTCCTCACGGCCGGGGATCTTCGCCAATTCGTTCGCCAGGTTGTTGTGCGCCGGCACGAGGTCTGGTTTCACCGCCAGCGCCGCCTCGTAATGGGTGATCGCCTCGGCCGATCGACCGGCCTGCACGAGCTCGTTCGCCAGGTTGTAGTGGCCGCGGGAGCTGCCGGGCGCCCGCGCCACCGTCTGCTCCCACAGGCCCAGCGCGTCTTGGTAATCGGCATTGCGCCGCACCGTCGCGCCCGCCAGCACCACCGCGAGCACGACCAGCACCGGAAGAGTCCGGCGGTCCAGAAGGCGGCCCAGGAAAATCACCGCCAGCGCGACCAGCGGAACAAGCGGCAGGTACATGCGGCTCTCGGCCATCGGCTGGCCCATCACCGGCACGAAGCTCGAGGTCGGCGAGAGCAGGATGAAAAACGTGGCGCCGAGAAACCCCGCGGCCGCAGCGCCCCGCCGGAACGCCCAGCCCACAGCCGCCAGCGCCACCAGCACCAGCGGCAGCCACGCCGCCGCGTCGATGAACCGCCGCACCAGGATCTCCTGGCCATAGTCGAAGACCAGCGGGTAAGGCACGAGGGCGAGCCGCACGTACTGCACGAGCACCCGGCACTGCGTGAAGGCGTAGTGAACCCAATCGTCGCCCGCCCGGAAGCCGACGTCGCGCTCGCCGAGTCCCGTGCTCACCATCAGCCAGCCCACCAGCACCCAACACGCGGCCAGTCCGGCGTAGTACCAGCGACGCCGCGCCAGGGCCGACCGGAACCCAGAGGCAAAAAACACCCGGTCGTAGAGGAGCACGACCACCGGCGCGGTGATCATCACCTCCTTTGTCAGCATGCCTGCCACGCAGGCGGCGACCGACACGGCCAGCCAGCGGACGGGCCGGGCCGACGCCGCGGCTCGCGCGAACGCGTAGAGCGTGAGCAGGTACCAGAGTCCCATCAGCGACTCGGCGCGCTGGCTCAGGTAGGTGACGGCGTTCGTGAGCAGCGGATGCACCGCCCACAGCAGCGCCACGAGGAATGCGATCGTGTCAGTCGGGACGGCGGCCGGCGCGCCCGGCCGCCGCGGGGTGCGGCGCACGAGGCCGAAGAGCGCGAGCGCAGCGAGCGCGTGGATCGCGACGTTCACCACGTGATAGCCGACGACCGCCCGTCCCCCGATGGCATAGTTAAACGCGTAGCTCAGGTTCAGCAGGGGCCGGCCGGCGGTGGTGGTGCCGGCCGGTGCGAGGACCGAGCCGAGACGGCCGAGGTCCGTGATCGAGGCGTTTTCCTCGATGGCCGAGCGGTCATCGAGGAGGAACGGCACGCGCAGCGAGTTCGCGTAGGCCAGCGCGACGGCGGCCACGAGGAGCAGCGGGGCGAACCGGAACCATGCCCCCGGGGAGGCGGGGTCCGGCGCACGGTTCGGCTCGGCGGCTGGCATGGCCGCGATGCTTCACCTCCGCGGGGCGGGGTAAACCAAATTTCCCGGCGGTGCCCAAAGGGAGCCAAGGCTTGTCCCTTGCTGGCGGCCGGCGACGGGCGCACCCTGCCCCAAAACCACCGGCCCCATGACCCCGCGCGAACGACTCCTCGCCGTGTACACCGGAAAGACGCCCGACTGCGTCGCCAGCCTCGCCGATCTCTCCTACTGGCACGCGGGCAACGGCGGCGGGAAATTCATCCCGGGCAAGACCGACGGCGCCAACCGCGACAAGGTCGCCGCCCTCCTCACGCTGCACCAGCGCACCGGCGCCGCGATCCACGTGAACCTCGGGTCGTTCTACCGCGAGCACCATCACGACACGGTGCGCGTACAGTCCGGGATCCGCGGCGAAATCTACTTCCATCGCTTCGAGACGCCGGTCGGCACCGTGGAGGAGCAGCGCGAGTGGTCGCCCGTGACGTTCAGCTGGCCGATCACCCACCACATGATCCAGGGCGTCGAGGACCTGAAGGTGATCCGGTACGTCTTCGAGCGCCTGCGCTACAGCGCGAACTGGGAGCTGTTCCATGAGGTTGACGCGCAGGTCGGCGACCTGGGCCTGCCGCTCGTGCAGGTGCCGTACACCGGCATGGGATTTTTCATGAGCCGCTATGCCGGCGTCGAACAGACCGTGATGCTGGCGGCGGACGAGCCGGCGGAGTTCGAGGCGACGCTCGCGGCGATCAACACCGCGCACGCCCAGGTCTGCCGGCTGATGGCCGAGGGCCCCTCGCAGGTGCTGGTCCACTCCGACAACCTCACGAGCGACACGCACAGCCCGCGCTGGGTGCAGCGCTACAGCGCCGAGTGCTACAGCACGATGGCGCGGATCGCGCACGAGCACGGCAAGCCGATCGTGACCCACATCGACGGCCGGTTGCGGGGGCTGCTGGCCGCCACGCGCGACCTCGGCTTCGACGGCGCCGACGCCGCCACGCCCGCGCCGTGGGGCGACCTGACCCCGGCCGAATGCCGCGCCGAGGCCGGACCCGACTACATCCTCTCCGGCGGCGTGCCACCCAGCAGCTTCAATCGTGACGTGCCGCTGGCCCTGTTCGACGCCCAGGTCGAAGCCTGGCTGGCCCTGCGCCACCAGAGCCCCGCGCTGATCATCGCCCCCGGCGACCAACTCCCGCCCGACGGCGAACTGGACCGGGTCGCGCGCATGGTCCGGATGGCGGAGCAGTACCGGTACTAGACTTTGGCGGTGCGGTGGCTGGGGTTGCCACGAAGGGCACGAAGAGCACGAAGCGGAATCGGAGTTCGAGTGCCACCTGCGGCCAGGCGACCCGGCGCCTGAGAGCGGTTCGGCCCTACCCCTTGTCATCCTGAGCCCACCCCCTGTCATCCTGAGCACAGCGAAGGATCCAGTTGGACCCGGCCCAAGGGCCCGCCCTGTCGCACTGGATCCTTCGCTGCGCTCAGGATGACAGGCTAGGTGGCGGAGTTGCTCTCTTCGAGACTGGGCTAAAGTCGCCGGCACTTTGGGCGATTGAAGAGTAACCGCCCCAAGCGCGTCGCGCGCCCTGCTCCGACGTCGGATGGTCTCATGGCCCCGGCCCGGCTGGCGGCTGCATTGGCGGAAATCCGGCGTTCGAGCCATCTGGCGCACCGGTTTTCCTCAATTCCCACGGCGCCGGGTCGATTGACCTTCGGACGACCATGCTGCGCCCGCCGCCTCCGTTTTTCCCACAGTTTCGCCTTCGCCTCAGCCCGCTCCTGATCGGGCTGTTGCTGGCGGTGCTTGGCGTCGTCCATGGCCGCGCGCAGACCACGCTGTACTGGGACACCAACGGGAGCACCTCCGGCGCCGGCTCCACGCCGTCGGCGACTTGGTCGAACAGCAGCACCGACAAGAACTGGTCCACCTCGTTCTTTGGCAACAGCTCCACCGTCCAGTGGACCGCCGGCAGCAACGCGTTCTTCAGCGCCGGCTTTGACGCCTCGAGCGCCTTCACCGTCACGGTCTCGGGCACGATCTCCGTCGCCGGCATGACCGTACTCATGGGCGACCCGACCTTCACGGGCGGCACCCTCAACTTCAGCGACGCGTCGCCGGACATCGCGATCATCGTGGGCAGCAACACCACGATCAACTCCACCATCGCCGGCAGCAACGGCCTCAACAAGAGCAACACCGGCACGCTGGTCCTCGGTGGAAGCAACACCTACACCGGCACGACCAGCATCAGCGCCGGCGTCGTCAATCTCCGCAGCGCCACTGCCCTCGGCAGCACCACCGGCGGCACGACCGTCGCCTCCGGCGCCGCGCTCGAGGTCCAGAACAACCTCACCGTCAGCGGCGAGGCGCTCACCCTCAACGGCACCGGCGTCAGCGGCAACGGCGCGCTCCGCAACATCTCCGGCACCAACACCTGGACCGGCGCCGTCTCCCTCGGCTCCGCCGCGCGGATCCAGAGCGACGCCGGCACCCTCACCGTCTCCGGCGCCGTTACCGGCGGCGGCAACGCGCTCACGGTCGGCGGCGCCGGCAACACGACCCTCTCCGGGGCGGTCAACCTCGGGAGCGGCACCTTCACCAAGGACGGCGCCGGGTCCGTCACCCTCTCCGGCAGCACGGCCAACACGTCGACCGGCGCGGTCGCGGTCAACGACGGCACGCTCAACCTCGCGAAGAGCAGCAACACCAACGCCGTCGGCACCGGCGCGGTCACCGTCGGCGACGGCACCGGCGCGGCCAGCTCGGCGAACCTGGTGCTGCAGGCGAGCCGCCAGCTCGCGACGACGACCGCGCTCACGCTGAACGCCGACGGCCGGCTGGGCGTCAACAACTTCACCGAGAAGATCGACACGATCGCGGGCACCGGCCTGATCGACCTCGCGACGTCGGGCTTCCTCACGGTCGGCGCGAACAACGGCTCGTCCACGTTCGCCGGCTCGATCACCGGCACTGGCACGCTGGAAAAGGCGGGCACGGGCACGCTGACCTTCGGCAGCACGATCAGCTTCGGCGGAACGCTCCAGCTGCTCGGCGGCACGCTGGCGCTCAACGGGACCTCGCTCACAGTCGACACGCTCCACATCACGGGCAACACCGTGATCGACTTCGGCAGCTCGGCTGCGTCGATCCTGAACGCCACCACGGTGATCGTGGACGCGGGGGTGACGCTCACGGTCGTGAACTGGACCAACGCGGTGGACTTCCTCTACGCGACGAACAACCCGGGCTCCGCGCAGCTGGCGCGGGTCGCCTTCACCGGCTACTCGTCCAGCAGCACCGCCTGGCTGCCGTTCGACCACCAGATCACGCCGGCCCCGGAGCCCCGCCTGTACGGCGCGCTGCTGACGGCGGCGACGCTGGGCGTGACCGGCTGGATCCGTCGCCGGCGCGCGGCGGCCTGACGCGCCCGGGCTCCGAAAAGGGGCCGAGCCTTGCCGGTTGCCACGGCCGGGAAAAGCCCCTTGGATCGGCCAACTTCGGCCGCTTGCGGCCCCGCATGAAAATCTCCGGCATCTTCACCCCGAACATCGTGCCCTTCGGTGCGGACGGCGGCATCAACGAGGGCGAGTTGCGCCGGCTCACGTCGTGGCTGATCGAAAAGGGCATCCACGGCCTCTATCCCAACGGCAGCACCGGCGAGTTCATTCGTCTGAGCTTTGAGGAGCGCCTGCGGGTCGTGCGGATCATGGCAAGCGAGAACGCCGGCCGGGTGCCGATCCTCGCGGGCGCGGCCGAGGCCAATATCGAGCTCGTGCTGCAGGCGTGCCGCGCCTACGCGGACCTCGGGTGCACGGCGGTCAGCCTCACCGGGCCGTATTACTACAAGGTCAGCCAGGAGAGCATCGAGGTGTACTTCCGCGAAATCGCGGCGCGCAGCCCGATCGACATCCTGCTCTACAACATTCCCCAGTTCTCGAACGAGATCAGCCTGCCGGTGGTGCGGCGCCTGGCGCTCGACTGCCCGCGGATCATCGGGATCAAGGACTCGAGCCGGGACTTCCCGCGCTTCTGCACGATGCTCGCGCAGATCAAGCCGCAGCGGCCGGACTTCGTCTGCTTCACCGGCACCGAGGAGATCCTGTTCCCGAGCCTCATGATGGGCGCCGACGGCGGCACCATCGCGTCGTCGAGCGTGATCCCCGAGGTGATCCTGAAGCTCTACGCCGACTTCCGCGCCGGCAACTACGCGGAGTGCCGCCGGGTCCAGCTGAAGATCCAGGAGCTGATCGGCGCGATGTTTGCCGCCGGCAACTTTCCCGAGGGCTTTCGCGCGGCCGTGGCGCTGCGCGGGTTCGACGGCGGCGCGCCGCGCTACCCGATGGGCCCGCACGAGGTCGAGGTGCTCGAGGAGGCCAAGGGCCAGCTCGCCTGCATCCTGGCCGAGTGCGGCTACGCGGAGGCGGCGCGCGAATGCGAGCTGCGACGCGGCCAGCGGGCCGAGGCGACCGTCACCCGCGCCAAGGTCGAGGCAATCGTCCGGTCGGTCGTGCGCCAGTACCACAGCTGAACCCGGCTGCGCCGGGTTGATTGCGGATTGCGGTTTTCGAATTGCGGATTTCGGAGGTCAGCTTCCGGAGATCGAGGCTCTTCGGTTGGACCCAACAGCGCGTTGGGGACAACGCGCTCCACCAGAGCGGCGGAGCCGCGGACGCGACCTGCGGCTTGAAGACCTGCGACCTTCGACTCGCTCCGCGCCCGCGGAGCGCCCCGGCACCGGAAATTCCGTTGTGTTGACTCTACCGGGCTGATTGCCTCCGCGCGATCCCCCGCACCCATGACCGAAGCCGAGTTCTTCGCCCGGGCCCAATCTGACGACTCGTTCCGTCGCACCAAGATCGAGGAGTGGTCGTACTATCGAAATGTCGGGCTGGGCCTCCTCGCCGTCGAGGGCGCCCTGCTGCTGGCTTACGTCGCATACGCTGCCCTGGCGGAGCACCGACTGCCCAACCTCGACGCAGGGCTGGGCTCGGTCGCGCTCACGGCAATCGTGTACGCGCAGGCGCGCGTCCGGCTCGCCGCGCTGCGGGCCATCCCGACCGCGCGCGCTGCCTGACCCCGGCTGCGCTGGTATGCGCCCGAAGGAGCCGGCCCCGCGGCCGGCCGTCCACGACCGGGCCACGCCCTGATCCCCTCCCCGCCCCATGCATTCGCTCACGCCGCTCGACTACGGAATCATCCTCTCGTACCTCGGGCTGAGCCTCGTCCTCGGCCTCCTCATGAGCCGGCGGGCGAGCGCCAGCCTCGACCACTACTTCCTCGGGGGGCGCTCGATCCCGTGGTACCTGCTCGGCGTGGTGGGCATGGCCAACTGGTTCGACCTGACGGGCACGATGATCATCACGTCGTTCCTCTATATGCTCGGGCCGCGCGGCCTGTTCATCGAGTTTCGCGGCGGCGCGGTGCTAGTCCTCGCGTTCATGCTCGTCTACACGGGCAAGTGGCACCGGCGCTCGGGCTGCATGACCGGCGCCGAGTGGGGCATCTACCGCTTCGGCGACAATCCGGTCGCGCAGGCGATGCGCCTCCTCTCGGCCTTCATCAACATCCTCACTTCCGTGATGATCCTCGCGTACCTGGTGCGCGGCGCGAGCCTGTTCCTCGGCATGTTCTTCCCGTATCCGCCGATGTACACGACGCTGGGGCTGCTGCTGCTGACGACGCTCTACACGGTGAGCGCGGGCTTCTACGGCATCGTGCTGACCGACCTGATCCAGGGCCTGATCATCATGGGCTCCTGCCTCGTCGTCGGGTTCATGGCGTGGCGACATGTGCCCGACTCGGCGAGCCTGGCTGCGACGGCGGAGCGGGTGACGGGCAATCCCGACTGGACCACCTCACTGCCGGCCTGGCACACGCCGATGCCCCAAGGCTACGAGTCATACTCCGCGTTGATCCTGTTCGCGGCGTTCTACCTCCTGCGCAATGTGCTCGGCGGCCTCGGCACCGGGGCGGAGTCGCGCTACTTCGGCGCGCGCAGCGACCGCGACTGCGGCCTGCAGTCGTTCCAGCAGGGCCTGCTGATCGCGTTCCGCTGGCCGCTGATGATTGGCTTCGCCGTGCTGGGCGTGTACTTCGTGGCGGCGCACTTCCCGGACCCCAACGTCGTGCGGCAGGCCGCGGACCTGATCCATGCGCAGTTCCCGCAGACGGCCGAGCCCTACTGGCACGACCTGACCAGCGACATCGTCAACGCGCCCTCGAAGTACCCGCCGGCCCTCATCGCCGGCCTGCAGCAACTCCTCGGGCCCGAGTGGGCCGGAAAGCTCGCGATCATCGGCTACCACGGCACGGTGAATCCCGAGCAGGTCCTGCCCGCGGTGCTGCTCAACGTCATCCCGGCCGGCCTGAAGGGCCTGATCGTCGTGGCGATGTTCGCCG
>CAYYGV010000155.1:0-8140 GCA_964471615.1 uncultured Opitutaceae bacterium
CGCGACGCCGTCGCTCGAGAGCTACGCGAACGCGCAGGCCGGCAAGTACCGGCTGCTGGAGCTCCGCCAGCGCGTCGACGCCCGCCAGCTGCCGCACATCGACATCGTCGACCTGCGCATCGAGGCGATGAAGCAGCGCACGCTGCCGGCGCTCTCCCGCAAGCTGCTCGACGCGATGCATGCCCGGCTGGAGCGCCGGGAGCAGACGATCCTTTTCATCAATCGCCGCGGCTATTCCACCGCCATGCAGTGCACGAAGTGCGGCCACACGGAGGAGTGCGCGCACTGCAGCATCGCGATGACCTATCACCGGGCCGACGAGACGCTCCGCTGTCACCTCTGCGGCGACCAGAAGGCGGCGCCGCTGCGCTGCCCGAAATGCGGTGCGCCGGAGATCCGCTGGCGCGGCCTGGGCACGCAGCGCGTCGAGGAGGCCGTGCGCCGGCTCCTGCCGAAGGCGCGGGTCGAGCGCATGGACACCGACACGATGGCCAAGAAGAACCGTTTCCGCGAGGTGCTCGCCCAGTTCCGCGCTGGCAAGATCGACGTCCTTATCGGCACCCAGATGATCGGCAAGGGGCTCGATTTTCCCAACGTGACCCTCGTCGGGCTGGTCGACGCGGACATCTCCATGCACGTCCCGGATTTCCGGGCGAACGAGCGCACGTTCCAGCTGCTGGTGCAGGTGGCGGGGCGGGCCGGGCGGGGCGACCGGGCGGGGGAGGTGATCGTGCAGACCTTCACGCCGCAGGCGGAGGCCATCCAGTTCTCCCGCCACGCCGACTTCGCCGGCTTCGCCGCCGCGGAGCTCAAGCTGCGCCGCGAGTTCCATTATCCGCCGTTCCGGCACCTGATCCACCACCTGTTCCGCGGACCCAACCCCGAGAAGCTCAAGTTCTTCGCCGAACAGTGGGCCCGCCGGGTCGAGCAGGCCCTGGGGACGCGGCTGGAGGTCCGGGGACCGTCGCCGTCGCCGATCGAGAAGATCATGGACGAGTACCGGTGGCAGGTCTGGTATTTCACGAATGCCGTGACCCGGGTGGTGCCCGAGTTGGCGCGGCTCCGGTCGGAGTTCAACTGGCCGGACGACATCACGCAGGTGCTGGATGTCGACCCCATGAGCCTGACGTGACCTGCTCAGGAGTCTTGACTACCGCCGCCGAAGGCATGGGTTGGCGGTGACACACGCTCATGGAAAGAGGCGACCATCCTCATCGCGAGTTCTGGAACAGCCGCTACGCGAGCGGCAAGACCCCGTGGGACTTCGGCGGCGTGCCGGCGGACCTGAAGGCGTACCTGACCGCGCACCCGAAGGGCGGCAAGGTCCTGGTGCCGGGCTGCGGCGCGGGCTACGAGGTCGCGGCGTTTGCCGAGGCCGGGTACGAGGTGACGGCGATCGACCTGGCGCCCGCCGCGGTGGAACTGGCCCGGAAACGGCTGGGACCACAGCTGGCGGACCGCGTGATCCTGGGTGACTTCTTCACGCACCATTTCGGGGCCCAGCAATTCGATCTGATCTACGAGCGCACGTTCATCTGCTCGCTCTGGCCGGACCAGCGGACCGACTACCGGGACCGCGTGGCGTCGCTGCTGCGGCACCGCGGCCTCCTGATCGGCTACTTCTACTACCAGACGCCGGTCCTGGAAGAGGGCCCGCCCTTCGGCTTTGCCTGGGGCACGGCGGACGAGCTGTTCGCCCAGTATTTCCTCCTGATGAAGGATCGGCCGGTCAACGATTCGCTGGCCCTGTTCAAGGGTCGCGAGCGTTGGCAGGAGCGCAGCCGCACCGCGGTGCCGGCGCCGGCGGTCGCCGCCTGAGCCGCTGTCTTTCCCGCCTTGCCGCCGCGGAGGCGGGCCTCAAGCCTCGCGGCATGAAGCACTCCGCGATTCGGATTGGACTGGCTGGATTCCTCGTGCTCGCGTCCCGCGCCTGGGCGGTGGATGCGGCGCTCCTCGAGAAGGCGAAGGCCGGCGAAGTCGAGGCGCAGATCAAGGTCGGCATCGCGTATGCCGACGGCGAGGGCGAGGGCGCCAAGGATCCGGCGGAGGCGGCGCGGTGGTTCCTGAAGGCCGCGCAGCAGGGCCATCCCTACGCGCAGTACCGCATCGGCGACATGTGCCTCACGGGCCAGGGCGTGGCCAAGAACATCGCGAGCACGATGCACTGGTGGCGGAAATCCGCGGACCAGGGTTTTGTCCTGGGCGAGTTCAATCTCGGCGTCGCGTACGCCTCCGGGATCACCGGCGAGGCCAATCCGGCGGAGGCGGCGCGTTGGTTCCGCAAGGCCGCCGACCAGGGCTATGCGCCGGCGCAGGGCAACCTGGGCAACGCGTACTATTTCGGCCAGGGCGTGGCCAAGGATGGCGCGGAGGCGGTGAAGTGGTGGACCAAGGCGGCGGAGCAGGGCGACCCGACCGCCCAGAACAATCTCGGCCTGGTCTACTCCAAGGCGACCGGCGTGCCCCGCGACTTCGTGCGGGCGCTTGCCTGGTGGCGGCTCGCGGCCGAGAACGGCAGCCAGCAGGCCAAGACGTCGATCCCGACGGTCGAGCCTCTCATGAGCGAGGCGCAGCTTGCCGAGGCGGCCAAGCTCGTCTCGGAGCTGCGGCAGAAGATCAAGCGGCCCTGAGCCGCTCAGTCGGCGTCGTAGATCTCGACCAGGGCCACGCCCTCGGCGGTGCCCTTCGCGCTGACCACGACCGAATAGACCCCGGGCGGAAGCGCGAGCAGGAGAGCTGCGTCGCCGCTGGCCGAGCCCAGAGAGAAGGCCCCGATGGACTGGGCGGCGGCGGCGATGGCTCCGGCGTTGTCGTTCAGGCCCCAGTCGTCGTTCGTGGCGATCACAACCTGGTCATGGTAGAGCGTGAGCACCGGGTCGGCGAGGGCCTGGCTGACGCCGTAGGACTTGAGCGTTGGGCCGACCCCGCGGATCAGCACGCGCTTGGGCTGGTTGCCGCCCACCACGAAGCCGCCGATCAGCGCGCCCTCACCCGTGCCCGCCAGTCCGCGCGCGGAGAAGTTGACGGCGCGGCCGGTGGAGCCGGTCTCGTAGAGCTCCGCGAGCGCCGCGCCGGTCTGCGTGGTGGCGCTGGAGACCAGCATGGAATACGAGCCCGCCGCGAGACACGGCGCCGCCGCGGAGTCGGCTTTCGTGGTGCTGAGCGGGAAGGCGCCGACCGCCGTCGCGAGCGTCACTAGCTGCGCGGGGTCCGCGCAGGTCGTCCAGCGGAGATTGCGGCCGACCTCGGTGCCGGAGCCGTCCATGAGACGGAGGAGCGGGTCGGCCAGCGGCTGGGTCACACCGTAGTCGGTGAGCGACGGCCCGATCGCGCGGGCCAGGAATTCCTTCCCGCTGCTGTCCCGCACCACCATCGCGGCAATGAGGATGTTCTCGCCGCCGCGCACGGTGCTGCGGACGGACAGGTTGACGAGGCGCGACTGCTGGGAGTCCGCGAGCGGTGAGGCCCCGGGGCCTGCCACCACCGAGCTCCACGGGGTGCCCGGGAAGACCGGCGCCGCGGCGGCGAAGGACCGGGCATAAACGTTGGCTGAGCGCGGCAGCGTGACGGGTTCCGAGGCGACAAGCGCGGTGGCGGCGAGTCCACCGCCAACCAAGCGCGGGTCGGTGCCATCGGTCGTATAGGCCAGCTGGGCGCCGTCGGCGGGGGCTAGGAGCAGGTTGGTGCCGTCGTCCACTACGGTCGGCGCCGCCAGGAACTGCCCGTCGATCCAAGCGGCGCGGTGGGTGACCCAGTCCTTGAGGTGAGCGATTTCGCCCTGGTAGTCGCCGTAGCCGCTGCGGTCCTCCGGCCAGCGGTTCGCGTCGCGTTCCGCTGCGATCGGCCCGACGCGGGCGGCCAGGGCGTCGGCGAGCTCGGTGAGGTTGGAGTCCGACAGCTCGCGCCGGCGCAGGGCCTGCCAGCGGTCGATCCACGCCTGCCGGAAGTCGGGATCGCGCGCCATGACGCCCCACCAGCCGAAGTTCCAGGCATCGACCGCGTCGCCCGTGCCGTTCCAGCCGGACCAGTCGGCGTCGCGTCCGTCGTGGGAGCCGAGCGAGCGGTCGTAGTCCCACACCGGCCCGGCGACCAGCTTGCCGCCGCGATCCTTCGTGAAGTACATGCTGCGGCGGAAGGCGTCGATGTTCTTGACGAGCACGTTGAGCAGGTGGTGGTCGATCCACGACGGGCGATCGAGATAGTCGAGGTAGGTCCGGGTGGCCCAGCCGACCGCGGCGTCGGCCTGGAGGGCGTTCTCGAATTTCTGGACGTAGCCGCGGATGTAGTCGCGCTGGACGGCCGGCAGCTTGTCGAGCTTGGGCTCCTCGACCATGACGACGCAGGTCGTGTAGTCGGGAAATCCGCGCGCGGTCCGCCACGAGTACTTGTCGGCCTGCGGTGGATCGATGCGGAGGATGTAGCCGCCGGTGATGGCCGGCTCGGTTGTGTCGGAGGGCGCCAGCGAGGCGAGGTTCACCCGCTGCGGCGCCACGGCGATCTGGTCGGTCAGGACATACACTCCGCCATAGGCCGACTGGTCCAGGCCGTAGGTGTTGGTGTTGAAGAACACCTCGGTCAGGCGGGTGCGCGGGGCCCAGCGGCCGAGCTGGTTGCTCAGGGCATACACGTACGCGTTGCGAATAAAGGAGCGATCGAACTGCCACGGGCCGATGAGAATCCACGTGTCCGCCGCCGGGAGCCCGAGGAGAGCCTGCGGGTTGCTGCGGCCGAGGTCGGTGGTGAGCTCGAGCTTGAAGCTCTTCTTCGGGAAGTCGGCGGACGAAAACCCGTGCACGGTCATCGTCAGGGCCGTGACCAGGTCGGGAGCATTGCGCACGTGCGCCGCGCCGTCGGAGCCCGGCGTCCATGCGTACAGCCACGCCGGATGGTCGATGTCGTCCTTCACCAGCGGCCCGAGGCCGTGGTCATCGAGGACCAGCAGCGGCAGGTTGCTCTCGAACCAGTAGGCCTGGCCCGCGCCATTGTCGGAAATCTGGAGATACTGCGCGCTGGCCGCGAGACCGCTGCGCGTATCGTCGGCCGAGAACACCGCGGCCCGGATCACGGTGGGCCCCACGAGGGCGATCGGCGCGGTGTAGAGCTGCGAGTCAGCGGTGGGGTCGGGGAGGGCTGCGCCGAGCGACGCCGAGGGCGCGGCGACGACATAGCGGATCTTCTGGGTGCCGGTCGCGCCCGACAGCGCGACGGCGGTCGTGCCGGTGAAGACACCGGCCGACGGGGAGAAGGTCACCCGCTCGGCGAGCACGAGCCCGGCGTTGCCCGGATTGGCGGCGCCCGGGGTGGCGGTGCGGAGGTAGCCGGTCGCGCTGGTTTCGCCCTCGGCGGTCGGCTGCGTGATACCGTAGGACATGTCCGTCACCTGCGGCGGATAGGTGGCCGCATACTCGCTGGCGATGGTGGTGCCATCGGGCTTGACGAGGCCCAGGTACTCGCCGTCAGCGTCGAGACTGAAATTGGTGTGAATATTGCCGGTCGTGACGCGGCGGTCCTTGCCCGAGGCGAACACCACCAGGTAGCCGTTGGCCGGAATCGTTACGGCCGGAAACGCCCACTTCGTCTTCTTCTTGGCGTTGTCGGTGAGGTACCAGCCGGCGAGACTGACGGCGGTGCCGTCAGGATTGCGGATCTCGACCCAGTCGGAGAAATCGCCGTCCTCATCGGCCAGGGTCGTCTTGTTCGACGCCATGAACTCCGAGATCAGCGGAGCGGCCGGAAGCGGCGCCGGTCCGAGCAGCAGCAGCGCCAGCAGGGTGCGCAGACTCGGCGAGTTCCTTCGGGCCGCCGGCATGCCGGCCCCGGGCGCCTCGGTTGAAGCTTGGACATTCATCTTCCCAGCGGACGGCGCCGTCGTCGTCCATGTAGTATGACAGGTGACGGGGCTGGCCGGTGACAGCGGGGGACGGATAGTGTGTCGCCTAATCGCCGCTGCGATGCGGCCTAATCCGGCGTCCGAGGAGCGGCGCCGCGGCGTCGCCGGCCTGGTCGCACGTCGGCAGGCGCGGCGCATTGCCATCGCGGGCGGGTGGCCGTAACTTGCGGCACCATGTCGCCGCTGTTCCGCGCCCTCTGCCTCGCGGTGCTCGCCGCGTCGGGGCTGGCGCAGGGCCAGGTGACGGCGCCGCTGGCCTCGGGACCGTGGAGTGGGAACGTGACCGCCACGAGCGCGACGGCGGCGGTGCGGCTCAACGCCGGCGGCCTCTCGGTCCGGCTGTTGCTCTCGCGGAACGCCGACCTGAGCGCGCCGAGCTATTTCGGGCCGGTCACCACTCAGGCCGCGGCGGGAAACATGGCGAAGATCGACGCCACGGGCCTCCTGCCGGCGACGACCTACTACTACGCCTTCGAGGTGGGCGGCGTGCTGCGTGGGGAGGCGGCCGCGCGCGGGTCGTTCCGCACCTTTCCGCTGGGCGCGGCGTCATTCAAGCTCGCGTTCGCCTCGTGCGGCGATTTCCACGCCACGAACCAGACTGCCTACGACGCGATCCTGGCGGAGCAGCCGGCCCTGTTCATCCACATGGGCGACTTCCACTACAGCGACATCAATTCCACCAATGTCGCGGACTATCGGGCCAATTACGACAGCGTGCTCAACCAGCCCAACGAAGCGGCGCTCTACCGCGGCGTCGCGCTGGCCTACATGTGGGACGATCACGACTTCTGTGGCAACGGCTCCGACACCACCTCCATCGGCCGCGATACGGCGCGCCAGGCCTATCACGAGACGGTGCCGCATTACCCGATCGCGGCGACGGCCGGCGGCACCCTGTCCCAGGCCTTCACGATCGGCCGGGTCCGCGTGATCATGACCGACCTGCGCAGCGGAGCCGACCCGCGCGGGCAGGCCGACACGGCAGCGAAGTCGCATCTGAGCGCGGCCCAGAAGGCGTGGTTCAAGCAGGAGCTGATCAGCGCGCGGGACGCCGGCTTTCCGCTGATCCTCTGGGTCTGCACCATTCCGTGGATCGGCGCGGCGGGCTCGGGGGATGATGACTGGAGCGTGTTTTCCACGGAGCGCCGCGAGCTCGCGAATTTCATCCGCGACAATTCCATCCGCAATCTCGTGCTGTTGAGCGGCGACATGCACGCGCTGGCGTACGACGACGGGACGCATTCGGACTACGCGGACGGCGGCGGCGCGCCCATGGTGGTGCTGCACGCCGCGGCCCTGACCTCGAACGGATCGAGCAAGGGCGGCCCCTACACGGGCGGGCCGGTGCCGGGCAGCCAGCAGTATGGCATCCTTGAGATCACTGATAACGGCGGACCCTCGGTGCAGTGCCGGTACACCGGCAAGCGGGTCGCCGAGGGGGCGAAGCTCACGTTCGCCTTCGCGGCGACGGGCGGGTCGAATCCTGGCTATGTCGCGGCGGCGCCGAGCGCGCTGATCAACATCTCGGCCCGCGGCCGAATCGCGACGGCGTCGGACAACAACATTGTTGGCTTCGTCATCAGCGGCTCGGTGCCCCGGACGATCCTCATCCGGGCGGTGGGCCCGAGCCTGACGCCGTACGGCGTCGCGGACGCCCTGCCGGACCCGGCGTTCAAGCTCTACCAGGGACAGACAGTGCTGGCGGCGAACGACAACTGGGGCGACGCCGCGGCCACGCTGGCCGGCACGTTCGCTCGTGTCGGGGCGTTCGCCTATGGCGCCACGACCAGCAAGGACGCCGCGGCCGTGGTGACCCTGCTGCCGGGCGTCTACTCGGTGGTGGCGACGAGTGCGGACGGCGGGACGGGCACGGTGCTGGTGGAAGTCTACGACGTCCGGTAGCGGCCAGGGCCGCCCGGGCCGGCGTGCATTGCCGGATTGCACCGGCGGGTTCGGGGCTCTTTGTTCGGCGCCGACGCCCGGGCGTCGAACACACTGCGCGAATGAAGCTCTACTTCATGGGAATCTGCGGAACGGCGATGGGCAACGCGGCGCTGCTGGCGCGCGCGGCCGGGCACGAGGTGCTCGGCGCCGACCAAGGCGTCTATCCGCCGATGAGCACGGTGCTCGCCGAGGCGGGCATTGCGCTGCACGAGGGCTACGATCCGGCCCGGCTCGAGCGGCTGGCCCCGGACCTCGTGGTGATCGGCAACGCCATGTCCCGCGGCAACCCGGAGGTCGAGTGGCTGC
>CAYYGV010000156.1:0-7942 GCA_964471615.1 uncultured Opitutaceae bacterium
TCAGGATGACCCGCTCCCCCGCCGCCGCCATCATGCGCACGACATGGTGCAGCGTCGTCGACTTGCCCTCGCCCGGACCCGCCGAGAACAGCACCAGACTGGTGGACGTCCCGGGCTTCAGCGCGAGGTTCAGGTTGGTCTGCAGGACGCGGTACGGCTCGCTTTCCGCCGGGTCGCCGGTGTCGTCCAGCGGGTCGGACTGGAACGGGATCACGCCCAGCACGGGCAGCTTCAGCCGCGTCTCGACGTCGGCCACGCTGCGGAAGCTAGTGTCGAAATACTCGAGCAGGACGGCGACGCCGATGCCGAGCAGCGCGCCAAAGAGCACGGCGAACACCAGGTTGAGGGTCCAGCTGGGACGGCTCGCGATGCGGGCGGGCTCGGCGTTGTTGAGGATCTCGATCGTCCGCTTCGGCACCTGGAAATCGATTTCCCGCTGCCGCAGCGTGAGCTTGAGCGTGGTCAGCAGACGGGTCTCGTCCTCGAGCTTTTGCGCCGCCTCCTCGAACGGCCGCATGCGGTCGCGGGCCGAGAGGATCTGGTCGATCTTCGCCTGGCCGAGCTGCTGCTTGAGCTCCGTCACGCGGGACTCCGCCTCCTTGTACGCGATCTCCAGGGCGCTCTCGTAGCCGTGGAGCTGGGCGTCGAGCTGCTCCTTGATCTTCGCGCGGTTCTGGACGGCGGAGATCAGGTCGGGGTGAGCCTCGCCGAGGCGGGCGCGGAGCTTCGTGACGTTCTGGTCGGCGAGCAGGTAGGCCTGCAGGAGGTTCTGGATATTGGGATCCTGGATGAGCTCCGAGTTGACGAGGCTCAGGCGCTCCTCGAACGGGATGCTGCGGAAGCGCTCCCAGCGGGTCTTGCGGCCGATGGCGTCGACGCTCAGCGCGATCAGGGAATTCTGCATCTGGCGCAGCGTCTCGATCTCCATGTCGGAGTAGCGCGCGTTCAGGTCGACGCCCGAGATGTTGAGGTCCTTCCGCAGCTTCTCGACCACGTCGCGCTGCGCGGACACAACCCGCTCCTGCGCCGTGAGCTCGTCGCGGAGCTTGGCCAGGCCCTCGCGCTGCTCCGACGTGGCGAGGTAGATGCGGTCGTCGGAGTAGACCCGCGCGATCTCGTTGGCGATCGCGGCGCCGAGCTCGGGGTCCTGGGCGTAGACGTTGATCTCGATCAGCGAGGAACTGCGCTGCGACTCGACGCGCAGCATCTTGTCGAGAAGGTAGCGGTAGGTGATCGCCGGCGGCAGCGACCCGCTCGCCCCCAGCGTCGCCGCCAGCTTGGCGTTGAGCCCAAGGTTCTGGATGACCGGGTACAGGATCTTCTCGGACTGCATGATCTTGAACTGATCCTGCAGGAAGTACGGGTCATAGCCGGTGTTGCTCTGGTTCTGGAACAGCCGGACTTCGCCCTCGGGCTTCTCGACCCGGACCTTGGTCGTGGCCAGGTACCATTTGGGGAGCAGCGCCGTGACGATCACGGTCGTGATGATCACGAGGCCCAGGACGAGGAAGATCAGCGCCTGGCGCTGCTTCAGCAGGTGCAGGAAATCAGCGAGGGTCGCGCCTTCCTTGCCAACATGGGTATGGGCCATCCAGCGATGCGAAACGAAGGCCGCGCCGGGCGCAAGCTAGAGAGAGGGACCAGTGACCAGGGACGAGTGACGAGGGACGAGTGACAAGTAACCCTGCGGCGTGAGGCAGACGTCGATCTGGGAGCGAAGCGGAGGGCCGCTTGCTTCCAAGTTCTTGGCCCTTGTCTCCTGACAGCCGCAGCGCAGCTGGGCTGCTTAGAACGAGAAGGTCGCGCCGGCGCCGACGCGGTCGCGGCTCTGGCCGCGGCCCGGGGCGTCCGAGACGACGTGGTCGCGGTCGTAGTGGGCCGTGATGATCCAGTTCTTGGAGTAGAGGTACGAGAGCGCGAGGCCCAGGCGGGTGGTCGTCTCGTCGGCGTTGGCCACCCCGCGGCGGCCCTGGAGGACGGACGGCTCGTAGGTCAGCGAGCCCGACGCCACGATCAGCGGGGTCAGCGCGTGCTGGAGGTTCAGGAAGATCCGGTTGACCTTCGTGTCGGTGTAGCGGTCGACGTTGGTCGTCTCCTCGAACGTGTAGACATAGCCGGCGCTGAAATACGAACCCTGCGCGTAGTCGAACTTCGCCGAGAACTCGGCGTAGGGCGCGTTCGAGCTGCGCTCGAGGTCGCGGTGGCGCCACTGGTAGCCGAGGCGGCCGGTGGCCGTCACCTGCTTCGCGACCGAGTAGTCGATGCCGCCGATCAGGAAGTTGGTCTGCTTGTCCTTGTTCGCGCCGGACGTCCGGTAATTGACGTCCTCGTGGCGGAACTCGAGCACGCCCTTCGCCTCCGGGACGAGGTCGTAGCTGCCGGCGAGGCCGTAGAGATTCTCGGTGCGGTCGATGTCCTGCGCGAGACCCGCGGCGTCATAGCGGTAGATCACGCTCCGCATCTTGATCGTCGTGGAGACCTTCGGCCCGGTGCTGGTGGTGAGGCGCCCGTTGAACTCGTTGCGCTTGTAGGACTGGTCCGTGTTGATCGGCACGCCGGCGAGGAGCGACTCGGGATTCTTCGCGATCGAATACGCGTCACTCAGGTCGATGGACGTGACCTGCGAGAACGCGTGGGCCAGGCGACCTTCGAAATTGTGGCTGTCGAGCGTGCTGTCGCCCGGGCGATCCGGCATGCTATCCACGACGAGCTCATAGGAGGCCGAGGCAAACGTCTGGTCGGAGACGGAGGCGTTGAACGCGACCTTCGGGGCGGCGGTGTACACCATGCTCGAGATCGCGCCGGTGGCGGCACCGAAGATGTTTGAGTCGTGCGAGATGTCGCCCCGCAGGGTGACGGTCCATTCCTTGCCCTGTTCCTGCTCCGGGATGGGCGCATAGACGGCCCAAACCGGGCATGCCGTGACCATCCCGGCCACAATCAATACGCGCGCGAAATTCATAGTAAGGGGTGCAGCTAACTCGGTTCTGCCGCCACGATAGGTATATCCCCTAGGATGAGGCAATTCCTTTCACCGCCTAATTCGCCGGCGGTCCGTCCGCCGCCATACGTCAGCGCGCCGGCGGCAGGGCCGGATTCAGCAGCACGTAGAGGTTCTCGGCCAGGCGCTGAGGGAACGCCAGGGGGAACTCCCGCGGGAGCTGGCCGGTGTACAGGCCGCCGTAGACCAGGCCCCAGTCGCCAAAGCGGTTCTGGACCTGAAGCGCTCCCGGCGGCGCCGGGCGCGACGCCAGCTCCGTGAAGAAGGGCCGGTCAAGCGTACGCGGCGTCAGCAGCAGCTCGCCGATCGGCTGCTCCATCGTGATCGCGTAGAAATCCCGCATCCGGACCGGCTGCGCCCACACGCGCTGCCGGCCGTACCAGGCGACACCCGCGGGGACGTCCGCCATCAGTCCGAACCGGCCGGCCGCGTCGCGCCGCTCCAGCTCCTGCCGCATCCCGATGAACAGGCCGGGGAAATACGGCGGATAGTAGAAATGCAGTCGGCGCGGTTCCAGCGCGTCGTGCGCCAGCGGCAGCGCCTGCGCGAGCAGCAGCACCGTCGCCGCCAGCCGCGGCCAGGCCCCCAGCACGGAGTTCGCCGCCAGCAGCACGAAGAAGAATCCCGTCCCGAAGACCATCACCAGCGGCGCCAGCCAGTACGGCGCGAGTCGCTCGCTCTCGCCGGAGTTGAACGTCGCCTGCGCCACCAGCATCACCGCCAGCGCCACGGTAAACGTCCACCGCAGCCGGTTCACCCGCGGCGCGCGAAACGCATAGAGCCAGCCCGCCACGAAAAACGCCGTGAGCCAGAGTCCCCCACCCGACCACAGCCGGGTCCGCAGATTTTCCTGGAGCGAGGTCAGCACCTTGTTCCCGAGCTTGTTCAGATCGATCGACGGCAGGGTCGCCGTCAGCATCGCGCGCTGCGCCGATGGTTCCGCAGTCGAGTCGCCCGCCTTCAGCGCTACGTTCTGTACGGCCAGGCCAGCCGGGTATCCCGTCAGCTCGAGGTTGCGCACGATCCACGGTCCCGCGACCAGCATGAAACCCGCCGCCACAAGCAGCGGCGCCAGCCCGCGGCCCCGCCCGGTGTGACGCCACGCCACGTGGCCCATCGCCACCAGCGTCAGCGCGCCGGCCGAATACTCCGCCAGGAAAAGCAGCCCGCCCAAGGCGCCCAGTCCGAGCAGCCAGCCCGGCCGCCACGCCGGCTCCGTCTCGCCGTCGCCCTCGAGCCGGGCCAGCACCAGAAACAGCGCCAGGACCAGTACCATCATCAGCGTCGTGCCGGTCAGCGCCACCGTTTGCTGCCAGGCCGCCACCGACACGAGCAGCGCCAGCGCAGCGACCCAGGCCGCCGTCGCGTCGAACAGCTGGCGCGCCAGCCGGTACGTGAGGTAGGCCGCGAGCCAGAGCATCCCGACGTTCAACCCGAGCAGGAAATAGTCGGCGCGGAATCCGTCCGGCGGCACAGGCGCCGCCGTGAACAGGGCCTCGCGCGCGCCCGCCGGCAGGAGCCGCAGCGCCCCGGCGATCACGATCGAGTACAGCGGCGCCTGGTGCAGCTCGGGATAGGGCCGGCGCGGGTCGAACCGCACGCCCTGCGACTGGAGAAAGGCCGCGGTCTGCGGATAGCTCACCAGCGTCGTGAAGCCCTCGCCCCGGGCGAGCTGCCGCGCGGTGTCGGCCTGCACGAGGACCATTTCGCTCGAGGGACCGTGGAATTGCACCCAGGCCACGCGCAGCGAGAGCACCGCCGTCACCACGACCACTGCGCCGAGCAGCACCCAGCGCGCGCCGGCGCCCACCTCGAGCCAGTGGATCAGCTCCTGCAGGGTCTTGGGCCGGCTCATGGCAGCGCCGCGGGATACGCGAACGGTCGCACGCTCATTTGTCGGTGACGTCCAGCTCGGGCCATTCGGCCAGCTTGCGGTGCAGGGTGCGGCGGCTGATGCCCATGAGGTCGGCGGCCTTGGTGCGGTTGCCGCGCGCCTTGATCAGGGCCTCGCGCAGGAGGCGCTTCTCGTTCTCCTCGACCGAGAGCGAATTCGCCGGAGCCGCCGCACCGGCCGACCCGCCCGCGGGGCCCGTCGCGCCGCGGTACTTCGGGTCGAGGTCGTACTCAGTCAGCGCCCCACCGTGGTGGAGCACGACGGCGTTCTCGCAGAAATTCCGGAGCTCACGGATATTGCCGGGCCACGTGTAGGCCTGCAGCGTCTGCAGCGCCCCGGGCTCGAGCGTGAGCAGCGGCAGCTTGTTCTCGTCGCTGAAGGCGCGGAGGTAGTGCTTCAGCAGGAGCGGAATGTCCTCCGCGCGCTCGCGCAGCGGCGGCAGCGTGATCCGCACGACGTTCAGGCGGAAGAACAGGTCCTCGCGGAACTTCCCCTCCTTCACCATCTGCTCGAGATTGCGGTTGGTCGCGGCGGCGAGCCGGACGTCGAGCGTGATCGGCTTGGAGCCGCCGACGCGCTCGATCGCGCGGGTCTCGAGGAAGCGCAGCAGCTTCACCTGGGTCGACGCGGAGATCTCGCCGATCTCGTCGAGGAACAGCGTGCCGCCGTCCGCCGACTCGAACCGGCCGATCCGGCGCTCGGTCGCGCCGGTGAAGGCGCCGCGCTCGTGGCCGAACAGCTCGCTCTCGAGCAGGTTCTCCGAGAGCGACGCGCAGTGCACGGCGACGAACGGCGCCCGGGCCCGCGGGCTGGACTGGTGCAGCGCCTGCGCGATGAGCTCCTTGCCGGTGCCGGACTCGCCCTCGATCAGGATGGTGGCCCGCGACGGCGCCACGAGCTTCACCCGGTCGATCACCTCGCGGAGCCGCGGCGACGAGCCGATGATGCCCTCGAAACTGAACTTCTCGTCGAGTCGCTCGTGGAGCTGCTTCACCTCGACCTCGAGGGTCTTGGCCTTCAGCGCCCTCTGGATCAGCACCTCAAGCCGCTCGATGTTCACGGGCTTGGTGAGAAAATCCACCGCGCCCCGCTTCATCGCCTCGACCGCGGTCTCGATGTTGCCGTAGGCCGTCATCATGAGCACCGCGGGCCGGTTCGGCAGCGCCAGCGCCTTGTCGATCACCTTCAGGCCCGACTTTCCGGGCATCCGGAGGTCCGTGACCACCACGTCGAACGACTGCGCGTCCAGCAGGTTGAACGCCTCGTCGGCGTTGGCCGCCAACGTGACGTCGTAATTCTCCGACAAAGCCTGCTGCAGACCCTCGCGGGTGTGCTTTTCGTCATCCACAATCAAGACGCTCGGCACCATGCAGCTGGAAATCTCAGCCCACCGGTCCGAGGGTCAACCGGGAAATATTGGCACAATTGGCCCGAGCCGACTCTCGGAACCGTTCCTAACATCGAACATCGGACGCCCAACGCCGGACATCGAACGATAGACCGGCGCAGGCCATCCCATGGCACACCCCTCCCCCGGCGGGTTCAAACTACCCTGGAAACTTATACCTGCTACTTGTTACCTGCGCGCTGAGGCGCTAGCGCCGCACCGCGCCATAGGCTTCCTTCACGGCCTGCAGGCTCTTCTTCGGGTGGTACGGATAGGCGATGTAGGCGTCGGACATCTGCGGCCAGCTGTCGGCCAGGTTCCAGAGGAAGATGCCCCAGCAGTTCGGCTGGCTGCCGTAGAACTCGACCCAGAATTTTGAGGCCTCGCCCTGCAGCGCCTGCGTCTTCTCGATCAGGTCCGCCAGGTTGGTCGGCGCCGGCCAGCCGCGCTCGCGGATGCTGTCGAAGTTCAGGCGGTAACGGCCGACCCGGTCGAGTCGGATGCAGTCCGCGCCGTGGGTGAGGTACTCCTCGTTGTAGACGGGCCAGAGGTTCTCCGGGCTGACGAACTTCCGGATCACCTCCTCCGACGGGAAACTCAGGTGGCCGATTTCAGTCACCATGCGCGGCTTCTGCTTCACGTAGAAGTCGGACTTGTAAGACATGCCGTGACCCCAGATGTGGCAGTCGCCCTCCATCGGCGCGTTCTGGTCGTACGTCAGCGGCGAGTACGGCGAGGTCGGGACGTACGGCGTGCCGGGGGCATGGGTGTGCACCACGGACTTCAGCACTTCCTTGCTGAGGCGGTTGTGACGGTACGTCGGGTAATTGAAGCTGTTGTCCGCGAGCACGTCGTTCTCGTTGTCGCCGAACCACGCGATCACACAGGCGTAATGGCGCAGGCGCTTGACCTGGAATTCCGCCTCGCGGCGCGCCTCGTCGAGGAACGCCAGATCCTGCGGATAGCAGCCGCAGGCGTACATGAAGTCGTGCGTGATGAGGATGCCGAGCTCGTCGCACTTCGCGTAGAACGAATCCAGCTCGTACACGCCGCCGCCCCACACCCGCATGGCGTTGATGTTGGTGTCCTTCGCCGCCGCGAGCAGCTGCGCGTAGCGGGCGTCGTCGACCCGTGCGAAGATCGCGTCGGCCGGCGTCCAGTTCATGCCCTTCAGGAAGATCTTCCGGCCGTTGATCGCGAAGACGAACGAAATGCCGCCGTCGTCATCCGGCTCCTGGATCAGCGTCACGGTGCGGATGCCGAAGCGCCCCGACCGGCGGTCCGACTCCCGGCCGCCGCGCCGCAGCGCCGCGCTCCACTCGTACAGCGGCTGCGCGCCGTGGTCGTGCGGCCACCAGAGCTTCGCCTGCGGCACTTTGAACCGCTCGACATGGCGCCCGCCGCTCGGGTCGCACGCGATGCAGATCTTCCGGGCCTGGCCCGCCACCACGAGGTCGACCTCGGCGGCGCCGGGCCGGCCGTGGTTGTGGCGCAGTTCGACCAGCGCCTCGAGTTCGGCCGTGCCGTCCTTCGCCACCGCGATCGTGTTCACGAACACGTCGGCGATCTCGACCTCGTCCACCAGCAGCCACGAGACCGGCTTCCAGATGCCGGTCGTGACCATGCGTGGCGAAAGGTTCCAGCCGTAGCAGTACCGGGA
>CAYYGV010000157.1:0-7917 GCA_964471615.1 uncultured Opitutaceae bacterium
AATGCGGTTCACGCGAGCTTGCAGCCAGTTAGCTCGTGATTTGACCGAACCCTCCCTTTTTTCGCGTCAGATTCAAGCTGGCTGCCCGACGTGGATTCGAACCACGACTAGGCGAGTCAAAGTCGCCTGTGCTACCATTACACCATCAGGCAGTGAGGTATCTTCTCGGCACGGTGTGCCGTCATGGCTACCGGTCAAGGCCGTAAACCGGCCGCCAATCGAACAACAGCTGGACCTAGTTTTGGGTTCGCTCGAGGGCCTTCTGGAGCGAGCCATGCCAGCGAGTTGGCCTGACACGGTCGAGTGGGTCCATGCGGGTTATTTCTCCTCCGGCCGTCGCCCAAACAGGCTCGGTGCCCGCAATCCGTTTGGAGGGCGTCTCACGCTGATGCTGCTCGTCGAATCGCGCTTGTTAACGCCGCGGTTCGCGTCTGAATCCCGGGGCATTCCGGCCGCTGCCCGGGCGGAATGTGATGATGAAGCTCTCCCGCCGGTCCTTTATCAAAGCTGCCGCCGCCCTCGGGGCTTCGCTTGCCTGGGCCGGGGCGGCACGGGGCTCCCAGGTCCGCTGGCAGGAGCGGCGCGAGTGCTTTCCCCAAGGGGTCGCCTCGGGCGATCCCGATCCGTATAGCGTCATCCTGTGGACGCGGCGGCAGTTTGCCGACGGACCGCGGCGGTTCCTCGCCGTCGAGGTGGCCGAGGATGATGCGTTCGATCGGGTTGTGGCCCACGCGCAGACTCCGGTCTCGGACGCCACGGACTGGACCGCGCGCGTCCTGATCGGTGGGCTCCAGCCGGCGCGCACCTACTGGTATCGGTTCACCGACCCCGACGGCAACGGCAGCCGGGTGGGGCGCACGCGAACCGCGCCGCTGGCCGACGATCCGCGCCCGGTAAACTTCGCCTTCGTGAGCTGCCAGGATGTCAACGAGGGTAAGCTGAACGCCTTCCGCCGGATGATCTACGAGGACGAACGCGCGCCGGTCGCCACGCAGCTGGATTTCGTGCTGCACCTCGGCGACTTCATCTACGAGGTGGTGGAGTATCCGGACGAGGTGAAGACGCGCTACGATCGCACGATCTATGAGGTCGCGCGCATCCCGGTCGGCCACAAGGTCGGCAATTTCCACATTCCGCTGACGCTCGAGGGCTACCGGGCCATCTATCAGGGCTACCTCACCGATCCCGATCTCCAGGACGCGCGGGCGCGCTGGCCGTTCGTCGCGATCTGGGACAACCACGAATTCTCGTGGCAGGGGTGGCAGAGCATCGTGAAGGCCGGCCCGTTCGAGCAGCCCGGGCAGAGCGTCAAGGTCGCGGCGAACCAGGCGTGGTTTGAATACCTTCCGGCGCGGGTCACGCCGCCGAGCGGGGTGCTCGAGCGCTTCGATCCGCCGGCGGTGAAGGACGTCCCGATCAAGGAGTTTGACCGCGACGGCCTCGGCCTCGAGCCGAACAACCTGACGGCGATCAACAGCCTCAAGGGTTACCGCGCGCTGCGTTACGGCCGTCACCTGGACCTGATCATCACCGACCAGCACAGCTACCGGAGCGTGAACCCCTTCGCCGATCGGTCGCTCGACAAACTCGGCGGCGATGAGTTTCTGGGCATGTCGCCGGAGCCGCTGCTGCGAATCCTCGACGGCGGGCGCGAGTTCAACGGCGGCAATCCTCCGCCGGAAGTGAGCTTCAACGCGGCGCACGTGCCGAACCCGCAGCGGAACGCGCCGCCGCAGACGATCCTCGGCGCGGAGCAGAAGGCGTGGTTCAAGGCGCGGCTCAGGGACTCCAGCGCGGCGTGGAAGATCTGGGCCAACTCGCAGGGCGCGCTGGATCAACGGGCCGACCCGCAGAACCTGCCGCCGGGCCTCACCAAGGAGACGTGGCCGTCCGACTGCTTCGCCGCGCTGGGCGGCGGCGATTTCGGCACGGCGTGGGCGGAACGCACGGAGATCTACGACCTCGTGCGCGACGCGAAGATCACGGGCTTCGCGATCGTCTCGGGCGACCGTCACAGCTTCTGGGCCGGCTATGCGGCGACGGAACTGCCCCCGGGCAAGTACGAGCCGGTGGGCCTGAGTTTCGTGGGCGCGTCGCTGATCAGCCCGGGCACGATGGAGGCCTACGAGCACAATCTGCCGAAAAACACCCCGCTGCGGCCCCTGTTCCTTGCGGACAAGTCGGCGGGCGAGAAACCCGACTGGACGTATAACATGCTGCTGAAGCACGGCGTCCGGGCGTGCCTCGAGTACGCGAAGAGCTTCGACCTGAAACGGGCGCGGGCGCTGTCGAACCCGGACATGTCCCCGCACCTCGAGTTCGTGGACCTGGGCGGCCACGGCTACGCGACCGTCCGATTGACGGCCGACGAGATGCGCACCGAGTTCGTCTGCATCCCGCGTCCCATCACCCGCAGCGAAACCCCCGACGGCGGCCCGCTCCGGTACCGCGTCGTGCACACCGCGTCGCTCTGGAAGAGTGGGGAACGCCCGCAGCTGAAGGCCTCAGTCCTTGAGGGCGACGTCGGCCTGTCGATGTGACGGAGCCGCGGCGCCCGTTGCCAAGGTTTGGGGTCAGGCGTCCACCCGAGGGTGTGCCCATCACCTATCCAGGAAATCGAAACGAGCAGACCCGACCCCGTCCGATCGGGCGCAGTCCACGTCAGGCCTTGACCGTTGCCGGAGCTGACGGGGTTTGAAGACGGCCGAGGGCCGCCTTGATCGCCTGCAGATAGTGGGGATGCCAGAGCTCGTGCTCCGCGTCGGGGACGTCGGTGTAGGTGTGTCGCAGGTAGAAGTCGCGGACGGCGGTGGCGCGGCGGTGCATCTGCTCGTCTTCCTTGGCGCCGACCAGGATGTCGGCGGGGGTGTTGGCGTTGCCGGCGCGGTACGAGATCATCCAGCGCTGCGGCTCATCGTCGTCCTCGAGGAAGAACGGCGAGATCGAACCGAGGATCAGGTGACTCGCCCGCAGCGCGCCCAGATGGGCGTAGAGAGCGCCGAGCGAGAAACCCATCACGACCTTGCCGGCGGTCTGGGCCCCGACCTGCTCAAATAGCGCGGTGCTGTCGAAGTTCGGCTGGGGGCCGTCCCATGTCAGGCGGACGAATTCCGCCTCCCACCCCTGGGCGCGCACAAACTCGACAAACGGCCGGAACCGGCGCTCAGCACCCGGCATCGGCGGAACAATCGTCAGCAACGGCATCCGCGTACGGATGGATAGGTGGCGAGAAACGTCAAACCGCGAACATCACGGGGCAGGCCGGGCCTGGCCGAATCATACTTTGAGTCTACCTCTATTCTCAGGAAAGAGATTGGGACGGCACCAAAGGGCCGGACGTACCAGACGAAGTTCCCGCGGATGGCGCGAATGGACGCGGATGTGTTCAAGCCTGCAGGAACCCGGCGGTCTAGGTATCCGGGTTGATCCGCGTCATCCGCGGAAACCGAACCGCACTGTCCACCGGCAGACCGTTCACCGCCGCCGCACGCGGACCAGCGAGAGGAAGCCGCAGCCGATCGTGAGCAGCAGCGCCGTGCCGGCTGAGTCGGGCACGCTCGGCGAACCACCCGTAGTCGTCCAGCTGCCCTTGCGGGTCGTGCCGGCGAATTCGATCGGGAGGCCGCCGTCGCCCGAGTCGCCGGGGCGCGAGTAGCCGTACTCGTAGACGGTCGCCCAATAGAGCGCCATGCCCACGGGGAAAGGGGTCGAGTTCGAATAGAACTGGCTGGCGTGCGCCCCGCCGAACAGCGCGAAGTTCCAGCCCACGATGTTGCCCGAGAGATCCGTCGTGACGACGGCGTTCAGGACCGACGCGGATTCGCCGGGATTCAGGTTGTCGGGGTAGAGCAACCCGACTTGCCCGCTGCTGCCGTAGGTGTACTTGCCGTCGCTCGCCGACCACGACATCGACTGCATCGCCAGGTCGGTCGTGACGCCCGACGCGAGGGCCGAGCCGAGCGTGAAGCTGAACGTCAGCTTGTGCGCCGTCGTGTACGTGAAATTCGGATCCAGATCGTACGTGGCGTTGATGAGGTCGAAGTTCGCACTCGTGTACGAATACGTGACCGGATCGGCGCGCAGCGCAGCCAGTCCACCAAATGACAACACCATGGCCAGGGCGATGCGGGGTAGGTTCATCGGGCGACTTGGTTATGCAAATGTGTTGCGGGCCTCAAGGGCTTTTTTGAAAGGACTGACATTTTCCGCGGATGGCGCGAATGGACGCGGATATCAGACCGCCAGACTCCGGAAGGCTTGGGCTATCCGCGTGGATTCGCGTGATCCGCGGAAAACCAAACTCCACCGTCCACCGCTCGACAGCCCACCGCCATTCGCCTAGTTTCCGCCTACCGCCTACCGCCCACTGTCCTCTGGTCACCGCCCACCGTCCACCGGACCCCGCCCCATGCAATACACCCATCTCGGCCGTTCTGGCCTCTCGGTTTCCCGGCTCTGTCTCGGCACGATGAACTTCGGGCCGTTCACCAGCGAGGAGGACGCGTTCGCGATCATGGATCGCGCCGTCGAACTCGGGATCAATTTCTTCGACACGTCGGACACGTACGGCCGGAAGCGGGGCGAGGCGGTCACGGAGCACATCATCGGCCGCTGGATCGCGCAGGGCGGGGGACGCCGTGATTACGTGGTGCTGGCGACGAAGGTCTTCGGTTCGATGGACCGGCCTGAGCGGCCGGATCCGAATCTCGATCGCGGGTTGAGTCACCGGAAGATCATCCAGGAGTGCGAGGCGAGCCTGCGCCGGCTGCAGACGGACCGCATTGATCTTTACCAGATGCATCACATCGACCGCGCGTGCCCGGTCGACGAGTGGCTCGGCGCGATGGACACGCTCCGGCGTCAGGGGAAGATCTACTATGTCGGCTCGAGCAACTTCGCCGGCTGGGACCTGGCGACGGCGTGCACGACGGCGGACTTCCGCGGCGCGCCGCGGCTCGTGAGCGAGCAGAGCATTTATCATCTCGCGAACCGCACCATCGAACTCGAGGTGATCCCGGCCTGCCGGCACTTCGGGCTGGGGTTGATCCCGTGGAGCCCGCTGGGCGCGGGGCTGCTGGGCGGCGCGCTGGCGAAGCAGGCTGCGGGGCGGAGGGACAACGCGGACTTTGCGAAGCAGGTCGAGGCGAAGCGCCCGCAGTTGGAGCGCTACGAGGAATTGTGCCGTCAGTTGGGTCACCCGCCGGCGGAAGTGGCGTTGGCGTGGCTGCTGGCGCAGCCGGTGGTGACAGCGCCGATCATCGGCCCGCGCACGATGGAGCAATTGCTGCAGGTGACGCACGCGCTGGACGTGAAACTGACGCCCGAGACGCTGCGGCAGCTGGACCAGATCTTCCCCGGCCCCGGCGGCGCCGCGCCCGAGGCGTACGCGTGGTGAAGTAAGGCGTGCGGGGCGCTTAGATCCCGGACGGGAGTTTTTGACCACGGAATTCACAGATCGCGCGGATCAATGCGCCGAGCGAATCCTCCCGGACCGTCGCGTTGCGCTGCGCGCAACGCTAGGTCCGGTCGGCCGGGTGGAGCTGGAGGCCTGAGGGGGCGGGCGCGGTGGCTTTTCGGATTGGTCCGTGGGTGTGGCGGGGCGAATCGTGGATTCCGGATTTCGGATTCCGGTCGACCTTCGAGTGCCGAGCTTCGGATTTCGAATTTTCAGCTTCGAATTTCGCCTGCCTGTCATCCTGAGCAGAGCGAAGGATGACAAGGGCGGCGGACTGCCTTCGCACCGCGGGCTTGCTGCGGTCGCGGGGTTTCCTTTGCTCGTCGTACATGGATGCGCCTGCGACTCCGCCGCTGCTTGAGGTCTCCGACCTGCGGGTGCGGTTTGCGACGCATGACGGTGCGGTCACGGCGGTGGACGGCGTGTCGTTCACGCTCGATCGCGGACGGACGCTGGCGCTCGTCGGGGAGAGCGGCTCGGGCAAGAGCGTGACGGCCTACTCTCTGCTGCGACTGATCCAGCCGCCGGGCCGGATCGAGGGCGGGAGGATCCTCCTGCGGTCGGCGCGTGCCGGCGAGGTGGACATCGGGGGGCTGAACGAACGCGACCCGCAGTTGTTCAAGGTGCGCGGCGGGCTCATCAGCATGATCTTCCAGGAACCCATGACGGCGCTGTCGCCGGTCCACACGGTCGGGAGCCAGATTGCGGAGGCGATCTTGCTGCACCGCAAGGCGACGAAGGCGGAGGCGCGGCGGCTGACGGTGGAGATGCTGGGCCGCGTCGGGATCCCGCAGGCAGAGCAGCGCTACGAGCAATACCCGCACGAGCTGTCGGGCGGCATGCGGCAGCGCGTGGTGATCGCGATGGCGCTGGTGTGCCGGCCGGAGCTGCTGATCGCGGACGAGCCCACGACGGCGCTCGACGTGACGATCCAGGCGCAGATCCTCGGCCTGATCCGGATGCTGCAGCGGGAGATCGGCTGCGCGGTGCTGCTGATCACGCATGATTTCGGGGTGGTGGCGCAGGTGGCGGACGACGTCGCGGTGATGCATCACGGACGGATCGTCGAGCGCGGCCCGGTGCGGACCGTGCTGAAGGCGCCGCAGCATCCCTACACCCGCGCGCTGCTCGACGCCCTGCCGAGCCGCCGCGCCCGCGTCGCATGAGCACCGCGGCGACCCAACCCCTGCTCGCCGTGCGCGGGCTGACGAAGCACTTTCCCGTGGCGCGCGGGCGCCGCGGGGAGGGCGGCGTGATCCGCGCAGTGGACGACGTGAGCTTCGACCTGGCGCCGGGCGAGACGCTGGGGCTGGTGGGCGAGAGCGGCTCGGGCAAGACGACGGCGGCGCGGTGCATTTTGCGCGCGCTGGACCCGACGGCGGGGCAGGTGCTGTTCCGACTACCGGACGGGCGCACGGTGGACCTGGCGGCGCTGCCGGACCGGGCGCTGAAGCCGATCCGCCAGCACGCGCAGATGGTCTTCCAGGATCCGTTCTCCTCGCTCAACCCGCGCATGACGGTGAACGCGATCGTCGGCGAGCCGCTGGTGATCCACGGCTTGGCGCGAGGCGCGGAGCTGAACGACCGCGTGGCGGAGGTGCTGCGGCGGGTGGGGCTTACGCCGGAGCACGGCTCGCGTTATCCCCACGCCTTCAGCGGCGGCCAGCGCCAGCGCATCGGCATCGCCCGGGCGCTGGTCATGCGGCCGTCGCTGATCGTGTGCGACGAGGCGACCTCGGCGCTGGACGTGTCGGTGCAGGCGCAGGTGCTGGACCTGTTGAAGGAACTGCAGGCGGAGTTCCGGCTCACGTACCTCTTTGTGGCGCACAACCTCGATGTCGTGCGGAATTTCTGCGACCGCGTGGCCGTGATGCGCCGCGGCCGGATCGTGGAGCTGGCGACGACGAGCCAGATCTTTGCGGCGCCCGCGCACCCCTACACGCGGATCCTGCTGTCGGCGGTGCCGTCGCCCGATCCCGACGTGCCGATGAACTTCCAGGTGGCGGAGGAGCTCGCGCGTCTGGACGCGACGAGCTAGCTCGTCGCATCCAGACGCGCGGGGAGAAGGGAGAAAGGAGCAGGGGGAAGGGGCGCGGTATGCGGTATGCTGTAAGCGGTAAGCAGTCCACCACCGTGAGCCGGAGGCTCCGCACGATTCTTGGTACTTGGTCCGTGAATCTTGATACTTCAATTTAGCCGTGCATCCAGCGGGGCGGGGAGGAGGGAGCAAGTGAAGCGGGTCCAGTCGGCTGACCGACGCACAATGGCTGGTCCACAGTCTGTCCTTTCTCCCTGCTCCCTGCTCCTTGCTCCAGCGCGCGCACCGCGTGCTTCGCGTCAGCGCTTCACCACAAACGGCGCAAAAAACCCACTCTGCGCCGGCGGAAACCGGCCGCGGATATGGATGCCGTCCTCCTGGTGTTCCTGGGTCTGGATGTGGCCGAGGGTGTGGAGGCGGGCGA
>CAYYGV010000158.1:0-7752 GCA_964471615.1 uncultured Opitutaceae bacterium
GGCCGCGGTCCTCGTTGAACAGGCGGTCGTAGATGGCGCGCACCCGCGGGATCTCCTCGTGCGGCATCACGCTGTCGACCGCGAGGTAGCCGTGCAGGTGGAAAAACTCGAGCTGGTCGGGCGTCAGGCGCTGCGTGGCGGGGAGCGGCGCGGGCGCGCCGTAGTCCGGGACGGGCGGCGGGGTGGTCGCATTCATCGCTCGACACCATACGGGGGCCGGCCGAGGGTGGCGTCCGACAATGTGGCGCAGTACAAAATCGAACATCCGCACCGTGGCCCGGGGACCGGTGGTGGTCGAGCCGGTCATGCCGCCCGAGCAGCTGGCGCGGCGGCGGGAGTGCCGGGAGGCCGAGATCGGCGTGCCCGGGGTCGTCGAGCTGGGCCGCTACCGCTACGCCAGCGCCTACGAGGGCCTCCAGCCGCGGGCGCACCCGGACGGCCTGGAGATCTGCTTCCTCGCCCGCGGTAACCAGACCTACCGCGTCGGCGGGCGGGTCTACCGGCTGCGGGGCGGCGACCAGTACCTCGTGTTTCCCGGCGAGCTGCACGATTCGGCGGACATGCCCGAGGAGAAGGGCGTGCTGTACTGGATGTTCCTGCGGCTGCACCCGGCGGGCCGGCCGCTGCTGTTCCTCGAGCCGGCCGCCGCACGGGCGCTCCGCGAGGCGCTCCTCGCCCTGCCCTCGCGGCATTTCGCCGCCGAGCCGAGCACGTACCGCCTGTTTGATCAGCTCTTCGAGGCCATCGAGCGGGCCCGAACGCCGCTCGACCGCCTGGGCATCGCGAGCCTCGTGCTGCGCTTCCTGTTCGCGACCATCCGGGCCTCGCACCACAACCGCCGCGCGACGCCGTCGCCCCGGATCCAGCGCTCCCTTGCGCACATCGCGGCCCAGACCGCCGAACTGCCCAGCGTCCCGCAGCTCGCGCGCCTCGTGCGGCTGTCCCCGTCCCGCTTCAAAGCGCGTTTCCGCCAGGAGGTCGGCCTGCCGCCGCGGGAGCACGTGCTGCGGCACAAGCTGGGCGTGGCCCAGGCGCGCCTGCGCGAGCCCGGGGCCACCGTCACCGCGGTGGCCCACGAGCTGGGCTTCTCAAGCTCGCAGTATTTCGCGACCGTCTTCCGGCGCTTCACCGGGCAGACGCCGTCCCAGTTTCAGCGCCAGGCGCGCTCCGCCCGGGGCTAGGTCTCCTGCTCGATCGCGGTAACCTTGCCGTCGCGGAACACCACGCGGAAGTGCTCGTGCACCCGCCGGCTCGGATAGGCGAGATAGTAGGGGTACACCGGGCCGTAGCCGTAGAAATAGCGGTGGTAGTAGCCGCGGTAGAGGAGGATCCCGTCGTCGCCCTCGTAGGTGACGTAGCTCCAGATCTCACTCTGCCCGTGTTGGTCGGTCCGGAGGCGGACGCGATCGGGGTCGCCGATCGCCAGGCGCACCATCGTCTGGTCAAAGCCGATGCCGACCTTGCCTTCCTTGATCAGCTGCTGCTGCTCGGGCGTGAGGCGCGCAAACGCCTCGGGATTCCGGGCGATGCGGGACTCCGGGGTCGCGCAGCCGGCGAGCAGGACCAGCCCGCCCGCGAGAGCCAAAAGCGTGAGGAGGGATTTCATGATGAACAGGGGACGCTGCCTTCTTGGAAAAGTTACCACCACCCGGGTTCCCGCCAACGAGGAAGAATCTTGCCCCCGCCGAAGCCGGAGCCGTTCATCGGCACCCGCATGACGACCCTCCTGCTCTGGGACATCGACGGCACGCTGACGCTCTCGGGCGGCGCCGGCATGCGCGCGCTGCAGTCGGCCCTCGCCCGCGAGTTCGGCGTCGACCGGTCGCTGGCCGACATCGACTACGCCGGCCGGACCGACCGCCACATCGTCGGCCAGATCTTCGCGCTCTGCTCGATCCCGGACACGCCCGCCAGCCGCACCCGGCTCCTCGAGGGCTACCTCGCGGAGCTGCCCGCCGCGCTGCACAACCCGGGGACGCGCGTGCTGCCCGGGATCCGCGAACTGGTCCCGCGGCTGGCCGCGCGCCGTGATTGCGCTCTGGCCCTGCTGACCGGCAACATCGAGCGCGGCGCCCGCATCAAGCTCGGGCACCACGGTCTCTCGGACTACTTCCACTTCGGCGCCTTCGCGGACGACAGCCCCCTGCGCAACGAGCTCGGCCCGGTCGCCCTGCGGCGCGCTCGCGAGCGGCTGGGCGTCGAGTTTGCAGCGGAGCGGGTGTTCGTGATCGGCGACACCCCGCATGACATCGAGTGCGGCAAGGTCATCGGAGCCCGCACCGTGGCGGTCGCCACCGGCCAGTACTCCCGCGAGGAACTCGAGCGTCACGCCCCCGCGTTCTGCTTCACCGACTTCAGCGACGGCGCGGCGTTTTTCCGGGCCGTGGGACTGGCGGAGGAGGCGGGCTAGGCGCGGCCTATTTGCTGGCCTCGATGGCGGCGACCTTGCCGCCCTCGAAGATGACGGTGATGACGTGGGACTCGTGCCACGCCTCATCGGTCATTGCCACGGAGCCGCCGACCGCGGAGGAACGGCCGACCGAGCCCATGCCGACGCCGATGGAGAAGCGGGGGCGGTGGTCGAAATACGTCCAGACCTCCGCCGTGCCCTGCGCGGTGGTGCGGAGCACCTTGCGGTCGGGCTGGCCGAGCGCGACGAGGACCATCTCGGGCGCGAAGCCTACGGCGACCTGACCGGCGCGGATCTTTTCGCGGACGGACGGAGGCCAGGAATCGAACATCGCCTGATTGCTCGCGATGCGATCGGCGGGAGACGCGCAGCCGGCGAGCAGGAGAAGAAGCAACACGACCAGACCGCCAAATCGGGATTTCATGGGATCGGGAATTTGTTTGCTGGGGCAAACTGAACCGCGCAAATGGACACGGCAATCCCGCCGCAGTTTCCCCGCAGTTCATGAAAAAGACGTTTACGATCGCCATCGGCTCCGACCACGCCGGCTTCACCTACAAGGAAGCCATCAAGGGCATGCTTCTCGCCGAGGGCCATACGGTCCGCGATTACGGCACGCATTCCGCGGAGCGCTGCGACTTTCCGGATTTCTGCTTCCCGGTCGCCCGGGCGATCGCCAACCACGAGGTCGAGCGCGGCATCGTGCTCGGCGGCTCCGGCAACGGCGAGGCCATGGCCGCAAACCGCGTCCGGGGCGTCCGCTGCGGCGTCTGCTGGTCCGAACAGGTCGCCATCTGGAACCGCTCGCACAACGACGCCAACTGCCTGGCCATCGGCGAGCGAACCATCGCCCTCGAGGAAGCCCTCCGCGTCGTCCGCATCTGGCTCGAAACCGAATTCGAGGGCGGCCGCCATATCCCTCGCATCCAGAAATTGGACAGCATGGCCTGAGGAATTCCGCCTCGCCGGGACCCAAGGCGCTATCTCTAGGCGCCTGAAAGCAACAGGTTAAGCTAAGGCTTAGGCGAATACGGTCTCATTAATTTGACATTGAAGTATTATCAGTACTTTAAGATCAAAGTATCATGAGTTCCAACTACCAAGGCTCCAAGGCCGAAGTCGATGCCCTCAATGCCTACATCAAGCTGATGAGGGCGGCGGACTCGGTGACGGCGCGCGCCCACGCGGTGCTGCCGAAGGGACTCACGATCGCGCAGTTTGGCCTGCTGGAGGCGCTGCTGCACCGCGGCCCGCTCTGCCAGGGTGAACTGGCGTCGAAGCTCCTGCGCAGTGGCGGCAACGTGACGCTGGTCGTGGACAATCTCGAGCGCGCCGGCCTGGTGCTGCGCGAACGCGACCCGGAGGACCGGCGCTTCATCATGGTTTCCCTCACCGAAAAGGGCCGCGCCTTCATCCAGGACCTTTTTCCCAAGCTCGCCGCCAGCCTGGCGCGCGAGTTCGCCGTCCTGTCGACCGCCGAGCAATTCACCCTCGGCTGGCTCTGCAAGAAGCTCGGCACCGGCCGGGCTTCGGCCGTCGCGGACTCCCGCTGAGGCTCCGCCCACCCTACCTTTAACCAACCAACGACATGAACCTGCTCGGTCTGCATCACATCACTGCCATGGCCTCGGATCCTCGGGCGAACTTCGAGTTCTACACCCGCGTCCTCGCACTTCGCTTCGTCAAGAAGTCGGTCAACCAGGACGATCCCGGCACCTACCATCTCTACTACGGCGACTACACCGGCTCGCCCGGCACCGCGCTCACGTTTTTCCCGTGGCCCGGCCTGCGCCGGGGCCGCCCCGGCAGCGGCCAGTCGTACGCCACGGGATTTTCCGTTCCGCAGGGCTCGCTTGGATTCTGGCAGGAGCGGCTGGCCCGGCTCGGGGTCAAGAGCGAGCCCGTGACAGAGCGCTTCGGTGAGAAGGTCCTGACGACCTTTGATCCCGACGGCCTGCGGCTCGACCTGATTGCGGCCAATGAGCCCGACCCCCGCCAGCCCGCCCCGTCAAACGACGTCCCGGCCGCCCACGCCATCCGCGGCTTTCACAGCACCACGCTCGGCGTGGTGAATCCCACGGCCACGATCGCCGTGCTCACCCAAGCCATGGGCTACCGTCTGGTCGCCACGGAGGGCCATCGCGCCCGCTACACCGTCGGCGCCGGCGGCCCGGGCACGTATGTCGACCTGCTGACCGATCCCGCCCTGCCCCGCGGGGTGAATGGTGCAGGCACGATCCACCACGTCGCGTTCCGCACACCGACTGACGCTTCCCAGGTCGAGGCGCGCTCCGAGGTGGCTCGCACCGGCCTGCCGATCAGCCCGGTGATCGACCGCGCCTACTTCAAGTCGATCTACTACCGCGAGCCGTCGGGCATCCTGTTCGAGATCGCGACCGATCAGCCCGGATTCACCATCGACGAGCCGGCGGAGACGCTGGGCTCGAAACTCGGCCTGCCCCCGCACCTCGAGCCGCATCGCGCCGAGATCGAGGCGGCGCTGCCCCCGCTGACCACCGCGCCATGAGCCTCACCTTCCAGCACGTGTTCGAACCCGGCACCGATCCGTCGGCGCCGCCCCTGCTGCTGCTCCACGGCACCGGTGGCGACGAGCATGACCTGCTCCCGCTCGGCCACGCCCTCTCGCCCGGCTCCGCGCTGCTCAGTCCCCGCGGACTGGTCAGCGAGCGGGGCGCGCTCCGGTTCTTCGCCCGGCTGGCCGAGGGCGTCTTCGACCCGGCGGAGGTGACACGGCGCACGCACGAACTCGCCGACTTCATCGCCGCCGCCACCCGCGCCCATGGACTCGACCCGGCGCGATTGACCGCGGTCGGTCTCTCCAACGGCGCCAACATCGCCGCCACCCTTTTCCAGCTGCGGCCCGAGTCGCTCGCTGCCGCCGTGCTGCTCCGGCCCATGGTCGTGCTCGACCAGCCGGCCTCGCCCGGTTCGCTCACCGGCCGCCGCGTGCTGATCGCCAGCGGCACCCGCGACCCGATCGTGCCCAACTCCCACCCGCCGCGACTCGCCGAACTCCTCCGCGCGGGCGGGGCGACGGTCGAGGTGCACACGGCGCCGGCCGGTCACGGTCTCGTCCAGGACGATCTGACCGTCGGACGGAAATTCTTCGCTGGCCGGTAGACAACCCGCGAGGGACCCGCATGCTCCCGGCATGGGCATGATCTATCGTCGCGTCGGGTCCTCCGGTCTCAAGGTCAGCGCGCTCTCGTTCGGCGCGTGGGTCACGTTTGGCAAGCAGATCGGCGACCCGGTCGCCGAGCAGCTCATGCACACCGCGTACGACGCGGGCGTGAATTTCTTCGACAACGCGGAGACCTACGCCGACGGCCAGGCCGAGCGCGTGATGGGCGCCATTCTCCGCCGGGCGGGCTGGCCGCGCGACACCTACCTGGTCTCGAGCAAGGTCTACTTCGGCGCCGAGCGGGAGGGTCCCAACCAGGTGGGCCTCTCGCGCAAGCACGTCGTCGAGGCCTGCCACGCCGCCCTGCAGCGCCTGCAGGTCGACTACCTCGACCTCTATTACTGCCACCGCCCCGATCCCGAGGTGCCCATCGAGGAGACGGCCCGCGCGATGCACGACCTGATCGTCCAGGGCAAGGTGCTCTACTGGGGCACGAGCGAGTGGAGCGCCGAGAATCTCCGCGAGGCCTTCGACGTCTGCGCGCGGCTCAACCTGCACCGTCCCATCGTCGAGCAACCCCAGTACAACCTTTTCCACCGCCAGCGGGTCGAGCAGGAATACGCGCCCTTCTACCGTTCGCCCGGCCTCGGCACCACGATCTGGTCGCCGCTCGCGACCGGCCTGCTGACCGGCAAGTACAACGACGGCGTGCCGTCGGACTCGCGGCTCAACACCCCCGGCATGGAATGGCTGCGCGACCGGCTCACCGGCGACCCGGCGTTCGGACGTCGCGTCGCGGCCGTCAAGGAGCTCGCGGGGATTGCCGGCGAGCTCGGCACGTCGCTGCCCCGCCTCGGCGTGGCCTGGTGCCTGAAGAATCCCCACGTCAGCAGCGTCATCCTCGGCGCCTCGCGTCCCGCGCAGCTGCAGGAGAACTTTGGCGCCTTGGCCCTCGTCGACCAGCTCACGCCCGAGGTGATGAAGCGCATCGCCGCCATCAGCCGTCCGGTGGCGGACTAGGCACGTTCGCCACGAAGGGCCGCAGTCACCTCCCCGGTCGGCGCGCAAAGTCGTCGGCGCGATTGCCTTCGTTCCCGCTGGTGCAATAATGGCATCGCCGCTCGAAGCTATTTTGCCCGATGAAGCTCACCTATTTCGGACACTCGTGTTTTCTCCTCGAGATCGCCGGCACGCGTCTGGTGCTTGACCCGTACCTCAGCGAGAACCCGCACGGGGCCGTCGACCCCGCCACCGTGCCGTGCGATCTCGTCCTGTGCTCGCACGCGCATGAGGACCACATCTGCGACGCGCTGAACCTCGCGCGGCGTCACGGCGCCACGATCGTGGCGCCGTACGAGCTGGCGAACCACTTTGCGACGCTGGGCGCGGCGATCATCGACCTGATGCCGGGCGGCGGGATCAACCTGCCGTGGGGCCGGATCGACCTGACCCCGGCCGTGCACAGTTCGTCGCTGGACCTGCCCGACGGGCAGAATCGTCCGATGGGCGTGCCGGGCGGCTTTCTCATCCGGGCGGAAAACCGCGCGATCTATCACGCCGGCGACACCGCGGTGTTCGGCGACATGCGGTTGATCGGCCGCCACGGGCTCGACCTCGCGCTCCTGCCGATCGGCGACCGCTACACGATGGGGCCCGAGGACGCGATCGAGGCGATGCACTTGCTGCGTCCCCGGCTGACCGTCCCGATGCACTACAACACCACCAGCCAGATCCGGGCCGACCCGCAGGCGTTTGCCGCAGCCGGGGCCGCGGTCGGTCACCCGGTGCGCGTGCTGGCGGCGGGCGAGTCGCTGGACCTCTAGGCGCCCGGACGCGGCCCGGACGCGAGCCTCGCGCAGGCTTGCCCGCGGCAGTCGGCCCACCCAACGTGGACTCCTGCCCATGGCACTCCCTCCCTCTCCCGCCCTCCTGGCGGCCCGCGATCTCCGGGCAGCCGAGCTCGAGACCAACTCGCCGGAGGCTTGGCTGCGCATCTACGCTTGGATGCAGCTCGCGCGCTCGGCGGACAACCGCATCCTTGAGCTGTTCCGGCAGGGGCTGATCAAGGGCACGGTGACGGGCGGCCAGGGCAATGAGGGGCTGATCGTCCCGCTGGCGCTGCTCGCGGACAAGGCGGTCGACGTAATCTCGTTCTCCCACCGCGGCCTCGGCGGCCACCTGGTCTGGAGCGGTCACCTCT